>JBIRBF010000227.1:0-3465 GCA_044326505.1 Candidatus Nanopelagicales bacterium | reverse complement strand
GGAACCGCACCAGTCCGCTGGCCACTCTGGGGGCCGGCCAGAAGACCGAAGCCGACACGGTGCCGGCCGGCGCCGCGTCCGCATACCAGGCCAGCTTGACGCTCGGGACGCCATAGACCCGCGATCCAGGGGCGGCGCACAACCGGTCGGCGACCTCCTTCTGGACCATCACCAGCCCGCGCTCGATGGTCGGGTAGGCGGCCAGCACCTCGAGCAGCACGGGCACGGCCACGTTGTAGGGCAGGTTGGCGACCAGCGCGGTCGGCGCGGGGCCGGGAAGCTCCGGCAGGTGCAGCGCATCACCGCACACCACCGTCAACCGGTCACTGACCGCCGGCGCGAACTCGGCCGCCGTGTACGGCAGCCGCGTCGCCAGCGCCGGCTCGATCTCGACCGCGATCACCCGCCGGACCAGCGGCAGCAGCGCCAGCGTCAGGGAGCCGAGCCCGGGGCCCACCTCCAGGACCACATCGTTCGGGCCGACGTCGGCCCGCGCGGCGATCATCCGCACCGTGTTCGGATCGATGACGAAGTTCTGGCCCTTGGCCTTCGTCGGGCGCAGATCGAGCTCGGCCGCCAGCCGACGCACATCGGCCGGGGACAGCAGCCGCGACTCCGCCACCGCTAGAGCGGCCCGAACGCGCGTTCGGTGTTGGCCATCAGCAGCTCGCAGGTGTCGGTCAGGTCCCAGTTGCGGCGCTCGGCGATCGCGCGCACCGTCCACGGCACCAGGTAGGACGCATTGGCCTTGCCCCGATGCGGCGCCGGGGTGAGGAAGGGCGCATCGGTCTCGACCAGCAACAGCTCGGACGGGACGACATCGAGGGCGTCGCGCAACTCGGCCGCGTTCTTGAACGTGACCACGCCGGCGAAGCTGCAGTACCAGCCGCGCTGCACCGCCGCGCGGGCGAAGTCGGCATCTCCGCTGAAGCAGTGCAGCACCACAACATCCGGCGCCCCAGCATCGTCGAGCACCCGCAGCACATCCGCATGCGCCTCCCGATCGTGCACGACAAGCGCTTTGCCGGTGGCCTTGGCGACGTCGATATGGGCGCGGAACGACTCCTCCTGCACCGATCGGCCGCCCGGGGCGGTGCGATAGAAGTCCATCCCCGTCTCGCCCACGCCGCGCACCTGCGGCAGCACCGCGAGTTCGGCGATCTCGCCCAGCGCCTCATCCAGCGCCGCGCGGCCGCCTGCCTCCTCCAGCTTCGGCGCTTCGTTGGGATGCAGGGCGACAGTGGCCCAGACCTGGGGGTACAGGTCAGCAGCGACGGCCGACCAGCGCGATCCCTCGACGTCGCAACCCACCTGGATGATGGCCTGCACCCCGACGCTGCCCGCGCGGCGGATCGCTTCGCGGACCTCGTCCGAGTCAGGGGGAAACGCCGTGTGGCCGTCGGTGCCCATGTCCAGGTGGCAGTGGCTGTCCGCCACGCCTGCCGGCAACGCCTGCGGCCGCGGGGGCTGCTCGACCGTCATGCCGGCTCCTGGATGCGCGGGAAGAGCGCGTCACCCTTGGCCATTAGCGCGCCCGGCGGCAACTGCCCCCACCGACCCACGTCCGCCACTGGCTGATCGACGATCGGACCCAGGTGGGGACGAGCTCCCAGCCTGCTCCACAACGTCGTCATCGACGTCGGCATGACCGGGTTGTAGAGCACCGCGATGGCGCGCAGCGCCTCGCACATCGTGTAGAGCACGGTGTGCAGCCGCTCGGTCTGCGCCGGATCCTTGGCCAGCTGCCACGGCTCCTGCTCGGTGACATAGAGGTTGACAGCCTCGACGAAACCGCGCACCGCTGCGATGCCGGCGGAGAAGTCCATCCGCCCCATCGCCGAGTCCGCGCCTTCCGCCGCCCCGCGCAGAGCCTCGTGCAGGGCGTTATCCGCGTTCGTGTAGTTGCCCGGCTCCGGCAGGATGCCATCGCAGTACCGCACGACCATGGCGGTCGCGCGCGAGGCGAGGTTGCCCAAGCCGTTGGCCAACTCGGACGTGTAGCGGGCCTGCATGTCCTCCCACGAGAAGGACCCGTCGGAGCCGAAGTTGATGGCGCGCAGGAAGTAGTAGCGGAACGCATCGGCGCCGAAGACATCGGTGATCTGCTCCGGGCTGATGCCGGTGAGCTTGGACTTGGACATCTTCTCGCCGCCCACCAGCAGCCAGCCGTGCGCGAACACCTTCTTGGGCAGGTCGAGGTCCGCCGCCATCAGCATCGCCGGCCAGTACACGGCGTGGAAGCGCAGGATGTCCTTGCCGACCAGGTGCACGTCCGCCGGCCAGGTCTGGGCGAACCGGCCAGCGTCGGGGGTGTCCTCCGTGGCTCCGTAGCCGATGGCGGTGATGTAGTTGAGCAGCGCGTCGAACCAGACGTAGACCACCTGCTCGTCGTCCCACGGCAGCGGAATGCCCCAGCTCACGGCGGAGCGCGACATCGAGATATCTGACAGCCCGCCGGCGATGAACGACATCACCTCGTTGTAGGCGCTGCGCGGCTCGATCGCGTGGGTGTGGCGGCGGTAGTGCTCGAGCAGCGGCTCGGCGAAGTCGGACAGGCGGAACCACCAGTTGCTCTCGGAGAGCATCTCGACCGGTGTCGAGTGGACTGGGCAGAGCAGCTCGCCGTCAGGGCCCTCGAGCAGGTCGCCGGGCAGTTTGAACTCCTCGCACCCCACGCAGTACGGACCCTCGTAGGTGTCCTCGTAGACATAGCCGCGCTCCTTGAGCCGCTCCCAGAACACCGCTACCCCGTGTCGGTGCCGACCCGAGGTGGTGCGGATGAAGTCGTCGTTGGCGATCTCGAGGGTCCGCAGCATCGGCTTCCAGGAACCGTTCACGAGCGAGTCGGTCCACTGCTTGGGCGTCACCCCGTTGGCGGCGGCGGTCCGCTCGACCTTCGTGCCGTGCTCGTCGGTACCGGTCAGGTACCAGACTTTCTCGCCGCGTTGGCGGTGCCACCGGGTCAGGACGTCCCCGGCGACGGTGGTGTAGGCGTGGCCGATGTGCGGGGAGTCGTTGACGTAGTAGATCGGCGTCGTGACGTAGAAGGCCTTTCGCGCGGACATGGGATCGATCCTACGCAGGCGGTCGCGGCACCTGCTTGGCGGCGAGCACGGCGTCGTACACGTCGCGTCGCGGCACACCGAGCCGCTCGGCCACAAGGCGCATGGCCTCGCGCCGCGGCGTGCCGGCGGCCAGCTCGCCTTCGTAGGCGCGCACCAGGTCCGCCGGGGTGGCCGCACTGGGCGCAACGTTGGCACCGGCCACCACCAGGGTGACTTCACCCAGGACGTCCGCGCTGTGCGCGCCCGCTGCGAGTTCGGCGAGGGCGCCGCGGCGGACCTCCTCGTAGGTCTTGGTCAGCTCCCGACACAGGGCTGCCGCCCGATCGTCGCCGAAGGCCTCGGCCAGGTCGGTCAGGGTGGCTGCGGTGCGCCGGGGGGACTCGAAGAACACCATGGTGCG
>JBIRBF010000028.1:0-19504 GCA_044326505.1 Candidatus Nanopelagicales bacterium | reverse complement strand
GGATGTGGTGCCGGTCGGTGCGGTGGCCGTGGCCTACAACCTCACCGTCGCGAGCCCCACGGCGGCCGGCCACTTGCGTGTCATGCCTGGCGATTGGACCGCGTCTCCGGCCTCGGCGATCAACTTCGAACCGGGCAGTACGATCGCCAACAGTTCAGTCGTGCAGGTCGATGCCAATCGGGCGATCCGCGTGTTCAACGGCGCCCCGGCGCCGGTGCAGGGAATCGTAGACATCGTCGGCTACTACGTGCCCGCACCCGGATCGGTCGCGGCACCGGCGGCGCAGGCGGCGGGGGCGGACGGCCGGTTCACACCGATCACGCCCGTGCGGGTCTTCGACTCCCAGCAGACGCTCTCGACCGACCTTGCCCCAGGTGAGACGCGGACGATCTCGGTCGCCGATCAGAGCCCGTCCGCGGGAGCGGCCAAGGGCGTGGTCGTGCCCGGGGCGAGTGCGGTCGCCTACAACGTCACGGTCGTGCGGCCCTCAGCCAGCGGGCACCTCCGGGTGTTTCCCGCCGACGCCGAGATGCCGGGCGCATCGATCATCAACTTCGGTGGGGACGGCGACACCGTAGCCAACGGCTCGCAGGTGCGCATCGATGCCGACCGGCAGATCCGAATCTTCAACTCCTCCGGCAAGCCCGTGCACCTCCTGTTCGACATCGTCGGGTACTTCTCCGCTGCCGCCGACGGCGCGGAGTTCGTCGCTGGGGTGCCGGCTCGGACCTACGATTCGCGCGCGGCCGCACCGTCGCCCGGACCGCTCCCGACAGGGGAGTTCCAGAACGATCGCACGCTCTGGATGGTCGATGGCCGCGACGCCGCCGGCGCTCCCAACTGGGGCGGAATCGTGCCCAGCGGCGCGGTCGCGGTGGCCTATAACCTCACGGTGGTCAAACCCGCCGGTGGCGGTCACCTGCGCATCTACCCGGCTACTGCGGCGCGGCCGATGGCGTCGGCGTTGAACTGGACGAGACCGGGCACGACGCGAGCCAACGCCTCCATCGTCGCGGTATCCAGCGATCGCGCGGTCCGCGTCTACAACGGATCGGGCAGCGCCGATGCAGTGGTCGATGTACTTGGTTACTACCGCACACCCACCGGTTGAGCCTCTCACTGGCGCGACTGCGCGGCCACAGCTCAGGTGTATGCGGCCTCGCCGGTGAGCGCCTGACCCACAACTAGCGTGTGGATCTCGTTGGTGCCCTCGTAGGTGTACACCGACTCCAGGTTGTTCATGTGCCGGATCACGGGGTACTCCAGCGTGATGCCGTTGCCGCCGAGGATCCCGCGGCACGTGCGGGCGATCTCGAGGGAGATGCGGGCATTGTTGAGTTTGCCGGTGCTCACCTGCGCCGCGCTGACGCCGGCGCCGTCCTTCAGCCGCCCCAGGTGCAGTGCCAGCAGCACGCCCTTGCCGTACTCGAGCGCCATGTCGGCCAGTTTGGCCTGGGTCAGCTGGAAGCCGGCGATCGGACGGTCGAACTGAATCCGCGAGGTGCTGTAGTCCAGCGCCGTGTGCAAGCAGTCCCGTGCGGCGCCGAGGGTGCCGAAAACGATGCCGAAGCGCGCCTCGTCCAGGCACGACAGCGGCCCGCGCAGCCCGCGCGCCTCGGGCAGCATGGCTGCCGCGGGGAGTCGCACGTCGCTCAGCGCGAGCTCGGAGGTCACCGACGCGCGCAGCGACATTTTGTCGCCCACGTCCCGGGCCTCGAACCCGGGCGTCGAGGTGGGCACCACGAAGCCGCGGATGCCGTCGTCGGTGCGAGCCCACACCACGGCGACATCGGCGATGGAGCCGTTGGTGATCCACATCTTGCTTCCGTTGAGCACCCAGTCGGAACCGTCGCGCACGGCCCTGGTGCGCATGCCTGACGGGTTGGAGCCGAAGTCGGCCTCGGTCAGGCCGAAGCAGCCGATCGCCTCACCACGGGCCATCGCCGGCAGCCACTCCTGCTTCTGGTCCTCGCTGCCGAAGCGCCAGATGGCGAACATCGCCAGCGATCCCTGCACGCTCACCAGCGAGCGGATGCCGGAGTCGCCGGCCTCGAGCTCCAGACACGCCAGGCCATACGACACCGCTGAGGTGCCGGCGCAGCCGTAGCCCTGCAGATGCATCCCCAGCAGGCCGACCTCGCCCAGTTGGCGCGCCAACTCGCGTGCCGGCAGAGCGCCGTCGGCGAACCAGCCGCGGATGTGCGGACGCACCTCGCGGTCCACGACGTCGCGCACGACATCGCGCATGGCGCGCTCGTCTTCGCTCAGCAGGGTGTCGATGGCGAACAACTCGTCCGGTGTCATGTCCCGGCCTCCTCTGCAGCTGACTCGGCCGCGGGTGCGACCGGCCCGGCCAGTGCCGGGTGTCCGTCCTGAATCCATGCCGCCACCTCGGCGGGCACCGGCAGTCCGATGGCGGTGGAATCGGGCTCGGCCGGTCCGAGCGAAGTGCGCACGGCCACCTGCCCGGCCCAGAGGTCGGCGTGTGAGGCCAGGTCAGCGGCCGGATCGTCGGCGAACTCGTTGCCGACCTTGACTGACCACTTGTCCGCCGGGAGGTAGAGCACCATCGTCGCGGCTAGCTCCTTGCCGGTCGGCGTGCGCAGACCGTTGGGTGCGCCGAATCGGCGCCCTGGCAGCAGGTGGTCGGTGAGGACGTCGAGCGCCTCGGACTTCTCGTCGCCGGCTAGCTCCTGGCAGACGCCGAAGAGCATGGCGCTGCGGTAGGACATGCTGGACTCGAAGGCCGATCGAGCGAGGACGAGGGCATCGAGGTGGGTCACCGTCGCGCAGATGCGGGCGCCCGACGCCATGGCTCGGAACATCCGCGACCCGGTGGAGCCGTGGAAGATCACTCCGTCGCGCCACGGGGCGTAGGCGACCGGAATCACGTAGGGCCACCCGCCGTCGGCTTGGAATCCCACGTGCGCCAGCAAACCGGACGACAGCACGTCGGTGAGAGCGGCGGCGTCGTCGCGCTGCTTCTCCGAGAGCCGGCGCACGGCTGTGCTCGGGTCGGCAGGGGAGTCGCCGTTCGGGCTCACAGCAGTTCCAGCCCCTCGGTGAGCACGTGGCGCAGGACCTGCTCGATCTCGTCGAACTCGGGCTGGCCGACGATGAGTGGCGGTGCGAGCTGGATCACCGGGTCGCCACGGTCATCGGCGCGGCAGTACAACCCGTTGTCGAAGAGCGCCTTGGACATGTACCCACGCAGCAGCCGCTCGGCCTCGTCCTCGGAGAACGTCTGCTTGGTCGTCTTGTCCTTGACCAGCTCGATGCCGTAGAAGTAGCCCTCGCCGCGGACGTCGCCGACGATCGGGATGTCGAGCAGCTTCTCGAGGGTGGCCCGGAACGCCGCCTCGTTCGCCCGGACACGGCCGTACAGGTCCTCGCGCTCCATCAGGTCCAGGTTGGCCAGCGCGACCGCCGCGCTCACGGGGTGCCCGCCCCAGGTATAGCCGTGCAGGAAGGTCGTCGTGCCGTGGCCGAACGGCTCGAACAGTCGGTCGGAGGCGATCATCGCCCCCATGGGGGCATACCCAGACGTCATCCCCTTCGCACAGGTGATGATGTCTGGGACTACGTCGAAGCGGGTCATGGCGAAGGGCTCGCCGATGCGGCCGAAGGCGCAGATGGTCTCGTCGGCGACGAGCAGCACGTCGTGGCGGTCGCAGATCTCGCGCACCCGCTGGAAGTAGCCCGGAGGCGGGGGGAAGCAGCCGCCACCGTTCTGTACCGGCTCCAGGAATACCGCCGCTACGGTATCAGCGCCCTCTGCCTCGATGGCGAATTCGATCTGGTCGGCGGCCCAGCGGCCGAACGCGATCGGGTCGTCGGCGTGCTCTGTGGCGCGGTAGAAGTTGGTGTTCGGCACTTTCATCGCGCCGGGAACCAGCGGCTCGAAGACCGCCTTTGCGGCTGGAATCCCGGTGATGCTCAGCGCGCCGTGCGGAGTGCCGTGGTAGGCCACAGCGCGGCTGATGGCCTTGGTCTTGAGCGGCTTGCCGGTCACCTTGAAGTACTGCTTCGCCAGTTTCCAGGCGCTCTCCACGGCCTCGCCGCCGCCGGTGGTGAAGAACACTCGATTGAGATCGCCGGGGGTGAGGTTCGCCAGGCGCTCGGCGAGGTCCACGGCACTCGGGTGGGCGTAGGACCAGATCGGGAAGAACGCCAGTTGCTCCGCCTGTTTGGCGGCCGCCTCTGCCAGCTCGGCTCGGCCGTGGCCCGCCTGCACGACGAACAGCCCGGACAGGCCGTCCAGGTACGACTTACCCGAGTCGTCCCAGATGCGCGCCCCCTCGCCGCGGACGATCACCGGCACGTGGCTGCCGGTGTGGTAGGTGGAGTGCCGCGTGAAGTGCATCCACAGGTGGCGGGCGGCGCGGTCGGCGATGGAGTCGTCGCCCGGCTCGGTGACGAACTGCTCGGAAGTGGTCATCGTGGGCCCCAGGTGTAGGTCTGTTTGCGGAGTTTGAGGTACATAAACGTTTCGGTGCGCAGCACTGCCGGAAGCATCCGAATGTGCTTGTTGATCAGTGCCAGCAGGTGGGCGTCGTCGGCGCACACGACTTCGACGAGCAGGTCGAAGGAACCCGCGGTGACGACCACATAGTCGACCTCGGGGTAGGCGGCGATGGCTTCGACGGCCTCGTCGATGTCGCCGGAGACCGTCACACCGATCATCGCCACGCGGCTGTAGCCCAGGTGGGCCGGATCCGTGATGGCCACGACCTGGATGATGCCGGTGTCCACCATCTTTGCGACGCGCTGCCGGACCGCGGCCTCCGACAGTCCCACCGCCTTGCTGATGGCGGCGAAGGAGCGCCGACCGTCCTCCTGCAACTGCTCGATGATTGCCAACGACAGGTCGTCGAGTGGTCCATGGGCTGCGGAATCGGTCGGCACGGGGCTCAGTATCCCTGCCCGATGCTGGTGCGGGCAACTCGCCCCGCGAGGGAATCCGTTGCTACGACCTCGAACGGCTGCGGATTGACCGCCACGGCGCCGCGTGCGGGATTGCATTCGGTTGCGGGCGACGGGTAGCCTCCGGTCATGGCCCAGATCAGCGTGCAGAGCTTCATCAATGGGGCGTCGGTGGAGTCCGCCGCCGGCGCCGTCACCGAGCTTGTGGACCCCAGTACGGGAGAGGTCTTCGGCACAGCGCCGGTGTCCGGCGCGGACGAGGTCGATGCGGCCTATGCGGCCGCCTCAGCGGCCTTCGACCAGTGGCGGAACGTCACCCCGTCCGTGCGGCAGAAGGCGCTGCTCGACGTCGCCGACGTGCTCGAGGAGCACGCCGAGGAACTCGTCGAACTCGAGAGCCTGAACACCGGGAAGCCGGTGGCTGTGACGATGGCCGAAGAGATTCCGCCCATGATCGACCAGATCCGCTTCTTCGCCGGCGCCGCCCGAGTGTTGGAGGGCCGTGCCTCCGCGGAGTACATGGACGGGTTCACCTCGTGGATCCGGCGCGAGCCGGTCGGCGTCATCGGCCAGGTCACGCCTTGGAACTACCCGATGATGATGGCGGTTTGGAAGTTCGCCCCGGCAATCGCCGCGGGCAACGCGGTCGTGCTCAAGCCCAGCGACACCACCCCGGTGAGCACAGTGCGGATGGCCGAGCTCGTCGCCGACGTGCTGCCAGCCGGCCTGCTCAACGTCGTCGTCGGCGACCGTGACACGGGTCGGCTCGTGGTCGAGCACCCGCGCGCCGACATGGTCGCGATCACCGGTTCGGTGCGCGCGGGCATCGAGGTCGCCCTTTCCGGAGCGCGGGATGTCAAGCGGGTGCACCTCGAGCTCGGTGGGAAAGCGCCTGCTGTTGTGTTCGACGACGCCGATGTGGCGGCCGCTGCCGAGTGGCTCGCTGTCGCGGGGTACTTCAACGCCGGCCAGGACTGCACCGCGGCCACGCGGGTGCTGGTGGCTTCGGGGATCTACGACGACTTCGTCGCGGCGCTGGCCGAGCAGGCCAAGAGCGCCAAGACCACCTTCGAGCTCGGCCGGCACCACGAGGACGCTTTCGTGCCGCCGGTCAACAGCGAGAACCATCTGCAGAAGGTGCTCGGCTTCATCGAGCGGATCCCGACCCACGCCGAGATCGTGGCGGGCGGGCGTCGGCAGGACGGTACCGGGTTCCACGTCGCGCCGACGGTCGTCGCGAATCTGCAGCAGGACGACGAGATGATCCAGCAGGAGATCTTCGGGCCCTGCATGACTGTGCAGCGCTTCGAGACTGAGGAGCAGGCCGTCGCGATGGCCAACGGCGTGGAGTACGGCCTGGCCTCCAGCGTCTGGACCGCCACCACAGCCCGCGCCCTGCGGATGTCGGCGGCGCTCGACTTCGGCTGCGTGTGGATCAACACCCACATCCCGCTGGTGGCCGAGATGCCGCACGGGGGCTTCAAGCACTCCGGTTACGGCAAGGACCTGTCGATGTACGGCTTCGAGGACTACACCCGGATCAAGCACGTCATGGCCAGTCTCGAAGGCTGAGCGGCAGACGGATCTGGACTGTGGACTCTCATAGCGGCGTTCGGCTGCCGGGCTGTTGGATCGGCGGACGGGCAGTCTCAGGCTCCTCCGGCGAACTGCACGACGTTCTCGACCCGAGCACTGGGCGGCCGATCGCGACGGTCGAGTTGGCTGGACCGGCCGAGGTGGAGGCCGCCGTCGATGCGGCCGCCGCCGCGTTCCCGGCTTGGTCGTGCGCCACGCCCGCGAGTCGGTCGGCGGCTCTCAACGAACTCGCACGGGCCATGTCAGCGCGCGCGGACGAGTATGCCGCGGTGGAGTCGGAGCAGGCGGGCAAGACCATCCGCATGACTTCCGAGTTCGATGTGCCCGGGTCGATCGACAACGCCGCCTACTTCGCAGGTGCCGCGCGGCACCTGTCGGGCACGGCTGCGGCCGAATGGGACGGTGACCACACCTCAGTGATCCGCCGAGAGCCAATCGGCGTGGTCGGCTCCATTGCGCCGTGGAACTACCCGCTGCAGATGGCGATGTGGAAGATCCTCCCCGCGATTGCGGCGGGCAACACCATCGTTCTCAAACCATCTGAACTCACGCCGCTCACGGCCCTCATGGTCGCCCAGGATGCGCGCGCGGCCGGGCTGCCCGACGGCGTGCTCAACATCGTCACGGGCAACGGCCTGGTGGCCGGTGAGGCCCTGGTGGGCCATCCCACCGTGGCGATGGTGTCCTTCACGGGCTCCACCCCGGTGGGTCGACGCGTCGGCGAGGTCGCCGTCGCCGGCCTGAAGCGATTGCACCTTGAGCTCGGCGGCAAGGCGCCGTTCGTCGTGTTCGACGATGCCGACCCGGATGCGGCGATCCATGGCGCCGCCGCTGCCGCACTGATCAACACCGGCCAGGACTGTACCGCCGCCACGCGCGCCTATGTGCACGTCTCGCTCTACGACGACTTCGTTGCAGGCGTCGCCGAACTGATGGCCTCCGCCGTCCTCGGCCCGACCTCCGACCCGGCCACGGATCTGGGTCCGCTGATCTCGCGCCGGCAGCAGGCCAAGGTGGCTGGCATGGTGGATCGCGCCGTGGCTGCTGGGGCACGTGCCGTGACCGGCGGTGCCGTGCCCGGCGGCGAGCTGGCCGCCGGCAGCTACTACTCCCCAACCCTGCTGGTCGAGGCGGCGCAGTCCTCGGAGATCGTCCGGGACGAGGTGTTCGGGCCGGTCCTGGCCGTGCTGCCCTTCGAGTCCGACGACGAGGCGTTCGCGCTGGCCAACGACACCCCGTTCGGCCTGGCGGCCTCGGCCTGGACCCGTGACGTGGTGCGCGCTGGCCGAGCCTCGCGCGAGCTGCGTGCCGGTTGTGTGTGGATCAACGACCACATCCCGATCGTGTCCGAGATGCCGCACGGCGGCGTCAAGCAGTCCGGCTTTGGCAAGGATATGAGCATGTACTCGTTCGAGGAGTACACGCAGATCAAACACGTCTCGACCGACATCACCGGGGTGCCCCGCAAGGACTGGCACCGCACCGTCCTCGCGGGTGGCCCTGAGCACGCCGACAGGTCCGCGATTGTGGACGGCGACGCTCACCAGGGGGCCTGACGTGCCCTTCGCTCACGATGCCTGCCCGCAGGCACGAGCCGCGCTGGCCGACGTGCGCCACGAGCCGCTCTGGCTGGCGAACCCGGATCGCCCTGCGGCGCGGCCGGCGCTCACGACCGATAGCACTGCGGACGTAGTGGTTGTCGGCGGCGGCCTGTCCGGACTCTGGGCGGCCGTGCGGGCCAAACAGCGCCGGCCCGAGGCGCATGTGGTGCTGCTCGAGGGCGAGCGCATTGCCGAGGCGGCGTCCGGCCGCAACGGCGGGTTCCTGTCGGCCAGCATCACCCATGGCCACGCCAACGGGCTGGCGCGCTGGCCGGAGGAATTCGGTCTGCTCGAGGAGCTCGGACGGCGGAACATGGCCGAGATCGAGCAGACCATTGAGGACTTCGACATCGACTGCGGCTACTCGCGCGTCGGGGAGTTCGACGTCGCGACGGAGCCTTACCAGGTCGTGCGCCTGCGGGAGCATGCGGCATTGCTGGCTCAGCATGGTGTTGACCTCGAGGTGCTCGACGCCGAACAGGTCCGCGCAGCCGTCAACTCGGCGACGTACCTCGGCGGCCTCTACGACCCCCATGTCGCCACGGTGGATCCGGCCCGGCTCTGTTGGGGGCTGGCCCGCGTCGCGGAGTCGCTCGGCGTGGTGATCCATGAGTGGTCGCAGGTGGTGGGGATCGACTCGGACGGTCAGGCCTCGGAACTGCGCCTGCGCACCGCGCTCGGGGGCTCGGTGGCCGCCCGACGCGTCGCGCTCACGGCGGGCGTCCATGCGCCGCTCCTGCGCCGCATCGACGCGTACGTGGTGCCGGTGTTCGACCACGTCGTCGCGACCGCGCCGCTGCCGCCGCTCGTGCTGTCCGAGCTGGGCTGGCGTGGCCGGCAGGGAGTCGCCGACAGCGGAAACCTGTTCCACTACTACCGGCTCACACCCGACGACCGCATCCTCTGGGGCGGCTACGACGCGGTCTACGCCCGCGGTCAACGACCGGGTTCGCCGGTCGAGCGCGACGATGCCGTGACCGCGCGGCTGGTGCAGCACCTGCACGACACGTTCCCGTCAGTGGCACAGGTGCCGATCGAGTTCGCCTGGGCCGGCGCGATCGACACCTGCTCGCGCTTCAGCGCCTTCTGGGGGCAGGCCTACAGCGGGCGGCTGGCGTACGTCGCTGGCTACACCGGGCTGGGCGTGGGTGCCTCGCGCTTCGGCGCCGAGGTCCTGCTCGACCTCCTCTGGGATGAGGACACCGAGCGCACCGGACTCGACATGGTGCGCCGCAAGCCGCTGCCGTTCCCGCCCAACCCGCTGCGACAACTGGGCATCAACCTGACCCGCCGTTCGTTGGCAAGCGCCGACGCGCGGCAAGGCCGGCGCAACCTCTGGCTGCGCACCCTTGACCGCGCCGGTCTGGGATTCGACAGCTGACCCATCAAGGAAAGTAGGAGAGATACCGATGGCCACGCCCATCACGCACTGGATCGACGGCCGCCCCTGGACCGGCGCCACGGCCCGCAAGGGCGACGTCTACGACCCCGCCACGGGTCAGATTACGGCCCAGGTGGCACTGGCCGACGACACAGCGATTGATGCCGCGGTGGCCGCAGCACGGCGCGCCGCGGCAGACTGGGGCCGGGCGACACTCACCCGGCGCTCGCAGGTCCTCTTCGCCTTCCGCGAACTCCTGAGCGCCCGCAAGGAGGAACTCGCCGCGATCATCACCGCCGAGCACGGCAAGGTGCTCGCCGACGCGTTGGGGGAGGTCGCGCGCGGCCTGGAGGTCGTGGACTTCGCCTGCGGCAACGCCCACCTGCTCAAGGGCTCCTACTCCGAGGGCGTGTCCTCGGGCGTGGACGTCTACTCCTTGCGCCAGCCGCTGGGCGTGGTGGCGATCATCTCGCCGTTCAACTTCCCGGCGATGGTGCCCATGTGGTTCTTCCCCATCGCGATCGCCGCGGGGAACACGGTCGTGCTCAAGCCCAGCGAGAAGGACCCCTCGGCGGCGATGTTCATGGCCGAACTGTGGTCCGAGGCTGGCCTGCCCGACGGGGTCTTCAACGTGCTGCACGGCGACAAGGCCGCCGTGGATGGCCTGCTGACGCACCCGGATGTGGCAGCGGTGAGCTTCGTCGGATCCACCCCCATCGCGCAGTATGTGTACGAGACGGGTACTGCTGCCGGCAAGCGGGTGCAGGCCCTGGGCGGGGCGAAGAACCACATGCTCGTGCTGCCCGACGCCGACCTGGAGCTGGCCGCGGACTCGGCGGTCAACGCCGGCTTCGGATCCGCGGGGGAGCGCTGCATGGCGATCTCGGTGCTGGTCGCGTTGGAACCGATCGCGGACGATCTGGTTGCGGCCATCGCTGGGCGGATGTCCACGCTGCGCACCGGTGACGGCCGGCGCGGTTGCGACATGGGCCCGCTGGTGACTGCGGCGCACCGCGACAAGGTGGCCGGCTACGTCGAGGCGGGCGTGGCGGACGGTGCCGCCCTGGTGGTGGACGGCCGCGAGGTTCAGCCCGACGGGCACGCCGACGGCTTCTGGCTGGGCCCGACGCTGTTCGACCAGGTGACCCCCGAGATGAGCATCTACACCGAGGAGATCTTCGGCCCGGTGCTGTCGGTCGTGCGCGTGGCCAGCTTCGACGAGGGCCTGGCGCTCATCAATGACCACCCCTTCGGCAACGGCACGGCGATCTTCACCTGCGACGGCGGGGCCGCTCGGCGGTTCCAGCACGAGGTGCAGGTGGGCATGATCGGCGTCAACGTGCCGATTCCGGTGCCGATGGCCTACTTCTCGTTCGGCGGATGGAAGGCCTCGCTGTTCGGCGACACGCATGCCCATGGCGCGGAGGGGTTCCACTTCTACACCCGGGGCAAGGTGGTCACGAGCCGCTGGCCGGACCCCTCGCACGGCGGGGTGAACCTCGGTTTCCCCACGAACGGCTAGGTGTCGTCCTCTCACGCGTCACGATCACGGCAGCAGTCGTCGAATTGCGGCGTGTCGCCGACCCTGGGCATGATCGGGAGGCGCGAGAGTTCACGCCTGCGAAGGGTCGCGTGCGATGCGAGACCTCCACCCAACCAAGGGAGCCAGCACATGACCCGCTACGGCGCCCAGTTCGGCCCCGACTTGACCTTCCTCGGCGTGCCGGAGTGCGACGAGTCAGACCCAGCCACGTACGCCGACTCCGAGGTAGTGATCCTCGGCGCTCCGTTCGACGGCGGGACCTCCAACCGGCCCGGCGCCCGGTTCGGCCCGAAGGCGCTGCGGGAGGCCTGCTACCTGGCCATGGACGGCTCGCGGCCCAGTCTGGCCCTGCGCACCGACGGCCTGCTCGACCTCGGCGTGCGAGACGCCGGGGATGTGGAGATGTTCTCCGGGGACGCCGCCACGTCATGCGCGGCGTTGGAGGCCGTCGTGGAGCGGGTGGCCACCCACGGTGCCATTCCGCTGGTGCTGGGCGGGGACCACACCATCACCTGGCCGGACGTCACCGGCGTGGCCCGCGCCGTCGGCTGGGGGCGGGTGTCGGTCATCCACTTCGATGCACACGCCGACACGGGTGACATCGAGTTCGGCTCGCTGATCGGACACGGTCAGCCCATGCGCCGGCTCATCGAGAGCGGCGCCGCTCGTGGGGACCGCTTTCTGCAGATCGGCCTGCGCGGCTACTGGCCAGGACCGGAAACACTGGGGTGGATGGCTGACCAGGGCATGCGGTCCTTCGAGATGACCGAGATCGTTGCCCGCGGGCTCGACGACGTGCTGACTGAGGCCCTGCAGATCGCCATGGACGACTGCGACGGTGTGTTCCTCAGCGTCGACATCGACGTGGCGGACCCCGGTCATGCGCCGGGCACCGGCACCCCTGAGCCCGGTGGCCTCACTGCCCGGCAACTACTCGATGCCGTACGTCGGATCTGCTACGAGGTGCCGGTGGTCGGCATGGACGTCGTGGAGGTGTCGCCGCCCTACGACCACGCGGACATTACCGCGATGCTGGGCAACCGGGTCGTCCTCGAGGCACTGTCCGCACTGGCCCGGGCCAAGAGGGATGCCGGCGACGGGACGCGCTGGGATCCCAGGCAACCCTTGCTGGACGGGCGGCCCAATCCTGCCGGGGCGCCACCGGCGTCCAAGGCCGATTGATCCCGCCGCGGACAAGCCTGCGAGGCCCGCGCACCACTAGGCTCGCGTTCGGTGCCGGATATCGGCCGGCCGGATCGGGAGGATAGTCATGCGCGTGCTGATGGTGGGTGCTGGGGGAGTCGGGACGTCGGCGGCGATGATCGCCGCCCGCCGGGACTTCTTCGACCTCTGGATCGTGGCCGACTACGACTTCGCCCGCGCCGAGGCCCTCGTCGAGCGCATCGGCGACGATCGGTTCCACGCCAGGCAACTCGACGCGTCCAACCCAGACGAGGTCGCCGGAATGGCGATCTCGAACGAAGTCACGCACATCCTCAACCTGGTCGACCCGCGCTTCGTCATGAGCGTCTTCGAGGGTGCCCGCTATGCCGGCTGCGACTACCTGGACACAGCTATGAGCCTGTCGCAGCCGCACCCTGACTCCCCGCACGCGTTGCCCGGGGTCAAGCTGGGCGACGAGCAGTTCGCCCAGAGCGACGTCTGGGCCGAGTACGACCGCTTGGCGCTGGTGGGCATCGGCGTGGAGCCCGGCCTGGCAGATGTCTTCGCCCGGTATGCCCACGACCACCTGTTCAGCGAGATCGATGAGTTGGGCGTCCGGGACGCCTCCGACATGGTCGTCGCCGGCTACGACTTCGCGCCTTCGTTCTCGATCTGGACGGTCATCGAGGAATGCCTCAACCCGCCGGTGATCTTCGAGGCCGACCGCGGTTGGTACACCACAGAGCCGTTCTCGGGGGCTGAGGTGTTCGACTTCCCCGGCGGCATCGGTCCGGTCGAGGTGGTCAACGTCGAGCACGAGGAAGTGCTGCTCATGCCGCGGTACATCCCGGCGAAGAAGGTGACGTTCAAATTCGGCCTGGGCCAAGAGTTCATCGACGTACTCAAGACGCTGAACAAGCTCGGCCTCGACCGCGTCGAGACAGTCAGAGTGCGCGGCGTCGAGGTGAGTCCGCGCGAGGTCGTCGCTGCCTGCCTGCCGGACCCGGCCAGCCTCGGCGACAAGATCACCGGTCAGACCTGCGCCGGGCTGTACGTCACCGGCAAGGGCAAGGACGGCGAGCCCAAGGCCGTGTACATGTACCACCTGGCGGACAACGCCTGGACTATGGCCGAGTACGGCACCCAGGCTGTCGTCTGGCAGACCGCGATGAACCCGGTGATCGCGCTGGAACTCCTCGCCACGGGGGTCTGGGCGGGCACGGGCGTGCAAGCCCCCGAGGCATTCGACGCGGTGCCGTTCCTGGATCTGTTGAGGGACGGCTACGGTCAGGAGTGGGTTATCGAGGAGCGCACGCCGCCGATCGGCTGAGTGCCCGCCGGCGGCCTCAGGTACTGGCCGCCAGGGCCTCGGCCACCACGTCGAGCCCCTCGTGGAGCAGGTGGTCCGGGATTGTCAGCGGCGGCAGGAAGCGGATCACGTTGCCGTGCGTCCCGGCCGTGAGCATCATCACGCCATGGCTGTGGGTGTACTTGGCCAGGGCTGCAGTGAGGCTGGGGTCGGGTGCGTTGTTGGCCGGGTTGACCAGTTCGACGCCGATCATCGCGCCGCGGCCGCGGATGTTGCCGATCTGCGGGTACTTGGCCGCCATGGTTCCCAGCCGCTCGTGGAAGATCGCGCCGATCTCGCGGGCACGGCCGATCAGGTCGTCCTGCTCGATGTCGTCGAGTGCGCCCATCGCAGCCGCGCACGTCGTCGGATTGCCGCCGTAGGTGCCGCCGAGCCCACCTGGGTGCACGGCGTCCATGATCTCGGCGCGGCCGGTGACCGCGGCCAGTGGCAGGCCGCCGGCCATCCCCTTGGCCATCGTCATCAGATCCGGCACGACGCCCTCGTGGTCGCAGGCGAACATGTCACCGGTGCGGGCGAACCCGGTCTGCACCTCGTCGGCGATGAACACGATCCCGTGCTCGCGGCAGTATTGCGCCAGTTGCGGCAGGAAGCCGGGCGCCGGATCGATGAAGCCGCCCTCCCCGGCAATGGGCTCGATGATGACTGCTGCCACGTTGCTCGCACCGAGCTCGCGGTCGATGCGGGTGAGCGCGAGCTCGGCCGCCTGGGCGCCGGTCCGGCCGTCGCGGAATGGGTAGGAGCCCGGCACGCGGTAGATCTCCGGCGCGAACGGCCCGAAGTGCTGCTTGTAGGGCATGTTCTTGGCCGTGAGGGCCAGTGTCAGGTTGGTGCGCCCGTGGTAGCCGTGCTCGAAGGCGACGATCGCCTGTCGGCCGGTGGCGTGGCGGGCGATCTTGACTGCGTTCTCCACGGCTTCGGCGCCCGAGTTGAACAGGGCGGTGCGCTTGTCGTGGTCGCCGGGGGTGATCCGGTTGAGTCGCTCGGCCACGTCCAGGTAGATCTCGTACGGGTTGACCATGAAGCAGGTGTGGGTGAACTCCGCCACTTGCCGCTGGACACCCGCGACCACCCGCGGCGAGGAGTTGCCCACCGATGTGACCGCGATACCCGAGCCGAGGTCGATCAGCGAGTTGCCGTCCACGTCGACCAGCACGCCGCCGCCGGCCGCCACGATGTAGGCCGGCAGCACCACCCCGACGCCGGCGCTGACCAGTTCCTTGCGGCGCTGGTCGAGCTCCTGGGACTTCGGCCCGGGGATGGCGGTGACGACGCGACGCTCCTGCGGCAGCGATGGGCCGCCCACGATCTGCTCGTTGTCCATGGCGCCAGCCTAGGACAGCTCACCGGCTTACGCCTGAGTCACGAGTGCCTTCACGAAGCCGACGGTCGGCACGGGCGCTGGCTGGCGCCTCCGGTCGTTGCCGAGCCGGGTAGGGCGAGGTATAGCCATGCCAGCTCGTGGGTAGGTCCATGTCATGAATCGGACAGGTGGGCAGTGCGCGTCGTGCGGCGCGCGGGTGGTGGACGTGAACTTCTGCACGGCCTGCGGTGCGCCAGTCGCGCGCGCGACTGCATCCGACACGCCGGCGATCGGCGCGCCGTCCGTGTCGGGTCGGGAGGTTGCTGGGGTCCGGTCGAACCGGCGCAGGCAGACGGGGCTCGTCGCCGGCGCTGCCGTCGCGGCGTTGATCCTCCTCGGCGGCGCCATCTTCGTGGTTTTCGGTCTGGGTGGTGCGTCGTCGAAACAGGTGTCAGCCGCGACGTCATCCACGCCGAGCGAGGCGCCCCAACCCAACGGGGCGTCCGCACACTTCACTCCCAGCGCCACCCCTTCGCCGGTGCCCGAGACGACCGTGACCGCGACGGCAACCGCCGCGCCTCCTCCCGGCCCGACGACCACCGTGACCGCCACCGTCACGGCGCCGCCTGTCGCCGCACAGCCCGATCCGACCTATTCCGCCGAGGTGGCTGCCCCGGCCAAGCAGCCCCGCTACGCACCGACCTTCAGCAGTTTCGACTTTGGCTACCAGTGGCGAGGCTCCGTGGCCGGAAGTGAGGACGGCAAGCCGGTGACGTACTACTCGACGCTCTCCCTCAGCCAGGACAGCTCCGGATACGTCACGGGGACTGCCGTCCTCACGTCGAGCGGCGGGAATGCGGGACAGTACACAGTGTCGGGTCAGGTGCACGGCAACACCTTGGTGCTCAACCCCGGGTCGTGGATCAACAAGCCCAACTCCACCTGGCACATGGACATCGTCACGCTGACGAAGAGCAGCAGCACGGTGTCGGCGTCCTACGTAGATCAGAGCGCCCCGGACCACGCGTGGGGGACCACCACCCTCTCGTAAGCCGTAGGCTGGCTGCCATGGTTACTCACTACCCCTACTTCGTCGCCGGTCGTCCTGTCGAGAGCGGCGAGCAGCGCGAGGTGCGCAGTCCGTTCGACGGGTCCCTGGTCGGGACCTATGGCGTGCCGGCGGCTGCCGACATCGAGGCCGCTGTCGCGGCGGCGGCGCACGTCACGCAGGCCTCTCGCACGCTCTCGGCTTCGACGCGGGCAGCGGCCCTGGACCATGTGTCGCGCCGGTTGGCCGAGCGCGCCGCCGAGATCGCGCAGCTCATCAGCGCCGAGAACGGCAAGCCGATCATGTGGGCGACGGCTGAAGTCGCTCGCGCTGTGTCGACATTCCGCTGGGCGGCCGAAGAGGCGCGCCGGTTCTCCGGCGAGCTGCAGCGGCTGGACACCGACCCTGCGGCCGAGGGTCGTATCGCGATCGTGCGCCGCTTCGCCATCGGCCCCGTGCTCGGCATCTCGCCGTTCAACTTCCCGCTCAACCTGGTCGCCCACAAGGTCGCGCCAGCGATCGCCTGCGGCGCTCCGATCGTGCTCAAGCCGGCCCCGAAGACCCCGCTGTCCGCGCTCGTGCTGGGTCAGATTCTGGCCGAGACGGACCTGCCCGAAGGCACCTGGTCGGTACTTCCGGCCGCGGACGCCGACGCCCCCGCTCTCGTGGCCGACGAGCGCCTGCCGGTGATCTCGTTCACCGGTTCGGAGAAGGTCGGCTACACCATCCGGGATGCCCAGCCGGCGAAGAAGGTCATCCTGGAGCTCGGCGGCAACGCCGCCGCCGTGGTCATGCCGGACTGGTCCTCGGACGCGGATCTGGACTGGGCAGCCTCGCGCATCGCCACTTTCGGCAACTACCAGGCGGGGCAATCGTGCATCTCGGTCCAGCGCGTGCTGGTGCATTCGTCCCTCGCCGCTGAGTTCGCCGAGCTGCTCACCGCCAAGGTCGCAGACCTCGCCACCGGCGATCCCGCCGACCCGCTCACCGTGGTCGGCCCGATGATCAATGTCGAGGCCGCCGAGCGTGTCGAGGCCTGGGTGGCCGAGGCGGTGGCCGACGGCGCCCGGGTCCTGACCGGTGGCACCCGAGTCGACACGCAGATGGCACCCACGCTGCTCGCCGACGTGCCCGCGGATGCCAAGTGCTCTGCCGAGGAGGTCTTCGGCCCGGTCATGACGGTGAGCACCTTCGACACCGAGGCCGAGGCCTTCGCACTGGTCAACTCTTCGCGCTTCGGCCTGCAGGCGGGAGTCTTCACCCACGACCTGCAGACGGCGTTTCGAGCCGACGCGATCCTGGAGGTCGGCGGCGTCATCATCGGCGACGTCCCCAGCTACCGCGCCGACCAGATGCCCTACGGCGGGGTGAAGAACTCCGGCGTGGGTCGCGAGGGCCTGCGCAACGCGATGGAGGACTTCACAGACGTGCGGGTGATGGTCCTGACCGGTTTGGAGCTGTGACCGCCAGGCGGGTCGTCCTGCTGGGCTCCACCGGGTCGATCGGCACGCAGGCGCTGCAGGTGGTCGACACCCACCCGGGTCGCTTCGACGTGGTCGGCCTGGCAGCCGGCGGCGGAAATGTCGCACTACTGGCCGAGCAGGCGCTCACCTACCGGCCCGAGGTCGTCGCCGTCGCCCGGGCGGGGGCGCTGCAGGATCTGCAGCTCGCGCTCTACGCAGAGGCGTCCCGGCGCGGGTTCGCGCAGGGCGAGTTCGCGCTGCCCAGACTGCTCGCCGGACCGGATGCGGCGGCCAACGTGGCCGCACACTCCGCGGACGTCGTCGTGAACGGCATGACCGGCTCTGTGGGGCTCGGGCCGACACTGGCCGCCCTGGAGGCCGGGGCGGTGCTTGCCCTGGCGAACAAGGAGTCGCTCATCGCGGGCGGTCCCCTGGTTAAGGCCGCCGCGGCCCCCGGCCAGATCGTGCCGGTGGATTCGGAGCATTCCGCGCTCGCGCAATGCCTGCTCGCGGGCACCCGCGCCGAGGTGCGTCGGCTCATCCTCACAGCGTCCGGTGGTCCATTCCGCACCGCGACCGCGGCCGAGATGGTGGCCGTGACCCCGAAACAGGCGCTGGCGCACCCGACCTGGGCCATGGGACCGGTGGTCACCTGTAACTCCGCGACGATGGTCAACAAAGGCCTCGAAGTGATCGAGGCTCATCTGCTGTTCGATGTTCCCTTCGAACGGATCGACGTCGTCGTGCACCCGCAGTCGGTCGTGCACTCGATGGTGGAGTTCGTGGACGGGTCCACGATCGCGCAGGTGAGTCCACCCGACATGCGCCTGCCGATTGCCCTGGGGATGACCTGGCCGGAACGACTGCCGGACGTGGCCCCCGCGTGCGACTGGACGCACGTCGCGACGTGGCAGTTCGAGCCGCTCGACGACGCGCGGTTCCCCGCCGTCGGCCTGGCCAAGCGTGCCGGGTTGGCCGGGGGGACTGCTCCCGCCGTGTTCAACGCCGCCAACGAGGAGTGCGTGGCCAGTTTCCTGGCCGGGAACAGCGGGTTCACCCAGATTGTTCGCACAGTGTCCGACGTCGTCACCGCGCATCTGGACTCCCAGGCCTTCGTGCCGGGCAACCAGATGCGGCTGGTCGACGTCTCAGCAGCAGAGCAGTGGGCCCGCGCGGAGGCCCGCCGGAGGTTGGAGGGGCACGGATGAGGTTCGGCTTCGGCGGTTCCCGCCGGCTCTCTGGCAAGGAGGCTCCGACGTGCTGACGCTCATCGGGGTTCTCGTCTTCATCGTCGGCATCATGGCCTCGATCGCCCTGCATGAGGTCGGCCACATGGTGCCGGCCAAGAGGTTCGGGGTGAAGGTCACCGAGTACTTCATCGGGTTCGGCCCGACGGTGTGGTCCAAGCGCAAGGGCGAGACCGACTACGGCGTCAAGGCGATCCCGCTCGGCGGCTACGTGCGCATGATCGGGATGTTCCCGCCCCGACCCGACGGCACCATTCGCAAGTCAAGCACCGGCCGGCTCGGCATGCTGGTCGACCAAGCGCGCAACGAGTCCGAGTCCGAGGTGCTCACCGATGACGATCGCAAGCGGACCTTCTACAACCTGACGGTGCCCAAGAAGTTGGTCGTCATGTTCGGCGGCCCGGTGATGAATCTGATTCTGGCCCTCATCCTGTTCGGCGTGATGTTCGTCGGGTTCGGTACGCCCGGACCCAGCCTGACCGTGAACAGCGTCAGCGAGTGCCTGCCGGCCGCGGCCGCCGACGACGGTTCCTGCCCCGCGGGCGCTCCGTCCAGCGCCGCAGCTCGCGCCGGGGTCAAGGAGAACGACGAGATCATCGCCCTTGGGGCCTCGCCGGTCGGCACCTGGGACGACTTCACGGCCGCACTCACCGCACAGGGCGCCGGGACCACGACGGTCACCGTCATGCGCGACGGCCAGGAGGTGATCCTGCCAGTGGCTCTGGACATGGTCGAGCGGCCCGTCATCGTCGATGGCAAGGTGACTGAGCAGACGGTCATGCGCCCGTTCCTGGGAGTGGGGCCGACCTTCGTGCTCACCCCGATCCCGGTCACCAGCGTGCCGGGCGAAGTGTGGGGGCTGACTG
>JBIRBF010000197.1:0-4787 GCA_044326505.1 Candidatus Nanopelagicales bacterium | reverse complement strand
GGAGCAGCTGGCAATCCTGCGCCGCCTCAACGCGGCCGAAGCGTTCGAGACCTTCTTGCAGACCAAGTACGTCGGCCAGAAGCGGTTCAGCCTCGAGGGTGGCGAGTCGACGATCGCGGTGCTCGACGCCGTCCTCGACGCGGCCTGCCAGGCTCGGATCGAGGAGGTCTGCGTCGGCATGCCCCATCGCGGGCGCCTCAACGTGCTGGCCAACATCGCCGGCAAGAGCTACTCGCAGATCTTCAAGGAGTTCGAGGGCGCAGAGCACGAGGACTCGGTACAGGGCTCCGGCGACGTGAAGTACCACCTGGGCAGCGAAGGCGAGTACACCTCGCCGGACGGCAGCACCACGCGGGTCTACCTCGCAGCCAATCCCTCGCACCTAGAAGCCGTTGACCCCGTCCTCGAGGGCATCGTGCGGGCCAAGCAGGATGAGCTGAACAGGGGCCAGGAGTACCCGGTCCTCCCGTTGCTCATGCATGGCGATGCAGCATTCGCCGGCCAGGGGATCGTGGCCGAGACGCTCAACCTCTCGCAGTTGCGCGGCTACCGCACCGGCGGCACCGTGCACCTGATCGTCAACAACCAGGTGGGCTTCACGACCTCGCCGTTGCACAGCCGGTCCAGCGTCTATGCCACCGACGCGGCCCGCATGATCCAGGCCCCGATCCTGCACGTCAACGGCGACGATCCGGAATCCTGCGTGCTGGCGGCGGAGATGGCCTTCGAGTTTCGGCAGCGATTCCACAAGGACGTGGTGATCGACCTGGTCTGCTACCGGCGACGCGGCCACAACGAGGCCGACGACCCGTCGCTGACACAGCCGCTCATGTACAACCTGATCGACCAGAAGCGCTCGGTCCGCAAGATCTACACCGAGAGCCTCATCGGCCGCGGCGACATCACCCTGGACGAGGCCGAGCAGGCCCTGCGCGACTTCCAGGGCCAGCTCGAACGGGTGTTCTCGGAGACTCGTGATGATCTGCGCGCCCACGCCGACGACGCTCACGTCGACGAGCTCGATACCGAGGCCAAGCCGCAGACCCCGACGACGGCGGTGTCAGACGAGGTCGTCAAGCGCATCGCCAACTCGCAGGTGGACCTGCCAGCCAACCTGACGGTGCATACCCGCCTGCGCCCGCAGCTCGAGCGGCGCGCCCGGATGATCGAGGACGGCACGATCGACTGGGCCATGGCCGAGACGATGGCGTTCGGCTCGCTGCTCCTGGAAGGCCGGACGATCAGGCTGGCCGGACAGGACTCCCGTCGCGGCACGTTCGGCCAGCGCCATGCCGTCATCGTCGACCGGCTGACCGGAGAGGGCTACGCGCCCTTGCAGAACCTCAGCCCCGACCAAGGACGCTTCTACGTCTACGACTCCATGCTGAGCGAGTTCGCCGCGCTCGGGTTCGAGTATGGCTACTCGGTGGCCCGACCCGAAGCGCTCGTGCTCTGGGAGGCCCAGTTCGGCGACTTCGCCAACGGCGCCCAGACCATCCTCGACGAGTTCATCACCTCGGGTGAGCAGAAGTGGCAGCAGACCTCTGGCGTCGTCATGCTGCTGCCGCACGGCTACGAGGGCCAGGGACCGGACCACTCCTCGGCCCGGGTCGAGCGCTATCTGCAGATGTGCGCGCAGAACAACATGACAGTCGCCATGCCCTCCACCCCCGCGTCGTACTTCCATCTGTTGCGCTGGCAGGCGCTGAGCGCTCAGCACAAGCCGCTGGTCGTCTTCACGCCCAAGTCGATGCTGCGCAACAAGCGGGCGGTGTCGGCGGCAGACGACTTCATCTCGGGCACGTTCCAACCAGTGATCGACACCGGTGGGGTCGACCCGGCAAAGGTCCGCCGCATCGTGCTCACCTCCGGCAAGGTCACATGGGACGTCTTCGCCGAGCGCGAGAAGCGCGGCAGCGACGACGTCGCGATCCTGCGGCTCGAGCGGTACTACCCCCTGCCCGGCGAGGAACTGCAGGCGATCCTGGCGAAGTACCCGAAGGACGCCGAGATCATGTGGCTGCAGGAGGAGCCAATGAACCAGGGCGCGTACCAGTTCCTGGCCATCAACCTGCCTGAGTTCCTCGACGGGCGGCCGCTGCTGCTCTCAAGCCGTCCGGCGTCGGCGGCGCCGGCGACGGGGTCGCACAAGGCCCACGAGGAAGAGCAGTCGCTGGTCGTGTCGGCCGCGCTCGACTAGGGCGACGCGTCCGATGTATTTCACCGATCGGGGCACTGAGGAACTCGAGCGCCGCCGCGGCGACGAGAGCGTGACCCTGGCCTGGCTGGCCGAGCAACTGCGGGTGTACGTCGATCTGCACCCCGATGACGAGGAGGCGGTCGAGCGGGTGGCGACCTGGCTCGCCCGGCTCGACGACCCCGACGACTGAGGCCCGTGACTAGTCGCGGGTGAGGACGATCTTGCCGAACACGTCCCCCGCCTCGACCGCGGCGAGCCCCTCGGCGGCAGCTGCCATGGGCAACTCGCGATCCACCACCGGCCGCAGCCCCGTTTTCACGCACAAGTCCATGAGTTCCGCCAGTTCTGCGCGGGTGCCCATGGTCGAGCCGATCACGGACAGCTGCTTAAAGAAGATGCGTGTGAGGTCGGCCGGCGGGTTGGCACCTGTCGTTGCCCCGCTAATGACGATGCGGCCGCCGGGCCGCAGCGACTTGACCGAATGCTCCCACGTGGCGGCGCCGACGGTCTCCATCACCGCGTCCACCGGCTCGGGCAGCCGCGCACCTGGCGCGAAGACGTCTTCGGCGCCTAGGCCCCGAGCCGCCGCTGCCCGCCCCTGGTCGCGGCTGGTCGCCCAGACCCGAAGGCCGAGAGCGCGTCCCAGGGCGATGCACGCCGTGGCCACTCCCCCGCCCACGCCCTGCACCAGGATCGTCTCGCCCGGCTGCAGTCGCCCGCGGGAGACGAGCATCCGGTACGCGGTCAGCCAGGCAGTGGGCAGGCACGCAGCCTCGCTCCAGGTCAACTCCGGCGGCTTGGGCACCACATTGACGGCTGGCACCGCGACGAGCGCGGCGAAGGTGCCCTGGTACTTCTCGCTGAGCAGGGTCCGGTCCGGGTCGAGCGTCTCGTCCGCACCGGTGCCGATCACCGAGTGCACCACCACCTCGCGGCCCTCCGGGTCGATACCGGCGGCATCGCAGCCCAGGATCATCGGGAAGGCCTCCGCTGCGATGCCCACGCCGCGCAGCGTCCAGAGGTCGTGGTGGTTGATGCTCGCCGCCCGCACCCGAACGACGACCCAGCCGGGCGGCGGCGCAGGCTCGGGGCGCTCGCCCACCACGAGGGCGGCCAACGGATCGCGCGGGTCGGCGCGCGCGGCGTAGACGGCGAACACGGCTACAGCGAAATTCGCGCGACGCCGTCGGCCGTGGCGGCAGCCGACACCGCTGCAGCCACTGAGACCGCGACGCGACGGTCGAACGGCGACGGCACGATGTAGTCCGGAGCTACCCGATCGCCCACCACGGCGGCGATGGCGTCCGCCGCCGCCAGGTGCATGCGTGGAGTGATCTTGCGGGCCTGCACGTCCAGGGCACCCCGGAAGAGCCCCGGGAACGCGAGCACGTTGTTGATCTGATTCGGGAAGTCCGACCGGCCGGTGGCGACCACTGCGGCGTACTTGCGGGCGACCTCCGGGTGGATCTCCGGCATCGGGTTGGCCAGCGAGAAGATGATCGCGTCATCGGCCATGGCCGCGATCGCGGACTCGGAGATCGTGCCGCCGGAAACCCCGACGAAGACATCGGCGCCGGCGAGCGCCTCGGCGATGGCGCCCGTGACACCGCGCGGGTTGGTCCGGGTGGCGAGCGCGGCCTTCGCGTCGTTGAGGCCTTCGCGATCCGGCCCGAGCACGCCCTGGGAATCCACCACCACGATGTCGGAAACGCCCGCCTCGCCGAGGATCTGTGCGACTGCCGTGCCGGCGGCGCCGGCACCGGAGATCACCACTCGAAGCTCCGCCAGCTGGCGACCGGTGAGCTTGGCGGCGTTCTCCAGCGCGGCAAGGACCACGATCGCGGTCCCGTGCTGATCATCGTGGAAGACCGGGATGTCCAGCCGCTCGGCGAGGCGTCGCTCGATGTCGAAGCATCGCGGAGCCGAGATGTCCTCGAGGTTGATGCCGCCGTAGGCCGGCGCGATCCGGGCGACGGTCTCGATGACCTCGTCGGTGTCAGTGCAATCCAAGCAGACCGGGACGGCATCGACGCCGGCGAACTCCTTGAAGAGCAGGGCCTTGCCCTCCATCACCGGCAGCGCCGCCGCCGGACCGATGTCGCCCAGCCCCAGCACCGCGGTGCCATCGGTGACGATCAGGACGGTGTTGGCCTTCCAGGTGTAGGAGAACGCGAGCGACGGGTCGGCCGCGATCGCCTCGGAGACCCGCGCCACGCCTGGCGTATACGCCAGCGCCAGACCTTCGCGGTCGCGGATGCGCACCGTCGGGCGTACCTCGATCTTGCCCCCGCGATGCAGCGGGAAGGCGGGATCGAGTTCGCGGTCGGCAGTCACGCCAGGTCCTCTCCACGGCAGGGCTGGGAATGCCGCGAGCGGGAGCGCCGCCACGGCAGCCGCAATCCTCCCACACGGCAGCCGTGGGGGACGCACAGCGCCGTCGGCCGCGCCGCTCGTGCTGCAACGATGGTGGCCGCTGGGGCTATCGTCGGGCCACGTCCGTCGACCGGGAGGTGCCATGTCAACTGGGTCTTCCCTGGACGCGCCGCCGACGGGTCCGGCCGAGGCAGGCGGCCCGGCGGTGATCCTG
>JBIRBF010000097.1:0-10063 GCA_044326505.1 Candidatus Nanopelagicales bacterium | reverse complement strand
GTCGAGCCGTCGTAGATCGTCACGCCGAGCGAGACCGCCGTCGCGCCGGTGGCAGGCACGCCACCGAAACCCTCAAGTGTCAGGATGCGCGACTCCCCTGGCGCGAGCCGGGCGCCGCTGGTCACGGTGTTGAGCGCCCGAACCGGGTCCATCGGGTGGAACAGCTGCCCCGTGCCGTCAGCGGGGCGGTAGTAGCCCAAGACGTCGATGAGCGTGTGCGCGGGTGCTCCGCCGTTGTAGATCGACACCTGAAGGTCCGCCGACGTCTGCACGACGGAAGCATTGGCTCGGCTGTACCCGGCCGATGGCCAGTTGATGGCCGACGCCGATGGCAGCGCAGAACCTGCCGGAAAGACGCGCAGGTGACCGCCCGCCGCTGGAGTCGTGACCGTCAGGTTGTAGGCGATTCCGACGGCACCGCTGGGCACGATCCCGGCCATCACGACGGCGCCGGCAGCATCGCGGGCGTCGGCCACCGACACGGTGCGCACAGCGGTCTCGCCCGTAGCCAGCTGTCCAGGGCTTGGTTGCCGTGCCCGCGAGTCGTATGCGCGGACGGGATCGAGGGCATAGAACTGCGCGCCGACGGTCGAGTAGTAGCCCACGACGTCGATCAGGAAGTGCACCGGCGACCCGCCGTAGTTGGTCACCTTGACACGTCGATCCGCGTCCAGGCGCACCACCAGTCCATTGGCGATCTTGTCCCCGGCGGCCCAGTTGATGGCCGAGGCGCCCGGCGGCGGGCGGTCCGCCGGGTACACCCGCAGGTGTCCGGCCGCTTCCGGCGCCACGACCGTGATGTTGTACTCGACCGCCGACGCACCTGCCGGCACGACTTCAGCCCCGGCACCGAGCACCGTCGGCGTTCCGGCGGCCGCCCGTGCCACGGACACCACCCTGGTGCCACCCGGTTCCAGCAGGGTCGTCGGATCTGCGCCGGTGTCGTAGACCCGGACAGGGGCGACTGGCGTGAAGCGCCCTTGACTCAGTTGCGCCGGTGTTGCGAGCGATACCGGCAGGAAGTAGCCGGCGATGTCCACGAGGGCGTGGGCCGACCCGCTACTGCCGTTGAACAGCCGGATACAGCGGTTGCCGTCCACCTTGACGACTTGGCCGTTGGCGATCGACTCGCTCGGCCGGAAGTTGATGGCCGAAGCCGGCGCAGTCGACAGATCCCCCGGCATCACCCGCAGGTGACCTCCGGAAGCGCCGCCCGGGACAGTCAGGTTGACGGCGACGGCGACCGCGCCCGCAGGCACGACGTCCTTAGCACCGCCATCGGCGCCGATCTGGTCGGCCACCGACATCAGCCGGGTCTCCTGCGCGGCCAAGGGCGCGTTGCTGGCCCTGGTGGAGATCACTCGGACCGGATCGACGGGGACGAAGACAGTACCGACGGACGAGGTCATGACCGGTGCGTCGACAACGTCGGGATTGGGCCCGTTGTCGCCGCTCTCGGCAATGGTTCCGAAGTCATCGACCACGCGCAGCCGCACACTGTAGGGGGTGTCGTTGCGCAGGCCTGAGATCACCAACGGGCTGGCTGTGGCCGTCGGGAAAGGGTGGAGCCAGGTCGCCCCATGGTCGAGCGAGTACTCGATCCAGCCGCCTTGGGGCCAGGCGCCGGTGATGCTGAAGGCCACCGTGGCGCGGGCGTCGCCGCCGACTGCCGAGGTGATGGCTATCTGGGTGGACTCCGTCAGCGCGCGCACGGGGTTCACCAGGCCCCAGCCGTAGGTGTCGCTGTGCCCCGACTGGCCGCCGAGCCGCGTGGCCGTGCGCTTCAGTCGCTGCTCGATCATGGCCGGCGAGTCGGACGGGCGAAGTTGGCGCATCATGCTGACGACGGCGGCCACCTCCGGCGACGCGAAGGAAGTGCCCGACGCGGTGCACCCCTGGCCTGGCGTCCAGTTGGGGCAGAGCACTTGCATGGCCGAGCCGGGTGCCACGACATCGACCCACGAACCCCGACTCGAGTAGGTCGCGGCCGCTTTGCTCGAGTCCAGCGCGCCGACGCCGATCACGCCGGGGTACGCGGCGGGGAACACGACCGGCGAGTAGGTGCCGTAATTGCCCGCGGCAGCCACGATGGGCACGTTGCGACCAAGTGCCCACTGCACCGCCGCGGCCACGACCGCGTCGGCATCATCGGCCCACCCCAGGGAGATGTTGATGACCGTCGCCCCATGGTCAGCGGCCCAAATCACCCCGGCCGCGACATCAGCGGTGGTGGCGGACGCGAAGTCGTTGAAGACACGGACCGGCATGAGCCGCGCCGCTGGTGCCAGGCCCGCCAGAGCAACACCGTTACCCGTGACGGAGTTGACCGTGCCGGCGACCTTCTGACCGTGGCCGCCGTTGTCGATGGTGCTGGCAGCTGGCACGGCGACGCACGCCAGCCCATCCACGCACTTCGCCCCGTCCACGAGCAGACCGGCCAGGTCCGGATGGCTCGGCTGCAGGCCCGTGTCGATCACGGCCACGATCTGCCCGGCACCTGACGCGTGCGCCTGAGCGTCATCGGTGCAGGCAGGCAGGCCGGCGGCCGTATTCGCCGTGTGGGACTGGGCATCGATGCAGAGCATGTCCAGCGCGTATTGGCCGATTCCCGATCCACCGCCGGGCCGGAACGGATCAGCTTGGACGTAAACCGGTCGGGCGACGTCGGCGGCGACGGCGCTGGGGTCGGCCTGTGCGTCTGCGACCGCGCGCGCGGCCTCGTCGGGGCCTGTCGCCCTCACGCTCTCAATGCGCATGCGCCTGTCAGCCGCGACCCTTGCCACTGCCACCTCGACCTGTTCGCCCTCGGCCACGAGTTCGTCGATTTCGGCCGGCGTCGGCGCCTCCAGCGTGTGCACTGGTTCGGCCGCATATGCCGCGGTGGGTGTGAGGGCACCGGTGAGCAGCAGACTCACCAGCACGATGAGGGCCCCGACGCCTCCGAACCCCCTGGTCCCCGAATGGAGCACTGCAATCACCCCACAGTTCGACAGCTGACCATGCCCAGAGTATCGGCAAGCCACCAGTTCGACCTGACCGTGCCCACCACAAACCGGCCCAGCCGAGGTTTCTGTCGGACCCTGGATCCAAGGTGGTGCCGTGACCCGATCGCACTTGGGCAAGGCAAGGTGCGATCGCAGTGGCGGGGTGCCTTCACCGCCCACTTGACGCCGGCTCCCGCGACGGTGGGGGAAGCGGGAGCCGGCTCCCCCGAGCAGATCACGTACTGCGGAAGTAGCCAGCAACGTCGATGATCACGTCGGCCGCACTGCTGTTTGCGAAGGCGTTGAGCTGCCGGTTGTCGTCCAACGTCACCATGAGGCCGTTGGCGATGGTCTGGCCCGCTGTCCAGTTGATGCTTGACGTTCCGACGGTGCCCACGTCGCCGGGCTGAAGGGACAACCAGCCCTTGCTCGACGTGTTGGTGACCGTCAGGTTGATGGCGATGGCGTGCACCCCGGCGGGCACGCCGGTCAACGGCACGGGAACGTTGGTGCCGATCTTGTAGCCGGTCGCGACGCTAATGAGGCGACTGCCGCCACTCGGGATCGGCTCCGGCAGCCGCGCCGGACCCGGCGCGATAAACCGGCTGTCGAACACGCGGGTCGGCGTGATGGGCACGTAGGCGCCCGACATCCCGGGCGCCATGAGGAGTCGCCACGTACCCGGCGCGCCCGTGGCGACGCAAAGCCAGAGTTCCCCTTTGGTCGTCATGATGATTGAGCCCGCCTGCCAGGTCGCACCCTTGGGATCGGTCGGGCGCGCATCCAGCCCGGGATTGGACAGCACCAAGGCAGGTCCGGTGAGAGACAGCGCGGTGGCGCCCGGCCCGCTGGTGGATACCCCCGACATGCCAGGTCCCGAGCCCGAACTGCAACGCGCACCAGCCTCCGTCTGGGCCGTTGCCGAGACTCCGATCCCTGCCGTTGATTCGCCACGAACGCCCACACCCACGCTGGACGTGCCCAGGACGCCGACTCCCTGATAGGCCTCCCCGCGCACTCCGGTCCCCTGCGCGATCCCCTGTTCGGCTTGGCAAATCCCCTCCACTCCGATGCCACCGGTCGCGATGGCCGTGCCCTGGATCGCAGCCACATCCCGGGCGTTCGCCACAAGGGCGTGCGCCTTGAGCACAGGGTTGGTCACCTCTAATGTCGTGTAAGCCGAAGTCGACTGGAAAGTGGTGCGGAAGAGCCCCCCGCTGTTGGACTGACCCAGGACGGCGTAGTCGTTCTGAGCGGCCTGCGCGGGCCGGGCTCCGGAGACGGACGCCGCCGCCCCCACAGCCGCGCCCAGTCCACCCACCAGGAGCGCGCGTCGCGTCCAACCGGACGACCCGCCACTCGGACCTGACTTCTCGCTCGACGGGCCCGTCGGCCCGGCCCGCAAACCTGCCACCTGAGCCTCGAGCGCCGCGACCCTGGCAAGCACCTCATCAAGGGCTCGACGCGGAACCATGTCGTCGTCGGAACCGCAAACGTCGTCTCTGGGCATGTCAGGCCCGCTTTCGGGTCGGTCAGGATCGTTCCCTCGATGCGACCAGGCCAGGGCACGGTGAGCAAGGGCCGGAAGTCCCGAGTTTCACTTCCTGGCAAGCAACGCCGCGCAGCACGGCAATGCCGAGCGTCGAACGACCGACCCGACTAGCGTCTGAAACATGGCTGTCCACTCCTCCCAGGTCCCCCTGGGCACCGCCCTGCCCGACCAGACCCTGCCCGACCTGACTGGGAAGACGTACAACCTGCGCGACCTGCGCGGCGACGGCGTGCTCGTCGTCGCCTGGGCGGCCAACCACTGCCCCTATGTGAGGCACATCGAGCGGGCGCTGGGCAGCCTCGCGGCCGAATTCGCCGGCAGGGGCGCAACCTTCGCGGCGATCTGCAGCAACGATGCGAGTGCCTATCCCGACGATGCCCTCGCGGGACTCTCGGAGCAGGCCAACCGTGCCGGCTGGCAGTTCCCCTACCTGCTCGACGAGGACCAGTTCGTGGCCAAACAGTTCGGGGCCGTCTGCACGCCCGACTTCTTCGCCTACGACGTCAACGGCCGCCTCGGCTATCGCGGCGCCTTCGATGCCTCGACGCCAAAGAACGGCGAGCCGGTGACCGGCGATGACCTGCGCGCGGCACTGGAACTGCTGGTCGCCACGGCTCCGGTGCCCGAGCCGCAGCGCCCGTCAATGGGCTGTTCCATCAAGTGGCGCGAGTAGCGTGGCAGGCGTGGACAGCAGCTGCGACCTGCTCATCGTTGGGGCTGGACCCGCGGGACTGTACGGCGCGTACTACGCCGGTTTCCGCGGATTCCGCACGATCGTGCTGGACGCTCTGCCGGAGCCCGGCGGACAAATCACCGCGATGTACCCGGAGAAGGACATCTTCGATGTCGGCGGCTTCCCCGTGGTCAAGGGCCGGGAACTCGTGGACCGGCTGGTCGCCCAGGCCGGCGACGCGACCGGCAACGGCCCGGAGTACCTGCTCGGCGAGCAGGCAGTCGAGTTGCAGACCTCGCGCGCGGAGCCTGCCGTCGTGACGACGTCGCGCGGTCGCCGGATCGAGGCGAAGGCAGTGCTCCTCACCGGCGGCATCGGCGCCTTCCGGCCGCGCCCGCTTCCCGTCGGCGAGGAGTGGATCGGGCGCGGGGCGGCCTACTTCGTCCCGCAACTGGCGACGTACGCCGATCAGGACGTCGTGATCGTGGGAGGCGGCGACTCCGCCTTCGACTGGGCCTGGTCCCTGCATCCGCTGGCGAAGTCGGTCACCATCGTCCACCGGCGCGAGCAGTTCCGGGCCCACGCGGGAATGGTGTCCAAGGTCCTGGCCCTCGGCGTCGCCGCCTACACGCCGCATGAACTCGCAGAGGTGCGCGGCGACGGCACTGTGACCGAAGTGGATATCCGGCACCGCGACTCCGGCGAGATCACGACGCTGCCCGCGGATGGGCTCATCGCAGCCCTGGGTTTCATCGCCAACATCGGACCCATGGCTGGTTGGGGCCTAGCCCTCGACAAGCGCCGAGTGGTCGTTGACTCGGCCATGTGCGCGTCGTTGCCGCGCATCTTCGCCGCGGGCGACCTGTGCACCTATCCGGGCAAGGTCCCGCTGATCTCGGTGGGTTTCGGCGAAGCTGCTCTTGCGGTCAACAATGCGGCCCCCCTGGTGGACCCGCACATGGGAGTCTTCCCCGGCCACTCGTCCGGGGAAACTGGGGAGTAGACCAGCGCGCGCATCCGTGGACGCCCCGATCGCACGGGGAAATCGGGGGTGTTCCATAGGGTTGCCAACATCCGGCGGCAAGTGCCCCCTACGCTGGCACCATGAGCGCAGCGGACGACCAGAGTTTCCCGCACGACGCCTTCGCCGATGTCTTCGTGGGGAACGAGGACTTCGTGCGCGCCTTCCACCCTTCGGGGCGCACGGGCCGCGCGGCCAAGGGTTTGGCCATCGTCACCTGCATGGACTCGCGCGTGATGCCGCTCGAGGCCGTCGGAATGTCGGTCGGCGATGCCAAGATCCTGCGCAACGCTGGCGCCCGCGTCACGCAGGACGTGCTGCGCACTTTGGCGCTGGCGAGCTACCTGCTCGAGGTACGCCGCATCTTGGTGATGCCGCACACCGACTGCGCCATGGCGAAGGGGGACGAGGAGTACGTGCACCAGCGCATCTTCGACGCCTGGGGCGTGGACACCTGGAGCATGGAGTTCAACGCCACCGACGACCAGCTCGGCGCTTTGCGCCGGGACGTCGCCCGTGTGCGCTCCTTCCCGCTGCTGCCCGACCACGTAACCGTTGGCGGCGCCCTGTACGACGTGCAGACCGCGCGCATCACCCCGCAGGACGTCTGACGCGCTGCGTCCTTAGGGCGCCCCTAGACGTCCACCCGGCTGCGGTCGAGGTCATCTGCACCGCTGACGATGAACTCCTTGCGCGGTGCGACATCTGAACCCATGAGCAGATCGAAGACGCCGGCCGCCGCCTCTGCGTCATCCACCGTGACGCGCCGCAGCAGGCGGTGCTCGCGCGCCATGGTGGTCTCTTTGAGCTGTCTGGCGTCCATCTCGCCGAGGCCCTTGTAGCGCTGGATCGGATCCTTGACCCGGACACCGCGCCGCTCGGCATCTGCCAGCTGCTGCTTCATCTCGCCGTCGGAGTAGGTGTACACGACCTCGTTGGCCTTGCGTCCCTGCTGCACCAGCTCCAGTCGGTGCAACGGTGGCACAGCCGCGTACACCCGGCCATCCTCGAGCAGCGGTCGCATGTAGCGATGGAAGAGCGTGAGCAGCAGGCATCGGATGTGCGCGCCGTCGACGTCCGCATCCGTCATCAGGATGATCTTGCCGTAGCGGACGGCTTCGAGGTCGAAAGTCCGACCCGATCCAGCACCGATGACTTGGATGATGGCCGCGCATTCGGCGTTCTTCAGCATGTCGCTGACCGAGGCCTTCTGAACGTTGAGGATCTTGCCTCGGATGGGAAGCAGGGCCTGGAACTCGGAGTTCCGGGCCATCTTGGCGGTGCCCAGCGCGCTATCGCCCTCGACGATGAACAGCTCGCTGCGCTCGCCGTCGCCGCTGCGGCAATCGGCCAGCTTGGCCGGCAGGGCCGAGGACTCCAGCGCATTCTTGCGCCGCTGCACGTCGCGACTCGTGCGCGCCGCGAGTCGCGCCCGGGCCGCGTTGGCGACCTTCTCGAGCGCCTGCTTGGCATTGGCCTTCTGTCCGTGCGGCGGGGCATCGAACCAGGCCTTGAGCTGTTTGCTGACCACCGAAGCGACGATGCGCGACGCGGCCGGGGTGCCGAGCACCTCCTTGGTCTGACCCTCGAACTGCGGCTCCGGCACCCGCACCGTGACCACGGCTGTGAGCCCCTCGGCGATGTCCTCCTTGCTGACGTTGTCCTCTCTGGCGCGCAGCACCTTGGCACCACGCAGCGCCTCGTTCACGGTCTTGACCAGCGCCCGGTCGAACCCGGCGATGTGCGTGCCGCCCTTGGGTGTCGCAATGATGTTGACGAACGACTGCACCCGAGTGTCGTAGTCATTGCTCCAGCGCATGGCGACGTCGACGTCGAGGGCGCGCTCGACCTCCTTGCTGGTCAAGTGGCCCTTCTTGTCCAACACCGGCACGGTCTCGTGGAAGTGACCCTCGCCCGCGATGCGGATCACGGCCGTCACCGGTTCGCCCTGGCTCAGGTGATCGACGAACTCCCCGATGCCGCCGCGATAGCGCAGCGTCTCAGTCTTGAGGTCCGTGTCGTCGCGACGATCCTCGATGGTGAGGCTCAGACCTGGCACCAGGAAGGCCGTCTGCCGGGCGCGCGTGACCAGCGGCGTCCAGTCGAACGTGGCGCCGGGCGTGAACACCTGGGGATCGGGCCAGAAGCGCACGCGGGTGCCGGTCCGGCTCGCAGGCACCTTCTCGGTCTGCTCGAGGCCCGCCTTGCGCCGGAACGCCGCATCGGGGCCCTCGCCTTCGAAGACCCCGGGCACCCCGCGCCGGAAGGACATCTCGTGAGTCCGGCCACCCCGGTCAACGGCCACGTCAAGCCGAGCGCTCAGCGCATTGACCACGCTCGCGCCGACACCGTGCAGGCCGCCCGCGGCGGTGTAGGACGTGCTGCCGAACTTGCCGCCCGCGTGCAGTTGGGTCATCACGAGCTGGACTCCGCTGAGGCGCGTCTTGGGATCGACGTCGACCGGGATGCCCCGCCCGTTGTCAGCCACCGAAGCCGATCCATCCGGATGGAGCGTGACGGTGATCGCGGTGCAGTGCCCGGCCAGAGCCTCGTCGACTGCGTTGTCGATGATCTCCCAGAGGCAGTGCATGAGGCCGCGGTGGTCGGTGGAACCGATGTACATGCCGGGCCGCTTGCGCACCGCATCGAGGCCCTTGAGCACTGTCAGGTCCTTGGCCGTGTACCCGCCTCGACCCGCTGCACGGCGTTTGCCGGGTTCGGGCTGTGCACGTGCCGCGAGGTCCTGGGGATCCTCCGGGGGTGTACTGGTCACGCCTCGAAGATAACGCGCGCCTCCGGCAGCGCCGGCGCCGACACAGGCCGCTCGGCCGCGCCCTTGCCTGAAAGCCGGAAACCGATACGCTCAAGGCGAAAGTGGACGACCGGAGGAAATGTCGGACCCGTGTGAGACTGTTGGAGTAGCGCAGGGAGAAAGCAAGAACCACCAAGCACGATCGCACGCAAACCCGGAACGGCAAGTCAACGAATGGCAACGGAGGTGGCCATGAACACCATGACCCAACCGACACCGCTCACGGCGTCGGACCGCTGCGACCGCTGCGGCGCGCAGGCGTTCGTACAGGTGCGCCTGGTTTCCGGCGGCGAGCTGCTGTTCTGCGGCCACCACGCCCGCGAGCACATCGACAAAGTCCGCCCGCTGGCAGCTGAAATCCACGACTTCACCCACACCATCGACAAGACCGATGCGCCGCAGGCAGGTCTGGTCTGACCTGGCTCACCGCCCTCGTCGGCGTCTCACTGGTCGTCGCCGTCGTCGGCACGATCCTGCCCGTTCTGCCCGGGCCTTTCCTCGCCGCCGCGGCCGTCGCGGTGTGGGGCGGCGTGACCGGCGGTGTGTGGGGCTGGTCCTTGGCCGTGTTCGCTGTGGCGCTCGTGGCGCTGGCGACACTGATGAAGTACCTGATTCCTGCACGCTGGATGCGCGACGGCGGCGTGCCCAACATCGTGCTGTTCGCGGGCGGGCTGGGCGGCATCATCGGCTTCTTCGTGATCCCCATTGTGGGTGTCGTCGTGGGTTTCCTGGTGGGCATCTTCTTGGCCGAGTGGGTACGGGTGCGATCCTTGCGCGAGGCGTGGCCCACGACTGTGACGGCGATGAAGGCCGCGGGGTTGTCACTGCTGATCGACCTGGCCAGCATCCTGATCGTCGGCGCGGCTTGGATCGGCGTGGTCGTCACTGTCTGACGACGTGGCCTCCTCATCGCGAGAAGGCGTGTCGTCCCCGTCCGGACCCTCGTCGACCTCGCGTCCCGCGTCGCCGCCTGCGATCCTCTTCACCGAGATGATGCCCAGCGCCAGGGCCGCGAGCGCCG
>JBIRBF010000222.1:0-3549 GCA_044326505.1 Candidatus Nanopelagicales bacterium | reverse complement strand
GACCTCAAGAGCCGGTTCACCATTGTGATCGTCACGCACAACATGCAGCAGGCAGCGCGCGTGTCCGACACCACGGCCTTCTTCAACCTGGCAGGTATCGGGCAGGCGGGACGACTCGTGGAGTTCGGACCCACAGAAGAGATATTCTCGACTCCCAAGGAGAAGCAGACCGAGGACTACATCTCGGGTCGCTTCGGCTAACCAGAGGCGAGGGATCATGCCACGTCCCATCCACTTCGAGATCCACGCCAGCGATCCGCAGCGGTTGATCGACTACTACTCGGAGTTGTTCGGCTGGCGCTTCGACCGCTGGGGCGAGGTGCCCTACTGGGCCATCACTACGGCAGCGGGCGACGCGGGCGAACCAGGGATCGACGGCGGCCTGATGCTGCGCGAAGGCCCGGCGCCCCTCGTCGATGCACCGCTCAACGCGATGCCGGTGACCGTGGGCGTCGAGGACTGCGCCGACTGTCTGGCACGGGCAGTGGAGCTGGGCGGCACCGAGGCCATGGGGGTGTCGCCGATCCCGGGGATCGGTTGGCTGGCGTACATCATCGACCCGGACGGCAACAAGTTCGGCATCATGCAGCCGGATCCCACGGCCACGATGTAGGAGCACCTGCGGTAGTCGCAGGATCACAATCCGTAGCGATTCGGGGCGTAAGTCCCTTGCGCCCCGACAGCCGTGGCGAGAGGCTGGAGTTGGAGTATCGGGCTACTCGCCCGGCTCCGGCAGTACATCGACTTTGGAAGTGATCCGCCATGATCGCCACAGGCGGGGCAGGCTCGGCGTCCACTCTTCCCCTGAATGCCGCCCGTACGCGCGCGGCCGCCGCGGGGCTGCTGCACCGGATCACTGGAACCGCCCAGGACTATGACGGACTCGTCGAGGAAATCGGCAACGCCTCGATCGTGCTCATCGGCGAGGCGAGTCACGGGACGCACGAGTTCTATCGCGAGCGGGCTCGGCTCACGTCGAGGCTCATCGACGCAGGCTTCGACGCCGTCGCCATCGAAGGCGACTGGCCCGATGCCTTGCGGGCAGACCGCTACGTCCGCGGCAACTACGCAGCCAGCGCCGGAATTCCCGCGCTTTCCTCGGACGACTCCGCCCGGGCGGCGCTGCGCGGCTTCCGCAGGTTCCCATCGTGGATGTGGCGCAACACGGTGGTGGCCGACTGGCTGGAGTGGCTGCGCGCCCGCAACGCTGCCGAACGCTTCGGCGAGCGCCGCGCCGGGTTCTACGGCCTGGACCTCTACAGCCTGCGCACGTCGATGGCCGATGTGATCGCCTACCTCGACCACCATGACCCCACCACAGCAGACGCCGCCAGGCATCGGTACGCCTGCTTCGACAGCGTGGGCATCGCCGACGCCGAGAACCTGGGCCAGGAGTACGGCTATGCCGTCACCCGAGGCCACCTCGACCCCTGCGAGGACGCCGTGGTGGCGCAGCTCGTCGACTTGCAGCACCGGCGCGCCGCGCTGCTGGCCCCCGATGGTCCGGTGGCGGAGGACGCCTACTTCGCCGCCGCGCGCAACGCCGCCCTCGTGCACAACGCGGAGGTCTACTACCGAGAGATGTACCGCGGGCGGGCGTCCTCGTGGAACCTCCGGGACACCCACATGGCCGACACCCTCGCCGCACTGCGCGAGCACCTATCCACCCGCGTGGATCGGCCACGCATCGTCGTGTGGGCGCACAACTCACACGTCGGAGATGCGCGTGCGACCGCGCTCGCGCGCCCCGACCGGCCCGGTGGCGAGCCGCAACTGAACCTGGGACAGCTGGTGCGACAGCGCTGGCCCGGAGAGTCCTTCATCGTGGGCCTCACGACTACTCGGGGAACGGTCACCGCGGCGGCGGACTGGGGTGGGCCGATACTGCGCCGGCACGTGCTCCCGGCCGGCAACGGAACCTTCGAGCAGGCCTTCAGCTCGTGGGGCGTACCCGCGTTCTGGACGCTCACCGGCGCCCCACTCGACGGCCGAACCGGGAACACCGCGGCGCCCGGCCAGCAGCGCCCGTCCCTGGTCGTCCGGCCCGGCGACGTCCTGCTGGAGCGTGCCATCGGGGTGATCTACCGCCCGGAGACCGAGCACGTCAGCCACTGGTTTGCCGCCGACGTGCATGCGCAGTTCGACGCGGTCATCCACGTCGACCGAACCAGCGCCCTGGAGCCGCTCGATCGCACGGTGCGGTGGGACCGTGGCGAACCGCCTGAAACATATCCGACCGGCCTGTAGCGCCGGGTGACTGCACACGGGAGGTGCATGATGTTCACAACACGACACGAGGCGGGTCGCCGACTCGCCGAGCAACTGCTGCCCCTGGCCGACGAGCACCCGGTGGTGCTGGGCCTGGCGCGCGGCGGAGTCCCGGTCGCTGTCGAAGTCGCAAAGGCGCTCGGCACGGTGGTCGACGTCCTGGTAGTCCGCAAGCTGGGCTCCCCCTGGAATCCGGAGTTCGGCTTCGGCTCCGTGGGGGAAGGCGACGTGGCGGTGATCGACTACGAGCTGGCCCATCGCCTCGGCGTCACGGACGCGATGGTCGACCGCATCCGTGCAGCGGAGCAGGCGGAGGTCCGGCGCCGCGAGCGCAGCTACCGGCTCGGGCGAACCGGGGCTCTGCTGCGCGGCCGACTGGTGATCATTGTCGATGACGGGATCGCGACCGGATCGACGGTGCGCACTGCCGTGGAGCTCGTACGCCAGCGCGGGGCGCGCAGGATCGTCGTCGCCGCCCCGGTGGCGTCGCCGCACGCGGTGACGGAGTTGGGCCAAGTCGCCGACGATGTCGTCGTGGTGACCGCGCCTCCGGGATTCCGGTCGGTCGGCGAGTACTACCGCAACTTCAGCCAGGTGCCCGACGCCGACGTGGTCGCCGCGCTGGCCTCAGCCCCAACCATCGAGCAGCTGCACGGGGTAGACGCAGAGGTACGCATCCCGATCGACCGCGTCGAACTGCCGGGGCACCTCGTGATCCCGGTCGCGGCCAGCGGTGTCGTCCTGTTCGCCCACGGCAGCGGCAGCAGCCGCTTCAGCCCGCGCAACGTCGAAGTCGCCCAGCGGCTGCATGCCCACGGGATCGGCACGCTGCTGTTCGACCTGCTCACCGGACCCGAGGAGACCGACCGCCACAACGTGTTCGACATCGAGCTGCTCGCCGAACGCCTGCTGGCAGCGGCTCGCTGGGTGAGCCTGCACGACCAGGTAGTCCGTGAAGGTCACATGCAGCGATTGCCGCTGGGGTACTTCGGAGCGAGTACCGGCGGTGGTGCCGCCCTGCTGGCGGCCGCCAGCGACCCGGGCCTCGCGGCGGGCGTGGTAAGCCGCGGAGGTCGGCCTGACCTGGCCGGCGAGGCACTGCGGCGGGTGCGCGCGCCGGTGCTGTTGATCGTCGGCGGTCAGGATGACTACGTGTTGGCGGTCAACCGTCGTGCGGCCTCGCTGATGACCTGCCCGGTCACGTTGGACGTGGTGCCAGGGGCAACGCACCTGTTTGCCGAAGCCGGAGCGATGGAGCACGTCGCCGAACTTGCTGCGAGT
>JBIRBF010000011.1:0-26429 GCA_044326505.1 Candidatus Nanopelagicales bacterium | reverse complement strand
AGCCGAAGTGGCGCAAACGGCCAGAGGGGGACAGCCGAAGTGGCGCAAACGGCCAGGGGGCCGCAACGCCTCAGTCGCAGCCCACTACCGGCGCTGGTTCCAGCCGTGGTCGGGGTAGCCCAGGTCGATGGCCGACACGTCGTCAAGGGCGGAGCGGATCTCCACGGGCAACTCGATCTGCTCGCTGCCGAACGCCTCGCGGGCTTGCGCCAGGGTGCGCACGCCAACGATCGGCGCGGTGATCCCCGGCCGGTCACGCACCCACGCCAGGGCGAGTTCCGTGGCGGACACGCTCAATCCCTCCGCCGCTGTGTGCACCGCATCGACGATGCCGCGCGAGCGCTCGTTGAAGTACGGCTGCACGAACTGCGAGAACGCCGAACTCCCGCCCCGCGAGTCATTGGGGACCCCGTTGCGGTACTTGCCGGTGAGCACCCCGCGCCCGAGCGGCGACCAGGCGAAAACCCCCAGTCCGAGTTCCTCGGCGGCCGGCAGTACCTCCCGCTCCACTCCGCGGTTGAGCAGTGAGTACTCCACCTGGTTGCTGGCCAGCGCCGCGCGGCCGGGCACAGTGGATTGCCACACGGCAGCGCTCGCCAGTTGCCAGCCGCAGTAGTTCGATATCCCGGCGTAGCGCACCTTCCCGGACCGTACGGCGTCGTCCACGGCCGCCAGCGTTTCGTCCAGCGGCGTCCACGGGTCCCACGCGTGAAGTTGCCACAGGTCCACGTGGTCGGTCCCCAGCCGCCGCAGCGACTTGTCCAGCGACGTGAGCAGATGCCCGCGTGAGGCGTCGAAGCGCCTCTCGGTGCCGGGGCGCGACACCGACTTGGTAGCAACCACGACGTCGTCGCGCACATCGAGGTCGGCTAGCAGCCGCCCGAGGATGCGCTCGGCCTCGCCGTCGCTGTACACGTCGGCGGTGTCGATCAGGTTGCCCCCGGCGTCCAGATAGGCGGCCATGATCTCGCGCGCCTCGTAGTCGTCGGTGTCGCGTCCCCAGTTCATCGTTCCGAGGCCGAGCCGGCTGACGCGCAGTCCGGTGTTGCCGAGCGATCGCTGTTCCACGCAGTCGAATCTACCTGGCTGACAGCGTGTAGCCAGCCCGCGCCGCATTCGACGCACCGCGCCGCCTTCACCTGACCCGGACCTCGCGGCGGTGGGTCGCAGCAGCCCCGCGCTCACATGCCCGCGTAGGCTCGCGGATCGTGGAACTAGGTCTGAACCTCGGCTACTGGGGCATGGGCAACGATGCGGACAACCTCGAGCTAGCCAGGGAGGCGGACCGCCTGGGCTACGCGGTTGCCTGGGCAGCGGAGGCGTACGGCTCAGACGCGGTGACGGTACTTGCCTGGGTGGCTGCGCAGACCGAGAACATCGACGTCGGCTCGGCGGTCCTGCAGATCCCGGGGCGCACGCCCGCCAACACGGCCATGACCGCGGCCACGCTGGACACGCTTTCCGGCGGGCGTTTCCGACTCGGGCTCGGTGTGTCCGGACCCCAGGTCAGCGAGGGCTGGCACGGCGTCCGCTTCGCCAAGCCGCTGGCCCGCACCCGGGAGTACTACCAGATCGTCACCAAGGCGCTGGCCCGCGAGCGCCTGAGCTACGAGGGTGACTTCTTCACGCTGCCGCTGCCCGACGGTCCAGGCAAGGCCCTCACCCTCACCGTGCACCCAGTGCGCGAGCACATTCCGGGCTACCTGGCAGCCATCGGCCCGAAGAACCTCGAGCTCGCCGGTGAGCTGTTCGACGGCTGGCTGGCGATCTTCTACAGCCCCGAGTTCGCCGCCGACCAGTTGGCGAGTATCGCGGCGGGTCGAGCCAGGGTCGGCAAGACCCTCGAGGGCTTCGATGTGGTTCCCACCGTGCCGGTGATCATCGGCGACGAACTGGACGCCTGCGCCGCGCCCCTGCGGGCCTACTCGGCGCTATATGTCGGCGGCATGGGCAGTCGCGAGCAGAACTTCTACAACAACTTGGCCTGCCGCATGGGCTACGCAGACGCGGCCGCCGAGGTCCAGCAGCGCTACCTGGCCAAGGACGTCGCCGGCGCCATGGCGGCGATGCCTTTCGAGTTCATTGACCGGACGGCGCTCATCGGCCCGCGCGAGCGGATCGCCGAGCGGCTGCACGCCTACGCCGAGTCCGGCGTCACCACGCTCACAGTCGCGACGTACGCCGCCACGCTCGACGAGCGCGTCGCGACGCTGCGGACGATGGCCGAGCTGATCGAGCAGGAAGGTCTGGCATGACGTGGTTCGAGGCTGTCTTCCTCGGGATCCTGCAGGGGCTCACGGAGTTCCTGCCGATCTCGTCTAGCGCCCACCTGCTGATCTTCTCCCAGATCTTCGGCTGGCAGGATCCCGGCGCCGCCTTCACGGCGGTGACGCAGATCGGCACCGAGACGGCCGTTCTGATCTTCTTCCGCAAGGACATCTGGCGGATCATCACCACCTGGATCAAATCGCTCTACACGCCTGAGCTTCGGGGCAACCTCGACGCTCGTATGGGGTGGTATGTGATCGTCGGCACCATTCCGATCGCCGTGATCGGCTTCGCCTTCTCGGACATCATCGAGACCGCCGCCCGCAACCTGTGGCTGGTCTCTACGGTGCTGATCGTGTTCGGCGTCATCCTGGGCGTGGCCGACAAGGTAGGCGCCAAGACGCGCGGCCTCGAGACGCTCTCGATGCGCTCGGGTCTGGTCTTCGGCTTCGGCCAGGCGCTGGCTCTCATCCCGGGCGTGAGCCGCTCGGGTGCCACGATTACGACGGGCCTCTTCATGGGCTTCACCCGCGAGGCGGCCACGCGGTACGCCTTCCTGCTGGCAATCCCGGCGGTGCTCGCGTCGGGATTCTTCGAGGCCACCAAGATCGGCGACCCCGGTCAGGCTTCAGTGGCCTGGCCGCAGGTGATCGTCTCGACGCTGGTGGCCTTCGTCATCGGCTACGCCGTCATCGCCTGGTTGCTGAAGTACGTGTCCACGCACTCGTACATGCCGTTCGTGATCTACCGCGTCGCGCTCGGCTCGCTAGTCCTTGGGCTGTTGGCGTCGGGGGCCATCGCAGCGAACTGAGGGTCCGGCGCGCCGCAGCTACAGCCAGCCGCTGCGCTTGAACGCGATGTACATGCTGGTGCAGACGGTGAACATGAGCAGCAGCACCGCTGGGTAGCCCATCGTCGAGGACAGCTCGGGCATGTGCTCGAAGTTCATCCCGTATACGCCTGCGATCATCGTGGGCACCGCTGCGATGGCCACCCACGCCGAGATCTTGCGCATATCGGAGTTCTGCATCAGGTCCTGCCTGGCCGTCGACGCCATGAGCAGGGCCATCAGCAGGTTGTCGTTGGTCTCTGCGGACTCCCGCACTCGCAGCAGGTGGTCGCGCACGTCGCCGAAGAGCGGGCCGAAGATCTTCTGGAAGCTGGAAGGGCCGACTTTCGACAGCTCCTCGGCCACCCGGGCGAGCGGGACTGCGGCGCGGCGCAGCTCCAGGTTCTCGCGCTTGAGGCGGTAGACGCTCTCCGGATTGGACGGCCGGGGCGAGAAGATCTCGGCCTCGAGCAGCTCGATGTCGGTGTTGATCTCGTCCGCGACCTCGACGTATCGGTCGACCAGACGGTCCATGATCGCGTGCAGCACGGTGGCCGGGCCGTGGGCGAGCAGGTCCGGCTTGGCCTCCAGGGCGTGGCGCACGGTGCCGAGCTCACCCAGGGGACCGAGCCGGATGGTGACGATGAACCACTCGCCGATGAACACGCTGATCTGGCCGGTCTCGACGTCGGAGGTGCTGTCGAGGTAGGTCAGGATCTTCATGACGATGAAGTCATAGTCCGTCTGCGGGTCCAGCTTGGTGGGCTGGTGCGGGTTGAGCGAGTCCTCCAGGTAGAGGTGCTCCAGGCCGAAGACCTCGCCGATCAGTTCGATCTCCTCGGTGGAGGGCTGGGACAGGCCGATCCAGGTGAACGAGTCGACCTCGGCGCGCGCGATATCGGCCATGGCCCGGACGGCGTCGGCCAGTCCTGCCGTGTCGGGAAGCGTGCCGTCAACGACGTCGATGTCGTCGTTGCGACGACCGTGTCGATACACGCCGAGTCCCCGGATCACGCCATTATCTAACCGCTCCGCAGCCCTTCTTGCCCTGCGTATTGCCGCATCGTCAGGCCAGTGGCGCACACCGCCGGCTCGCTGGCCGCAGAGCGCAGCTCAAGTCGGACGCCTGTCGTAGCCTTCCGGCATGACCCGCGTAATCCTGGTCCGGCACGGTCGGACGACGGCCAACCAGTCGGGCGTCCTTGCCGGGCGCGCCGACGTCGAACTCGACGACGTCGGGCGGGAGCAGGCCGCGCGGGTGGGGCAGCGGTTGGCAGCGGTCAACGTGGCGGCGGTCGTGACCAGTCCGATGCTTCGCACGCAGCAGACGGCGCAGCTGCTGGTGGCGCCGCAGTCGGAGCCGAAGACGCCGATCGTCGATGAACGGCTCGCCGAGGTCGAGTACGGCGAATGGACCGGCCGGGCCCTCAAGGACCTCGCCGGCGACCCGCTATGGGGAGTGGTGCAGCAGCACCCGGCCGCAGTCACCTTTCCCGGCGGCGAGTCCATGGCGGCGATGTCTGCGCGGGCCTGCGCGAGCGTGCGGGAGTGGGCGGGCTCGCCTGCCGCCGACGGCGTGGTGGTCGTCGTGTCGCACGGCGACGTGATCAAAGCGATCTTGGCCGACGCGCTCGGTATGCACCTCGACGCCTTCCAGCGCATCGTCGTGAACCCGGGTTCGATCTCGGCCATCTCCTATGCGGGCGGCCGACCCTTCGTGGAGCGAGTGAACGACTGCGGCGAGGCGCTGGCGGACCTGCAGGTGGAACCGCCGGCCGAGGCGACGCCGGGCGGAACGACAGGAAGCGGGTAGGGTCGCATCGTGCCTCGACAGATCACCGACCACGGCACCCCGGATCGCTTCGTCACCGGAACTGTGGGGATGCCCGGCGAGCGGACGTTCTATCTGCAGTCGCGCTCAGGGGCGGACATCGTCAGCGTCGTGCTCGAGAAGCAGCAGGTGAGCCTGTTGTCCGAGAAGATGGCCGAGATGCTGGACGAGATCGGCCGATCCGACCCCACGGTTGCCGCCGCCGAGCCTGGCGCGGAGGATCTGGACCCGCTCGCCATGCCCATCACTGAGGCCTTCCGCGTGGGGGCCTTCGGCATGGGCTGGGACACGGGCACGCACCGGGTGGTGCTCGAGATCCACGCGGTCGACGACGAGCACGAGGACGTCCCGGACATCGGCGACGACGACTCCGAGGGCCCTGACTGCCTCCGGGTGTGGTTGCCGCCCGCCGAGGCGCGCGCGTTCATCCGCCGGTCCACGGCCGTGGTGTCCGCAGGCCGCCCACCGTGCCCGTTCTGCCACTTGCCGCTGGACCCGGAGGGGCATATCTGCCCCCGCGCCAACGGGTATCGACGCTGACCTGAGCGCGGTCGCACAGCGATGGACGCCCAACACGAACTCGCAGCCCTTGCCGCCTCTCAGCTTGAGGTCGTCGGCCGGCTGACGAGCGCGTCCAACCTCGTGCTGCAGTGCCGGTCGGCAGCGGGCCTGTGCGTCTACAAGCCCGCGTCCGGCGAGCGCCCGTTGTGGGACTATCCGGGTGCGGTGCTCGCCATGCACGAAGTCTGGGCGTATGAGCTGGACGCGGCTCTCGGGTGGGGCCTGGTTCCCGCGACGGTGTGGCGCGACGATGCCCCCGCGGGTCCTGGGATGGTGCAGACGTGGATGGAATACGACCCCACGTCGGAGGTCGACGTGCTGCTGCCCGGCGAACTGCCCGGCGATTGGCTTCCGGTCCTGCGCGGCGAGGACGAGCGCGGGCGCGAGGTCGTGGTGGCCCATCGCGACAGCGAACGACTAGCAGACATAGCGGTCTTCGACGCGCTCATCAACAACTCCGACCGGAAGGCGGGCCACCTGCTCGGCGACGACGACGCCATCGTCGGCATCGACCACGGCGTCGCCTTCAGCCCCGAGCCACGCCTGCGCACGGTGCTGTGGGGTTTCGCCGGGCGACGCCTCGCGGAGCGCCATGTCACGGCTCTGGAGCGCCTGCTCGACGATCCGCCGACGTTGACCGGCGAGAGCGGGACGGGTGCCCGCGAGGCAGTAGTGCAGCGGGCCGAGTCGCTGCTGACCGCGGGCACCTTCCCGCAACCAGCTCCCGGTTGGCCTGTCGTGCCCTGGCCGCTCTGGTAGCGACTACCCTCGCAGTGTGCAGACCTGGCCATCGCCCTCCATCCCCGCGCTGCCCGGCCGCGCCCCCGGGCTGACGCTCTACGACACCGCCACCGGCGAGCTGCGCCCCACCGCCCCCGGCGACCCGGCGCGCCTGTACGTCTGCGGGATCACCCCGTATGACGCCACGCACCTGGGGCACGCCGCCACCTACGCGGCGTTTGACCTGGTGCAGCGCATGTGGATCGATGCCGGGCACGACGTGCGCTACGTGCAGAACATCACCGACGTGGACGATCCGCTGCTCGAGCGAGCCGCCGCCAACGGTGAGAGCTGGGAGGCGCTGGCCGCCCGCGAGATCGCCCGCTTCGTCGACGACATGACCGAGCTCCGGCTCTTGGCGCCCTCGGAGTGGGTGGGCGTGGTCGAGTCCATCCCGCACGTGGTCGGCGCCATCGACAAGCTGCAGGCGGCCGGCGCCGTCTACGCCCTCGACGGCGATCTCTACTTCGACGTCACCTCAGATCCCCGGTTCGGATCCGTCGCCAACCTGAGCGAGGTGCAGATGCTCGCGCTGGCGGCCGAGCGCGGCGGCGACCCGGACCGGCCCGGCAAGCGCCATCCCCTCGACGCCATCCTCTGGCGGGCGGAGCGCCCGGGGGAGCCGAGCTGGCCGAGCCCGTATGGTCCGGGGCGCCCTGGTTGGCACGTCGAATGCGTGGCGATCGCGCTGGACGACCTCGGACCGGCGTTCGACGTCCAGGGCGGTGGGCGCGACTTGACGTTCCCGCACCACGAGATCGGAGCGTCGCAGGGGCAGGTGATCTGCGGCGAGTGGCCGTATGCGCGGATCTACTGCCACGCGGGTCTGGTGGGCTACCAGGGCGAGAAGATGAGCAAGTCGCTGGGGAACCTGGTGTTCGTGTCGAATCTGAGGGCCGCGCACGACGCGATGGCGATCCGGTTGGTGCTGCTCGACCATCATTACCGGGAGGACTGGGAGTACCACGACGGCGACTTAGCCAGGGCCGAAGGGCGCCTGCAGGCGTGGCGGGACGCCGTGGCGTGGCCGACGGGACCTTCGGCCGGGCCACTGCTCGAGCAGGTACGCGAGCGCATGGCCGACGACTTGGACGCGCCCGCAGCCCTGCGACTCATCGATCGCTGGGCCGAGGAGCAGCGGGTCCGCGGTGGCGACGACCCCTCTGCGCCGGGTGTGGTGAGCAGGATGTGCGACGCGCTGCTCGGCGTCGCCCTATAGCCTTCGGCCGTTTGCGCCACTTCCGCCACCCCGCCGATGGGTCTGCGCCGCTTGCGGGCGTTGGCGCCGGCTCTGCCGGCCGCCAACGCCGCGAAGTGGCGCAGACGTCCTGGCGGCCGGCAGGGCAGCGACCTGAGCGGGTCGGCCGCGGGACTCGGGGGTCTCGGCGCCGTGGCGCGTCAGAAGCGCATCAGCGTCGTCCACTCCATGATCATGCCCTGTGGGACCGTCAGCACTAGTTGCGGCTGTCGGGCGTTGCGCATCAGGAACGCGAAGATGTGCTTGCGCCACAGGGCCATGCCGGCACTGTCCACCGGCATCGGATCTACCGAGTGGACGATGATCATCGAGTTGCCCTCGTTCACCGGTATCCCATGCGCACGCAGGGCCTCGACGAGTGCGCGACCGCTGGGAGCCTCCATGAACCCGTAGCGGATCTCCACCCGGGTCAGGTGCGGGCCGAGTTCCACGAACGTCAGCTGCTGCTCCGCCGGCACGGTTGGGACCTGCTGCACCAGGAATGCGGCGTGCACGGTGTGCTCGCGCAGGTTCCCGCCCTTGCGCAGGTACTCCCCGAGGGCCATCGGCAGCTTCGCCCCGCCGGTGAGGAAGATGGCGGTGCCGCCGACGACGGGCACATGGTGGGAATCGATGTACGACTCGAGCTCGGCCAGGTCGAGCGTGTCCGCCGCCATCCGCGACCGGATCAGCCGCAGCCCGGCCGCCCAGCTCATGAACACGATGAACAGCACCAGGGCAACAGCCAGCGGGAACCAGCCGCCGTGGAAGAACTTCAGCAGGTTCGCCGCGAAGAACGATACGTCGATGATGCCGAACAGACCCGCTAGCGGGATCACCGCCCACAGCGGAGCACCCCACTGCTTGCGCGCGACGACGGTGATGAGGATCGTCGTGATGACGAAGGTGCCGGTGACGGCGATCCCGTACGCAGAGGCGAGGTTGGAGGAATCGCGGAAGCCGAAGATCAGGACCACGACCGCCAGGCACAGCGCCCAGTTGACGAACGGGACGTAGATCTGGCCGCGGTGGGCGGCCGAGGTGTGCCGCACGAGCATCCGCGGCAGGTAGCCGAGTCGGATGGCTTCGTCGGTCATCGAGAACGCACCCGAGATCACGGCCTGCGAGGCGATCACCGTGGCGATGGTGGCCAGCACGATCATTGGCCACAGGAGCGCGTGCGGCACCAGGAGGTAGAACGGGTTGCCGTCGGCACTCGGCGTCCGCATGATCAGCGCCGCCTGCCCCAGGTAGTTGCAGAACAGCGCCGGCATCACGATCCAGAACCACGACAGCCGAATCGGTCGCTTGCCGAAGTGCCCCATATCCGCGTAGAGCGCCTCGGCGCCGGTGACGCACAGCACCACCGAGCCGAGCGAGACGAAGGCCACGAGCGGCTCGGAGATGGTCAGCCCGATCGCGTAGGTGGGGGAGATCGCCTTGAGCACGCCGGGCGTCTGCACGACGCTGGCGATGCCGAGCACGGCGATGATCGCGAACCACACGATCATGACCGGGCCGAAGGCCGCGCCCACACGCTGGGTGCCGTAGCGCTGTGAGGCGAACAACAACAACAAGATGCCGACGGCGATGATCTCGACGTAGTGCGACAGCGACGGTGCGACGACTTCGATGCCCTCCACCGCGCTGAGCACCGACACGGCCGGGGTGATCATCCCGTCGCCGTAGAACAGCGCGGCGCCGAAGACCCCCAGAGCCGACAGCACGGCCAGCGACTTCGCGCTGATCTTCAGCCGGTGGACGTACGCGGTGAGCGCCATGATCCCGCCCTCGCCGCCGTTGTCGGCACGCATGACGATCAGCACGTACTTGATCGACACGATGAGCGTCAACGTCCAGAAGATCATCGATACCGCGCCCATCGCACGGTCCGGCTGAACCTCGATGTTGCGGGGGCCGGAGAAGACCTCCTGGAAGGCGTAGAGGGGCGAGGTCCCGATATCGCCGAACACGACGCCGATCGCGCCGACCGCCAACTTGCCCATGCCCCTCGGGGCCCGTGGACGGCGCGGCCGAGCGACGCGCGGCGTCGAAGCGGCGGTAGTCACTCAGGGAGGCTATCGCCGCGTGCCCGCCAGCGGCGGGCGAACGCCCTGGGTCAGGATTTCTTCAGCTCGTCGTGCCCACCGAACTCCTTGCGCTGGGCCGACTGGATCTTGTCGGCAAACAGGGCGTTGCCCTGCGAGGCGAAGCGCGAGAAGAGCGATGACGTGAGCACGGGGGTGGGCACACCTTCCTCGATCGCTGCGATCGAGGTCCAGCGGCCCTCGCCGGAGTCCGACACGCGGCCGCCGAACTCGTCCAGGGTCGGGTTCTGGTAGAGCGCGATGGCGGTCAGGTCCAGCAGCCAGGACCCGATCACTGAGCCTCGGCGCCACACCTCGGCGACGTCGGGCAGGTTCAGCGAGTACTGGTAGAACTGCGGGTCCGACAGCGGCGCAGTCTCGGCGCTGGCCGAGGCCGGTCGACTGCCCGCATCGGCGTTGTGCAGCACGTTGAGGCCCTCGGCGTAGGCGGCCATGATCCCGTACTCGATGCCGTTGTGGACCATCTTGACGAAGTGGCCGGCGCCGCTGGGTCCGCAGTGCAGCCAGCCCTCCTCGGCGGGCGCATAGGGGCCGGTGCGCCCGGGAGTGCGCTCGACGTCGCCGACGCCCGGCGCAAGCGAGGTCCAGATCGGGTCGAGGCGGTCCACGGCGCGGTCGTCGCCGCCGATCATCAAGCAGTAGCCGCGCTCCAGGCCCCACACACCGCCGGAGGTCCCGCAGTCGACGAAGTGAATGCCGGTGTCCTTGAGCGACTCGGCGTGGCGGATATCGTCGCGGTAGTAGGAGTTGCCACCGTCGATGATGACGTCGTCGGGCTCCAGAATGCCGCCGAGTTGCTTGACCACGGAATCGGTCACGGCACCGGCCGGAACCATGATCCACACGTGCCGCGGCCCGTCCATCTTGGCCTTCAGGTCCTCCAGCGAGTCCGCGCCCACCGCGCCCTCGGCCACCAGGGCGGCGACGTTGTCCGGGTTGGTGTCGAACACCACGGCCTTGTGGCCGTCGCGCATGATGCGCCGCACCATATTCGCGCCCATCCGGCCAAGGCCGACCATGCCCAACGTCATCGGCGTGCTCGTGGTCATCGCTGCTCCTCGCTGCAAATCAGGTGGATGTGTGCCCGGCGCCTTCGCCCAGCCCTGATATGGGCCACGACGCAGGGCCGCCCGGATGACGTGCAGTCTGGCACGGCAGGGCACGCGATGCCTGCCACGCCAACCCCCTCGCTGGCGCGCTTGTGACCGCCGCTCGGGGCTAGATTGTCGGGCCTAAGGAGGTTTTCATGTCCCTCGGCATGTCCGACCAGCTGGTGATCTTCGGCATCTCCGGCGACCTCGCCTACAAGATGACCATCCCCTCGCTGTACCGGCTCGAGAAGCGCGGCCTCCTCGGGGTGCCGGTGCTCGGCGTTGCCGGCACCGACTGGGGGCCCGACGGACTTGCCCAGCGTGCGCGCGCGAGCATCACCGAGAACGCCGGAGAGCCGCTCGACGAGGCCGTCTTCAGCCGACTCATGGCCAAGATGAGCTACATCTACGGCGACTTCTCCGACCCGGAGCTCTACGAGAAGGTCTTCGAGGCCCTCGGCGGCGCCCAGGCACCGACCTTCTACCTTGAGATCCCGCCGAGCCTGTTCGGCATGGTCGCCAAGGGCCTGGCTCAGGCCGGTCTGCTGGCCGAGCCCTCTCGCCTCGTGGTGGAGAAGCCCTTTGGCCATGACCGGGCCAGCGCCGACGCGCTGGCCGCCGAGCTGCACCAGTATGTGCAGGAGGACCAGCTCTACCGGATCGACCACTTCCTGGGTAAGGAACCGGTGCAGGACATCCTGCACCTTCGCTTCGCAAACTCCCTGCTCGAACCGGTCTGGAACCGCGACCACGTGCGCGGGATCATGATCACGATGGCAGAGTCGTTCGGCGTCGCAGACCGTGGCGGCTTCTACGACCCGGTCGGGGCCCTGCGCGATGTCGTGCAGAACCACATCCTGCAGATGCTGGCGCTCACTTGTCTGGAACCGCCCACCGGCGCTCCGATGGCCTCTCGTCGGCTGGACTTCTTCCGCGGCGTCGAGACGGTCAAGGTCACCGACGTCGTGCGCGGGCAGTACGCCGGGTACCAGGACGTGAAGGGTGTCAAGCCCGGTTCCACCACCGAGACGTTCGTCGCGCTCCGGCTCAAGGTCGAGTCGTGGCGGTGGTCCGGTGTGCCGGTGTTCATCCGCACCGGCAAGGAGATGCCGATGACGGCGACCGAGATCGTCGTGCGGCTAAAGAACCCGCCAGGCGTCGTGTACCCGAGCCGGCAGCGCCCGCCGGGCCATGACGACATCGTGCTGCGGATCGGGAAGAACTCCGGCGTGGGCTTCTCGCTGCGCATCAAGAAGCCCGGCACCGACTTCGACGAGCCCGAGATGGTGAACCTGGACTTCGCTCAGTCGCTCGGCTACATCCCCACCCCCTATGAGCGCCTGCTCACCGACGCCATGAAGGGCGATCACAGCCTGTTCCCGGACCAGGCCGTCGAGGACGAGACCTGGCGGATCGTCGAGCCGATCCTGACCGACCCGCCGAAGATCGAGACCTACGAGCCCGGCACCTGGGGGCCCAGGTCGGCCATCGACATGGCGCGCAGCATCGGCGGCTGGCGCGAGCCGGACGCCCAGACCGACTAGCCGCCCCATACCCGCGAACCGTGCCATACCCGCGAAACGCTCACACTGCAGAATTGACGAGGAGACAACAGATGGTCCAGCGCGGTACCTCGCCCCGAACGGCTCCCGCCTGGGGCGCACTCGAGCAGCACGTCGGCCAGATCGGCGAAACCACCCTGCGCGAGTTCTTCGCCGCCGATGCCGATCGGGGCACTCGGTTGACCGCCGAAGGCGTCGGGCTGTACCTGGACTACTCCAAGCAGCGGGTGGACGATAAGGCGCTCGACCTGTTGTGCGACCTCGCCGATCAGCGCGGTCTCCGGGAGTACTTCGAGGCGATGTTCGCCGGCGAGCACATCAACGCCACCGAGGATCGCGCCGTGCTGCACGTCGCGCTGCGCATGCCGAAGGGCGAGTCGCTCGAGGTGGACGGCCGCGACGCCGTCGCCGATGTGCACGACGTCCTCGACCGGATGGCGGCATTCAGCGACAAGGTGCGCGACGGCGAGTGGGTGGGCCACACCGGAAAGCCGATCAAGAACGTCGTCAACATCGGCATCGGCGGGTCTGACCTGGGGCCGGTCATGGCCTACCAGGCGCTGCGCCACTACTCCCGGCGCGATATGACCTTCCGCTTCGTGTCCAACGTCGACGGCACGGACTTCGTCGAGGCGGTGGAGGGGCTCGACGCTGAGGAGACTCTCTTCATCATCTCGTCCAAGACGTTCACCACGCAGGAGACGATGACCAACGCCAACTCCGCACGCGAGTGGCTGATCGCGCACCTGGGCACCCCGGCGGCTATCGCCAAGCACTTCGTCGCGGTCAGCACCAATGAGGAGTTGGTGACCGGGTTTGGCATCGACGCCGACAACATGTTCGGCTTCTGGGACTGGGTCGGCGGGCGCTACTCCATGGACTCCGCGATCGGCCTGTCCACGATGATCGCGATCGGCCCGGAGCAGTATGGCGAGATGCTCGCCGGCATGCACGAGATGGACCTACACGCCAAGGACGCCCCCTGGCGGAAGAACCTGCCCGTGCTCATGGGTCTACTCAACGTGTGGAACCGCAACTTCCTGGGCACCTCGTCGGTGGCGGTGCTGCCTTACGAGCAGTACCTGGTCCGGTTCCCGGCCTACCTGCAGCAGCTCACAATGGAGTCCAACGGCAAGAGCGTGCGCCTGGACGGCGAGCCGGTGGACACCGAGACCGGCGCGGTGTTCTGGGGAGAGCCCGGCACCAATGGCCAGCACTCGTTCTACCAGCTCATCCACCAGGGCACGACGGTCATCCCGAGCGACTTCTTCTTCTTCCGCACCCCGGTCAACCCGCTGCCGGCAAAGGACGCCCCCGACCACCACGACCTCTTGGTCGCCAACTGCATCGCCCAGTCCTCGGCGCTGGCCTTTGGCAAGACCGCCGAGGAAGTCGCGGCAGAGGGCGTGGCGCAGGACCTGGTCAGCGCCAAGGTGATGCCGGGCAACCGTCCCAGCAGCACGGTCGTGTCCGATGTGCTCAACCCGCGGAGCCTGGGCCGCCTCATCGCCCTCTACGAGCACTCCACGTTCACCCAAGGCGTCATCTGGGGCATCGACTCGTTCGACCAGTGGGGCGTGGAGCTCGGCAAGGTCCTCGCGCGCAAGCTCACGCCGCTGCTGGTGGACGGCACCGAGGTGCCGGGCTTCGACTCATCGACGTATGCGCTGGCGGCCAAGTACCGGGGGTAGTCCCTGTCCGCCAGGTTGTGGATAATCCTCGGGTGGGCAGCGACGAGTCCGCGTCGCCGCACGCGGACAAGGACCCCGAGCTGCAGTGGCGCCGGGAGCACCGCGGCGGCCTGCTCGACCAGCCCTGGGACATCAGCGCCGGTCTGGCGACCGCGCCGGCGGCCGCCAACGACGAGACGCTGTGGCGCCTGGTGGAAGCAGCCGACGCGGACATGTACCGCCGGCGCAACGAACCCCACGACCAGCCCCGCGCGCGCTGAAGCTGACGGTCGGCGCCCGGCCGTACACTTGCGGCGTTGCCAGCATCATCACCCCGGAGGTTCCCGACCCGTGAGTTTGTCCCTGCGCGAAGCCCTTGCCAGCCGCGTCGTCGTGGCCGACGGAGCCATGGGGACCATGCTCCAGGCCGCCGACCCCTCGCTCGACGACTTCCAAGGGTTGGAGGGCTGCAACGAGATCCTCAACGTCACGCGCCCCGACATCGTGCGCTCAGTGCACGATGCCTATTTCGAGGTCGGCGTGGACGCTGTCGAGACCAATACCTTCGGCGCCAACTGGGCGAACCTGGGCGAGTACGACATCCCCGAGCGGATCCGTGAGCTCTCCCGCGCCGGAGCCGCGATCGCTAAGGAGTCGGCCGACGCATGGAGCACGCCCGAGCGCCCGCGCTGGGTGCTCGGCTCAGTCGGACCCGGGACCAAGCTGCCCACGCTGGGCCATGTGGACTTCGAGACGCTCCGCCAGGCCTACGCGGACAACGTTCTGGGGCTCCTGGAGGGCGGCTCGGACGCGATCCTGATCGAGACCTCGCAGGACCTGCTGCAGGCCAAGGCCGCGGTGCTCGCGGCCCAGGACGCGATGGCCGAGTTCGGCACCGACGTGCCGCTCATCGTCCACGTCACTGTTGAGACCACCGGCACGATGCTGCTCGGGTCCGAGATCGGCGCCGCGCTCAACGCGCTCGAGGCACTGGGCATCGACATGATCGGGCTCAACTGCGCGACCGGTCCGGCCGAGATGAGCGAGCACTTGCGGGTGCTGTCCCAGCAGGCCCGGATCGGCCTGTCGTGCATGCCCAACGCAGGTTTGCCGCAACTCACGTCCGACGGCGCTGCCTACCCGCTCAGCCCGAGCGAGCTGGCCGATGCGCACGAGATCTTCGTCCGCGATTACGGCTTGGGCCTGGTCGGCGGCTGCTGCGGAACGACGCCGGAGCACCTGCAGGCCGTGGTCGAGCGGGTGCGCGGGGCCGAGGTGCGCACGCGGGAGATCGCGCCCGAGCAGGGTGTGTCCTCGCTCTACCAACCGGTGCCATTCGAGCAGGACGCGACGTACCTGTCGATCGGCGAACGCACCAACGCGAACGGCTCGAAGGCCTTCCGCGAGGCGATGCTCGAGCAGCGCTGGGACGACTGCGTGCAGATCGCGCGGGACCAGCAGCGCGACGGCGCGCACGTGCTGGACCTCTGCATCGACTACGTCGGCCGCGATGGCGTGGCCGATATGACCAAGCTGGCGGGCCTACTCGCGACGTCGACCACGCTGCCGATCGTGCTGGACTCCACCGAGCCGGAGGTCCTGCGCGCCGGACTGGAGATGCTCGGCGGCCGCTGCATCATCAACTCGGTCAACTTCGAGGACGGCGACGGGCCGGAGTCCCGCTACGCGCGCACCATGGCGCTCGTCGAGCGGTTCGGCGCGGCCGTGGTGGCCCTGACGATCGACGAGGAGGGCCAGGCCCGCACCAAGGAGTGGAAGGTCCGCGTGGCCGACCGGCTCATCCGCGATCTGGTCGGCAGCCACGGCATGGACGTCGGGGACATCCTCGTGGACACCCTGACTTTCCCCATCGCGACCGGCCAGGAGGAGACGCGGCGCGATGGGATCGAAACCATCGAGGCCATCCGCGAGCTCAAGGCCATGCACCCCGGCGTCCACACCACGCTCGGCGTGTCCAACGTGTCGTTCGGCCTGAACCCGGTGGCCCGGCAGGTGCTCAACAGCGTGTTCCTGCATGAGTGCGTGGAGGCGGGCCTCGACTCAGCGATCGTGCACGCGTCCAAGATCGTGCCGATGAACCGCATCCCCGAGGACCAGAAGGTCGCCGCCCTCGACCTGATCTACGACCGGCGCGAGTACGACGCCGCGGGGCTTGTCACCTTCGACCCGCTGTCGAACTTCCTCGAGGTCTTCGCCGACGCAACTGCTTCGGCCGGCGCCGCCAGCCGCGCCGACGAGCTGGCTGCAATGCCGTTGCGCGAGCGGCTGCAGCAGCGGATCATCGACGGCGAGCGCAACGGCCTGGAGGCCGACCTGGACGAGGCGCTGACCGACATGGCCGCCCTCGACATCGTCAACGACATCCTGCTCGCCGGCATGCGCACGGTCGGCGAGTTGTTCGGCAGCGGCGAGATGCAGCTTCCCTTCGTGCTGCAGAGCGCCGAGGTCATGAAGACCGCTGTGGCGTACCTGGAGCCGCACATGGAAAAGGCCGAGGACGACACCGGCAAGGGCACGATCGTGCTCGCCACCGTCAAGGGCGACGTGCACGACATCGGCAAGAACCTGGTCGACATCATCCTGAGCAACAACGGCTACACGGTGGTGAACATCGGCATCAAGCAGCCGGTCAACGCGATCCTGGAGGCCGCGGAGCAGAACGCCGCCGACGCCATCGGGATGTCGGGTCTGCTGGTGAAGTCCACGGTGATCATGAAGGACAACCTGTCCGAGATGAACACCCGCGGCATCGCCGAGAAGTTCCCCGTGATCCTCGGTGGCGCAGCCCTGACCAGGGCCTACGTCGAGCAGGACCTGGCCGAGATGTTCGACGGAGAGGTGCGCTACGCGCGCGACGCTTTCGAGGGCCTCAGCCTCATGGACGCCATCATGGCGGTCAAGCGCGGGGATCCCGGCGCGGAGCTGCCGGCGCTGCGCGAGCGGCGGGTGCGCGCCACCGGATCGCGGGCGAACGTGCCCGCGGTCCAGGTCCCGGAGCGCTCGGACGTGGCGGCCGATGCCCCCCTCCCGGCGCCGCCGTTCCTGGGCGACCGGATCGTCAAGGGCATCCCGCTGGCCGACTACGTGGCTTATCTGGACGAGCGCGCGCTGTTCCGCGGGCAGTGGGGCCTCAAGCCCGCCAAGTCCGATTCCCGGACCTACGAAGAGGTCGTGGCCGAAGAAGGAACGCCTCGGCTGCGCTCGTGGCTGGACCGGGTGCACACCGAGGGCCTGCTCGAGGCCGCCGTCATCTACGGCTTCTGGCCCGCGTGGGCGCACGGGGATCAGATCATCGTGGGCGACCCGGCCGAGCCGAGCCGCGAGATCGGCCGCTTCAACTTCCCGCGCCAGCAGCGCGGGCGTTTCCTGTGCTTGGCCGACTACGTTCGGCCCGGCAACGCCGACGGCACGGCTCCTGCGCAAATCGACAACGTCGGCTTCCACATCGTGACGATGGGCAACCGCATCGCCGAGGCGGCCAACGAGTTGTTCCAGGCCAACAGCTACCGCGACTACATGGAGCTGCACGGCCTCTCGGTCCAGCTGACCGAGGCGCTGGCCGAGTACTGGCACGCGCGCATCCGCGCCGACTGGGGGATCAGCGGTGGCGACTCGCCCGAGATGGCCCGCATCCTCAAGCAGGAGTACGTCGGCGAGCGCTACTCGTTCGGCTACCCGGCGTGCCCGGATCTGAGCCAGCAACAGCTGATGTTCGAGCTGCTCCGGCCTGAGCGGGTCGGGGTGCAGCTCAGCGAGGAGTTCCAGCTGCACCCGGAACAGTCCACCAGCGCCATCATCTTCCACCACCCCGAGGCGTCCTACTTCAACGCGGGCTGAGCGGGGGCCTCCCGGGCGATTGCGCGTGCGCGCGGCGATCGGGCTCCCTGGTGTGCCACTGTCTAGCGATGGCGTTCGCAATCAGCGCGACGACCAGGCACACCAAACGTGGAGGTCAATGTGAGGTTCGCCCGTCTGGGACTGGCCGCCGGCGCGGCGCTGGCGCTGGCCGCGTGCAGTGTGACAGTCAACGAGGCGCCGCCTTCGGGCAGTGCGGCCGGATCGGCGTCGGCCTCGGCGAGTACGTCCGCCCTCGCCGCCGGACCGGCGTCTGGATCGGCCTCGGCCAGCGCCTCGTCGAGTACCAGCTCCTCGGCCTCGGCCTCGGCCAGCGCCGCGACGTCAAGTCCTGCCGCCCCGACCGGCGACATGGTGGCGCTCACCGCTTCCACCCCGGACCTCAGCACCTTCAACACGGCGCTGCAGGCCTCCAGCATCGTGTACATCTACCAGGAGCCTGGTCCGTTCACCATGTTCGCGCCGACGAATGCTGCATTCGCGGCGCTTCCCGCCGGAGTGCTCGACAAGTTGCTCCAGCCGCAGAACCAGGCGGTGCTCGACCAAGTCATCGGCTACCACCTCGCGGGAGGCGAGGAAACCGTGAGTGAGTTCGCAAACGGACCTATCCCAACTGTGGAAGGATCCGACGCGTACACGTCGAAGGACAGCACCACGCTCAAGGTCGACTCGGCCACGGTGACCCAGGTTGACGTGTACGCCACCAACGGTGTCATGCACACGATCGATCAGGTACTTATCCCGCCGGACGTGGACCTGTCGACTCTGCAGTAGCGCGGCCGACGGCACACCCGTGCCACAATCCGAAGATGCGCTACGCGATGACGGGGGCCACCGGCTTTGTCGGCGGCGCCTTGGCCCGACTTCTCATCGACCGCGGCCACTCGGTGGTCGCCACCGTCCGATCGCCGGACGCACCGAACGCGACTGCACTGGCCGACCTGGGCGTCGAAGTGGTGCGGGCGGCCCTGGGCGATCCCGACGCCTTGGCCGCGGCCTTCGCCGGCGCGGACGGGTTGTTCCACGTCGCCGGCTGGTACAAAACCGGGGCCAAGGACTCCAGCGCCGCCTGGAGCGTCAACGTCGACGGCACCCGCACCGCGCTGGCGGCCGCTGCGGATGCCGGAGTGCCGCGCGTGGTGTACACCAGCACGTGCGCCATCAACTCCGACACCGGCGGCGTCGTGCGCGACGAGAGTTTCACCTTCCAAGGCAAGCACCTGACCGTCTACGACGAGTCCAAGGCGCGCGCCCACGCCGTCGCCGAAGGTTTCGCCCGCGACCAAGTGCTCGACGTGGTGATCGTCATGCCCGGTGGAATCTATGGACCCGGGGACACCTCGACGCTGGGAACGATGATGCGCGAGGTGGCGGCCGGCAAGCGCGTGGTCGCCCCGTCAAGCCTGCGCATGGTCGAGGCGTATGTGGACGACGTCGCAGCAGGTCACCTGCTCGCCATGCAGCGCGGCGAGTCGGGCGAGTCCTACATGCTCGCCGGCGAGCAGACCAACGCCCACGCCCTCATGGCCTACGTCGCCGAGCTCACCGGCGGCCACAGGCCCTTCGACATGCCCGCCCCGGCCCTCTCGCTCATGTCCAAGATCGTCGGCCCCCTGAGCCGCGTGCTGCCGCTGCCGCCGGAGTTCAGCGCGGAGGGCCTGCGCGCCTCCGGGGCCAGCTACCTCGGTTCGCCGGACAAGGCGATCCGTGAATTGGGCTGGAGCTTCCGTCCGTTGAGCGAGGGAATCGCCGAGACCGTGGCGGGCTTCGAGCTCCAGGACTGACCAGGCGTAGCGTGGCGCCATGCGCCACGACCATCCGGTGTTCTCACGGGTCTACGCCAGGCTATGCCGACTCGAGGAGGCCGGGGCGGTCGGGCGGGCGCGCGCCGAGGTCGCAGCCGCGCTGTCGGGCCGCGTGCTCATCGTGGGCCTCGGCCCCGCGAGCGACTTGCGCTTCCTACCCGCGGGGGTCGCCGAAGTGGTGGGCATCGAGCCCAGCGCGTCTATGCGCCGCGAAGCAGAGGCCGCTGTAGCGCAGGCGAGGGAGAGCGGTCTGACCGTCGAGGTGATCGATGCCGTGGCCGAGGACCTTCCGTTGCCCGATGCGTCCTGCGACTCGGCGCTGCTGGGCTATGTGATGTGCTCGGTCGACGATCCGGCCCGGGCGGCTGCGGAGCTGCGGCGCGTGGTGCGGCCCGGCGGCACAGTGGGCGTCATCGAGCACGTCGCGGGGGAGCCGGGCTCCTGGCTCTGCCGATGCCAGCGGGGCATTTCGCCGCTGTGGGGCCGATTCGCGGGAGGCTGCCATCCGGACCGCGATACCCGTGCGGTCCTGGCCGCGGCCGGCTTCGACGTCTCGGGACTGCGCGACGAAAGGCTCGTGCCGGTTCCGCCGGTGTCGCCGGCTCTGGTCGGCACCGCCGTGGCGCCCTAGCTGTTGCGCCTAAGTGCGGCGCGGGCGCATGAGGCGGCCATCGGCGGCGAGTCGGAACCTCGCTGCCTCGGCCTGCGTCTCGGCCATCCCAGCGGCCACCGCTGCAGCAGTTCCGGTGCCGCAGCGCACACACAACGAGATGAGCCCGGCATCGCGCGTGAGCACGGCGAAGATCTCGATCGGGTCCAGGCCCAGCGCACCGACGTAGGGACCGGGATCGGCCTCGAAAGCCGCCAGCAGTTCCGGATCCTCGGCTAGCGCGACGATCAGGTCCTGCACCCGACTGCGGCCAGGGGCCAGGGGTTGGTACCAGTCCGGCTCCTGGTGGCCGGGATCCACGGGGGCCTCCCCGGTGAACGGCTGGCCGACCTCCCATCGGGCTCCTGGACCGACGGTGCCGTCAAGTCCCAGCGACGCAGCCATGTCGGCGCGGAAGCCGGCATCGGTCAGCGGCGGGATGTACAGCGTTGAGGTGACGGCGGCACGGATGCCGCCGAGATCGCCGAGGGCCACCGGCTCCACCAGGGATTCGCACAGGACCGACTGGGAGCCCTGGTAGTGAGTGACGAGGTGATCGGCGGGGTAGGAGGAGAGCAGGTAGTCGACCAGCGGCTGCAGGTCCGACGCACCCCGGGAGCTATCGAAGCCCTGTTGCGCGAGCACGCCGATCTGCCAGATCACCACGTGCGACGTCGTGTCCGGCTGCCGGCCCCGCACCAGCATCTCGGTGGCCTCGTAGGACTCGCTGGCGCCCAGCCCAGGATCCACGCCCAGGTCGGCGAACAGGCAGTCCTCGGCCGAGATCCCCGGAAGCATCCTGGCCTCGATGCCGTCCGAGCGCGCGATGGCGACAGCCTGGTGCGACGGGTCGGTGAAGATACCCGGGTGGCCGTAGAAGGCTCCGACCACCGTGCGGCCGGCACGCGCGTGCGCCACTAGCCGCGCCGCCATCCGGTCGTAGCTGGTGAGCCGGTTGGCGGATTCGTCGTAGTAGACGCCCAGGTCCTCAGCCGCCTTGGCGTTGTCCAGGACCCACCGCTGGGTGACGGGATCGGCCAGGGCGTAGCAGACGATGTCGGCGGCCTTGATCCAGGCGACCGCCTCCTGCGTCAGCTGTGCAATGCTCCGGATGCCGGTGCCGACGACTATCAGCCGCCCACGCTCGGCCTGTTCAGCCATGACGCCTCATGGTGCGCGAGGTTACCAGCGCCGACCATGGTCCAGAATTGGCGCGTGACAGCCCCCGTGCCAGCTACGCAGAGCGCCCGCAGGCCTGCGGCCCGGGCGCGCCTGCCGACGGTCGGCGGCATCGGCAAGGTCGTCGTGGACCAGGTGATCCGCTGCGACCACCAGCCCGAGCCGGACGGCCATCAACACGTCACGCGGCTGCTGACCGCCGGGGGCGGCGCGGCCAACGTGGCGGGCAACGTCGCCGCGCACGGCTTCCCCGCTGTCGTGGCTGGCTGGGCGGGCGCCGACGACGGCAGTGCCCAGGCGCTCGGACAGCTCGCGGGGCTGGGCGTCGAACTGCGGGTGGTGCGACGTGGTCGGGCGCCGTTCGCCACGGTGCTGGCTTGGGCCGGCGATCGATCCTTCCTGGTCGATCAAGGCGACCTCCGCGGCCAGGCCGCGGACGTGGGTGCGGCCTGGTTCGAAGGCCTGGACGTCATGCACATCAACGGTTTCGACCTGCTGGACTACTCCTGGCCGGCCGTGGTCTTCGACGTCGTGGACATGGCTCGACGGCTCGGCGTGGCCGTGAGCGTGGATACCCCGACGACCGCGCGGATCCAGGCGCAGGGCGCATCGTCGTTCCGCGACTCACTGGCTCGCGTGGCGCCGGATGTCCTGTTCGCCAACGCCAGCGAGGCCGCCGCGCTGGGGCTGGACCGACGGCCCGGCTGGGCGGGGCTCCTGGTGGTGCATGCAGGCCTTGGGCCGAGCGTGGTGCACACACGACAGCGCAGCGAGGCATACCGGGTCGACTATGTCGTGCCGAATCCGGAAACGACGGGCTGCGGAGATGCCTTCGCCGCCGGGTTCCTGACGGCATGGGCTCAGGATCTTCCCGTCGCAGCGGCGGTGGATCGGGCGCATGCGTGGGCGGCTGAGATCGCCGCCGTCGTCGGGGCCCAGCCGGGCGGTCCGCCGGTCAGCCCGTGCGACCCACCGCGACGACCTGTGTGTTGAGCGCAAGCAACTGGCCGTCGGGGGTCCACAACTCGCGCAGCTCCGTCAAGTAGCCCTGCTGACCGGCGATCCCGCGCCCGATGTGCCAGAGCCCGCGCTGCCACAGGTCAGCGGCGGGCACCTTTGGAGGCGCACTCGGGAACGACAGCGAGAAGTCCAGCGTCGATACCGGCGGGATGCCTCCGGTGCCCAGCGCGGAGCCATCCATCCCCACGATGGCGACCGTCCACCAGGCATCGGCGAGCGCCGCGATGATCGCAGGGGTGAGCGTGTCGGCGGAGTCGTCGCCGAGGCTGATCCAGCCAGTGGTCAACAACCGGGCGGCCCCGGAGAACGGGAAGCCGTCAACGGGGGCGAAGGCCATCCGCGAGATGAACTCCGGCGCCGGGGGAACCGGCAGGGCCATGCGCTCAGCGTCGGGTGCTGGCTCTGGGTTCGGCGCCGGCGGCGCGGCATTCGCGACCTCGGTGTCGGTACGCGGCACGCCGAAGACCACGACCCCGCGCGTGAGCAGCTCGTCGTCGCTGTTACTGAGGGTCACCTCTCGGGCAAGCGTTGCCCGGCCGCGCCGGAGATCGCGGACCTCGCAACGGACGTCCCCTGCCAGGACCGGCCCAAGCATGGCGATCCACAAGCTGCGTGGGACGAGGTGCTCGTCGGGCAGGTCTGCCGATGCTGCCGTCATCACCTGGCCGGCCACGAGCCCGCCCCAGGCGCCGCGGCCCTGGCGCCACCCGGCCGGAACCTGCCAGACGGGTTCGGTGGTCCACAGCTGTGTCAGATTCACCATGTCCACAAGCGTAGTGACGCGTCCGCGCGGCCCTAGACTGCCGCCATGGTTGATGACAGCCTCCGGACCCCACACCCACCCGCCGCAGAGCGCCGCGCCGCCGGCAGGGCGGTGCGCAAGCGCGTCCCCCGCAGTGCGCACGCCGACTGGGCGCCGCCGGCCAACCGCCCCGATCCGGTGGACTGGATGCGCACCACCAGCCAGGGTCGGCTGCCCGACTACGTGGGGGTACGGGTCGGGCGAATGGTCGTGAGTCCCTTCACGTTCCTGCGCGGGGCGGCCGACCTGATGTCGCAGGACCTGGTGGGCACCCCGCACAGCGGGACCTATACGACGCTGATCGGCGACGCACACCTGGCCAACTTCGGCTTCTACGCGAGTCCTGAGCGCCACCTGATGCTCGACGTGAACGACTTCGACCAAGCCGCGCCAGGTCCGTGGGAATGGGACCTCAAGCGGCTCGCGGCGAGCCTGGTGGTGGCAGCCCGGCACAACGGGCTGTCAGACGGCATCGGCAAGAAGGCGGTCGAGGAATCCATCGGCGCGTACGCCGAAGCTATCGATGCCGCCGCGCGCGAGGGGACGCTGCCCTTCAACCTCGATGTGTTCACCGTCGACCGCCTGCGCAAGATCGCCCGCAAAACGGCGATTTCCGACGAGGTCGATCTGGCCGAGGCGAAGGCGCGGCGTAAGACGCACGCGAGCACCATGCCGAAGTTCACCGGGCGCGGCGAGAGTGGCGAGTTACGCATGATCGATGCGCCGCCCCTGATGGTCGACGTATTCGATTCCGATCCCGCCGTCGTGGGCGCCACCGAGGACCAAATCGTCGATGCGCTCGATGAGTATGTCGAGACTCTCCCGTACAACTGGCAGCGAGTGCTGCGCTCGTACACCTTCCGCGATTCCGCGTATCGGGTCACCGGGGTGGGAAGCGCCGGCATGCGGTCGTACGTGGCGCTGCTCACCGGGATGGACGACGACGATGCGGTGTTCCTGCAGCTCAAGGAGGCTGGCCCCTCCGTGCTGGACGGCCGTGCCGACGGACCGGTGAGCCGACACTCGCACAACGGCCGTCGCGTCGTGGCCTACCAGCAGCGCAGCCAGGCCGCCAGCGATCCGCTGTTGGGCTGGACGTCGATGGACGGGCGGGATTTCTACGTGCGCCAGCTGCGCGACATGAAGGGCGATATCCCCACCGAGTCGCTGGATGCGATCGAGATGCCCCTGTACGGGCGGTTGTGCGGGGCGCTCCTGGCCCGTGCGCATGCGCGCGCCGGTGACGCCGCCGCGATCAGCGGCTACCTGGGCGGTGGCGGGGCGCTTGGCGAGTCCATCGCGGAGTTCGCAGTCAAGTACGCCGACCAGACCGAGGCCGATTGGCAGGCTGTGAGCGACGCTGCGCTCGCGGGTGACCTTCCCTACGTGCCCGACGAGCGGTAAAGGCGGTCGGCGCGCGAGCTACCTCCGCGCCGCAACAACGACCTCGGCCGTGGCAGGCAGCGCGCTTCGGTCGGCCAGCGTCGGGTCGGCCATATAGGCGCGGATGATGGCCGCGAGCTCGTCGGGGTGCGAGAAGTTGATTGCATGCGCCGCCTCGGGCAGACGCACCACGGTCGCATTTCCGCGCACCTCGAATGCTTCGGCCATCGCTTGCAGCCGCGCCTCGCTGGGCAGCAGCGGGTCACGGCCGCCGGTGACGAAGAGTAGTGGCAGATCCAAGTCCCGCAGCATCCGAACTGACTGGATCGTCGTCATGAGCACGAACATCCGCCATGCGTTGAGGGTGCCGAAGCGAGCGTAGGCTCGCGCTGCCACCGGCATCAGCGACGGCGGCTCCCGGAAGCCGTCCAGCGCCATGTTCCAAAGGGCCCTGGAGAGCGGCCGCTGGCTTGGGCCGCCGGCGGGGGCCACCATGATGGCCCGGTCGATCCGGTCCGGATAGCGGATCGCCAGCCGCGAGATGACCGGGCATCCCATGGAGTTGCCGACGAAGGTCGCGCGCTCGATGCCCAGGTCGTCCAGGAAGTAGATCAGTGAGTCGCCCAGCTCGTGCAGGCCCAGCGGTGTGCGCGGGCCGGCGCTGCGACCGTGGCCGGGCAGATCAGGCACGTAGGTGGCGAAAGTGTCCGAGAGGCGGGCGGCCGTGGGCAGCAGAACCTCGCCGGAGATGGCGAAGCCGTGCACGTGGATCATCGGCGGGGCCAGGGGATCGGGGGAGGCGTGCCGGTAGTAGATGCCCCCAGTACGCCCGCTCGGCTGTGAACTCGTCGTCACCACAGGTCCCTCCGTCGGCAGATGGTAGCCCCAGCCCTGCGCCCGCAGCGCCACGCGGCTCCGGCCGCGGCCGGATCGCGACGCACGCCACACGGGGCCCCCGCGAGCACTGTGAGTCGCCACAACCGTGCGACGCTTGTGGCATGGACATGGCCTCCTCGTCTCAGTCGCTGCTCCGCAAGACGCGTTCCGCTGCCGCGCGGGTGGTCCAGGGGGCCGTGGGAGTCGGATCGGGCGTTGCGGACATCACGCACGACCTGCGCACGTCGTCGCTGAGCATCACCGGGCCGGGCCTAGCCGTGAAGGGGCGCTTCTACCCCGTCCGCACGCTCACCGCCGATGACACGGACAAGTTGCTCGACTTCCTGCAACACGGCATGAGCCCCGAGAGCCGGCGACTGAGATTCATGTCCGCGATGCCGACCGTTCCCGAATCGGCGGCGGCGTGGCTGGCCGACCGCGACGGCCGCAGCCGAGTTGCACTGGCGGCCCTCGACCCGGACGACCCGGCGCGCCTCGCGGCGATCGTGGAATATGCGAACATGCCCGACGGCCCGCCAGAGGTGGCCTTCTCCGTTGCCGACCGCTTCCAGGGCAACGGACTGGGGTCCACTCTGCTCTCTATGTTGGCGACGATGTCGGTGGCTGCGGGCCAGCCCAAGTGGAGCTGCGACGTGCTCGCGGACAACCCCGGCCCCATGCACATCCTGGCCAAGGTAGGGACGGTGCACGTGGGCGACGTCGTGCGAGGCGTGCGGCACGCGACGGTGGAGTTGGAGCCGACTCTGCTCTTCGGACTCACCGCCCAGTAGCCGACAGCGCCGGCGCCGAGCGCTGGTCCACCAGCAGCCGCCACTGGCAGGTGCGCCACGGCCGGGCGCCGGGTAGCAGAGCGTTGACGGTCGCGACAACTTGGGGCCAGT
>JBIRBF010000024.1:0-20597 GCA_044326505.1 Candidatus Nanopelagicales bacterium | reverse complement strand
GCAGCAGGCCCGTCGCGAGCACGTTGAAGGCGGCGAACGACAAGAGCAGCGCAGCACCGGAGATCGACCGGGCCAGCCAGACACCGAACGGGGCGCTCAGCACTGCCGGGATAGCGAGCAGCAGTACGCGCCGCCACGGCAGCGCAAACCGCCGCAGGTTCGTCCAGGTGCCCGACAGCGCCGACACCGAGATCGCCACATTCGATGTGGCCGTCGCCGACAGCGGCGGTAGCCCGAACCACACCAGGATGGGCACCAGCAGGACCCCGCCACCGGCCCCGGTTACGCCCGCGAAGATCCCTGCGACCAGCCCGGCCGCGAGCTCGATCGCGAGCGCCCCGAGGTTCACGGAGTCATGGTGTAGGCGCCGTCATAGGACAGCACCTCAGCGACGAAGTCCTTCTCGTAGGTCGCGTCCACGTCCGGCGCCGCCAGAATCGCCTTGGCCTTCGCACGCTGCTCGGGCGTGGCCGAGGCGCGACCGAAGAGCTCGAGGGCGAACCCGTCGAGGTCCTGCACGAAGACGGCGAACATGCGGTTGATGTGGTCCTCGGTAAGGCCGGTGAGGTCGCTCACGCCGCCAGTGCGGGTGCCACCGGAGTCCAGTGCCAGCGCAGCGCCCTCGCACACCAGTTGGGCGTAGACGATCTGAGTGAAGAGCTGGCCCAGGGACTGCAGGTAGTCCAGGTCGCGGGCCTGATCCTCGGTCGGCGGAGCGGTGGTGACCAAATCGGCGAAGGCCTTCATCTGGTCGACGAAGATGGCCACATTCGGCAGGTCGGCGAAGCGCGCGAACGCCGGCTGCGGGTCGTGGAACCCAATCCGGCCGAGGCCCGAGGCGGGTCCCTGGGCGAACAGGTAGGAATCGTCGGAGGCGTCGCTCCCCACTCCGATCTGGGGCAGCTGCGGTCCGGCACCGGTGGCCGCGAGCAGGTACTGGGGCAGGAACTTGAGCACGAGGGCGACGTTGACCGCCACCGTCCCCTCGAGCTTGGGCAGCGCCCTGATGTGCTGCGCGGCCTGCTCGAAGTACGTGTCGCCCTCGAAGCCGCGGGCCGCGATCACGTCCCACAGCAGGTCGATGACCTTCTCGCCCTCGCCGGTCACCTTCATCTTGGTAAGGGGGTTGAACAGCAGGAACCGACGGTCGTCGTCGGAGGCGGTGCGCATGTAGTCCGTCGCCCGGGCAGCGAAGATCTTCATGGCGAGCAACCGTGCGTAGGCATCGGCGAGCATACGGCGGACGTGCGGGAAGTCGGTCACCTTGGTGCCGTACAGGACGCGGTTGTTGGCGTGCTCCACGGACTCGTAGAAGGCGTGCTCGCAGATGCCAATGCTCGCCCACCCGAGGTTCGCCTTGCCGACGTTGACCGTGGCGAGCGCCGCGTCCCAGGCCGGCTTGCCCGTGTGCAGGATGGCATCGGCGGCGACCGGGTAGTCAGCCAGTGAGAAGGCGGAGACGTACATCTGCTCGGCGACCACGTTCTTCTCGAGCTGGTAGGCAGGGTGGCTGGTGTCCACCAGGAAGAACACGTACTCGCCGGGGTACTCCGGGTCGTCGTCCGCGAACCGACCGAACACCGACAGCCGGCCGGCGACGTTGCCATTGCCGATGTAGTACTTCGGCCCAGTCGCCAGCCAGCCCTCGCCGTCGCGGGTCAGGATCATGTCGGTCGAGTAGATGTCGGCGCCGTGGGTCTTCTCCGACAGCCCGAATCCGAACACCGCACCGTCGGCCAGCAGCTCGCCGACCAACTCCTTCGCAGCGTCGTTGTCAGAGGTCCAGACCGGGCCGAGGCCGAGCACGGTCACCTGCCAGGCGTACCAGTGCGACAGCGAGTAGAAGGCCAGAACCTCGTTGAGCTCGTTGATCCGATGCGTGTCCCACCGGGCATCGTCGGATCCCGTGAGGGCGCCGACCTGGGCCGGCGTGCCGAAGCGGCCGAAGGTGCCGAGCTCGCCAGCGCGCTCGATGAAGTCCGCGTACCACGTCGCATCGTGATGCTCGGCCTTCATCTCGGCCAGACCCTTGCCCTCGAAGAAAGCGATGAGTTGGCGCAGATTCTCGCGCGTCGCGTCGTCGAGGTGCGTGGGATCGTAGTCCGAGGGGTTGAAGAGCAGGCTGGCCATGGGTCCTCCGGGGATCGTCCGGTTATCGGCGTGAGGCCCCAAGCCTAGCCGCCGCGCCCGACGCGGCCACCCAGGCGGGACCTACGCGGCGCCCGCGGCGCCGGTCGAGTCGTCCTTCGCGGACGAGTCGCCGACTGCGGCCTGCTTCTTCGCCTGGGCCTCTTGCTCGGCGTCCTCGAGTTCCGCCGTCACGTCCTGGACGGTGCCGCTCACCTTGTCGGCGGCCTTGTCGCTGGCCTCGGACACCTTGTCGGCGGCCTTGTCGCTGGCCTGCGCCACCTTGTCGGCGGCCTTGTCCGCCTTTGCCGCTGCGGCCGACGACGCATCCGCCGCCTTCTGCGCGGCGGTGTCGACGGCGGCTGCGGCGCGGTTGGCCGCCCCCTGAGCAGTCGTGCCGGCCTGTGCGGCGGCGTCGGCCGTGCGATCGGCGACTTTGCCCACCGAGTCGGCGGCCTTGTCCGCCACAGTGCTCACCGACCCGGCGGCACGGGTGGCGGCCTCGCTCACCGTGGCTGCCGCCTGGTCAGCGCCGGCCGAAACCTGTTCGGCGAGCTGGCGCCGTCGATAGGCGGCCAGCCCGGCGGCGGAGGCGGCGATGGCGACTACTGCGATGAGGCTCTTGTTCATGGGCCTTTTCTACCGCGCGGGACGGCATCGGCGCCACCGGTGCGGGCCAGTGGCAGGCACCGCTACCCGACCGATGGTTGCCGCATGGGCAGCAGCAGGCCGGTCGCCGGCGTGCTCGGACAGATCAGATCGTGGTCGAGCAGCCTGCCGTCGGGCAGGAGCTCGACCCACTGCACCATCGCCGGCGGGCTCCCGGCCAGCCCGCGCCCAGAGCACGTGCGCTCCGCCGCGCTGCGCTCGTTGCGCCCGATCGCGACCCAGGTGGGCACGTCCATCTCGACACCACCCGTGATGCGCCGCCAGAGCGTCGGCGTGGAGTAGATGCCCACTGGATGCCCAGCCTCAGCGAAGGTTGCGAGCATCGCGGAGAGGTAGGCGACATGCTGGACCTGCGAGCCCGACCAGGTGTTCTCCGTCTCCACGTCGAGCCAGACCGGCAACGCCTCCGGCAACCCCATCGAGGCAATCCGGTTGAGTCCGTCGAAGGCATCCGCCCGTCCCAGCGCCGCAGGCTCCGCAGACTCCGACCTCCCGGCGATGAACTCCGTATTGACGTACACCGCGGCCGCCTGCAGGGACTGGGCCCACTGCCACTGCTCGGCCAAACAGGGTTGGTCCTTGGCGGGCCTTCCTCCTGTCAACCCGACGATGGCGAAACTCACGCCGTCCTCCGGCAGGGCCGTCTGGCACTGCGGGAACGACACGTCCACGCCGGTGTTGGGACTAGGCGCGGCGAAAGCGGGGACGCTGGGTTGGGCGATGCTCAGCCCAGGAGTGCTCGCTGGGCGCTGACCCAGCATCGCGGGCAGCGCCCGCAGCATGCCCGAACCCACCACGATCGCCGCGAGGACCCCCACGACCACGAGGACGACGCTCACGGTCACCAGCAGCCGAAACCCTTTGCTCACCTGGCGATCACGACTCCGAACCCGGCGCGGCAAACGCGCGGGGTGAGCCCTGAAGAAGCGGCTGCCATCAGCCTCCCGCCGACATGTCCGCGGCTGCGGCCACGAGCGCAGGACCGAGCACCGAGCGCGGTATCCCCAACCGATCGGCCAGCACGACGGATGCGTCGCCGTACGCGGCAAGAGCCACGAGGACACGGCCCTCCAGCGTTTCCGGGACGGCAGGCGTCGATATCGTCCCATAGGCCCGGCACACCAGCGCCTGTGCGGCCGCATGGAGCGGATCTGACGGCCCCTCGAACACTCCCGAGGTGGAGTCGCCGGCGGTGCGAGCGATGACCCCGCGCACGAGCTCGTCGGCGCCTTGCTCGTCGCGGCCCAGGGTGATACCGAGCAGCGAGACCACGTTGGCGAACCCCAAAGCAGAGTTGAGCAACTGGTCGGCGGCCATCGGCGCGGCCAACAGATCCGCCAGGGCGTCGTGCAGAGGGGCCTGCCGGTCCGAGTCCACGTAGCCCGCGGCCGCCTGGGCGACCTGACCGATCACCGCAGGGTCCAGCCGTTCCCCCGACTCGGCCACCACATCGAAAGAGCCCATGGCGCCAAAGGTACCCGCAGCCTCGGCCACGACCAGGACACGACGGCTCCGCGATCCCTACTCTGGCCGGGTGGAACGGGCTATATGCGTGATGTCCCTCGAACCCGAGAGCGGTAAGTCGCTTGTGACCCTGGGACTGGCCGAGGTCCTGTCCCAGCGCGTCGGCAGGATGGGCTACTTCCGGCCCGTCGTGCGGGCGGGCAACGGATCCGACCCGATGATCGAACTCATGCGGCGGCGCTACCAACTGGCACAGTCGAGCGCCGAGTCGTACGGCATCACCACCGCCGAGACCCGCTCGGCCGGCACGCCGGGGGAAGTCGATGCGCTCGTGGCCCGGATCATGGCCAGATTCCATGCGCTGGCGGCCCAGTGCGACGTAGTACTGGTGGAGGGCACGGACTTCACCGGTGCCAGCGCCGCATTCGAGTTCGACCTCAACGCCAGCATCGCCACGAACCTGGGCGCGCCCGTGGTCCTGGTACTGCGCGGCCACGGACACCGCGCCGAGCAGGTGGTGGGTGCGGCCCGGGCGGCGCTGGGATCCCTGCGCGACCACGACACCACCGCCGCTGCCGTGGTGTTCAATCGGGTGGACCCCGACCAGGCCGAGGCCATCCGGGCAGCCGCCGTCGATCTGCCGGTGCCGTGCTGGCTACTACCCGAAGAGCCGCGGATGGCGCACCCCACGCTGCGGCAGACCGCCGCCCGGCTCGACGCCGAGGTGCTGCTCGGAGACGACGACTCGCTGAGCGCCGAGGTCGCCGGGGTCAAGGTCGCAGCCATGACGGTGCCGCACCTGCTCGAGCACCTGCACGACGGCGTGCTCCTGATCACGGCCGGAGACCGGGCCGATGTCATCATGACGGCCGCGGCCACCCGTCACGCCGAACGCTCGCCGCGGGTGACCGGAGTCCTGCTCACCGGCGGGTTCCGGCCCGCCGACTCAGTGCTCGACCTGCTGGCCTCCGTTCCCGGACCACCCCTGCCGGTGCTGCTCACCGACCTCGACACGTACGACACCGCGTCGGCGGTGTCGGAACTGCGGCCGATGACGTCGTCGTCCGACGAGCGCCGCATCGCGCTGTCGCTGGGCCTCTTCGAGACCCACGTGGACGGCGAGGGGCTAGCAGCCGCGCTCGACGTGGCGGAGTCGTCGGTCACGACGCCGCTGATGTTCGAGCATCGCCTGCTGGCCCGGGCCAGGGCGGACAAGCGGCGGATCGTGCTGCCCGAGGGCAATGACGACCGCATCCTGCTGGCTGCGGAACGGCTGCTGCAGCGCGACGTCTGCGACCTGGTGATCCTGGACCCGGATGGGTCGCTGGCCGAGCGGGCCGCCCGGCTGGGGGTCGCACTGCAGGGCGCCCAGATCATCGAGCCGCATACCTCCGAGCTGCGCGAGCAGCTGGCCGCCGATCTCTTCACCGCGCGCTCCCACAAGGGCGTGACCATGGGCATGGCCCGCGACGCGGTGGAGTCCGTGTCGATGTTCGGCACGCTCATGGTGAACGCCGGGCTGGTCGACGGCATGGTGTCGGGAGCCGCCCACACCACCGCCGACACGATCCGACCGGCCCTGCAGGTGATGGGCACCGAGCCGGGAGTCTCGGTGGTGTCGTCGGTCTTTCTCATGTGCCTGCACGACCAAGTGCTCGTGTACGGCGACTGCGCCGTGAACCCCGACCCGGACGCCTCGCAGTTGGCCGACATCGCCATCTCGTCAGCGGCCACTGCCAAGGCGTTCGACATCGAGCCGCGAGTGGCCATGCTGTCGTACTCCACCGGCAGCTCGGGCAGCGGCGGCGACGTCGAGAAGGTGCGCCAGGCCACGGAGATCGCCCGGACGCGCGCTCCGCAGCTGGCCATCGAGGGCCCGATCCAGTACGACGCGGCGGTGGACCTCTCGGTGGCGGCATCCAAACTCCCGAACTCCTCGGTGGCCGGCAGGGCGACCGTCTTCGTGTTCCCCGACCTCAACACCGGCAACAACACCTACAAGGCCGTCCAGCGCAGCGCCGGCGCCATTGCCATCGGCCCGGTGCTGCAGGGCCTGCGCAAGCCTGTGAACGACCTGTCCCGCGGCTGCACCGTCACGGACATCTTCAACACGGTGGCCATCACCGCCGTGCAGTCCCAACAGCCGGGGCAATAGCCGCCGGTCCACCCGATCCCCCGCCCGCTTCGCCACCGCGCCCCCCGACCGCCAGGAGTCCCCCGTGTCAACCCTCGTGCAAGTCATCAACTCGGGCTCGTCGAGCATCAAGTACCAGCTGTTCGACCTCGCCGACCCAGCTGCACCCATCGTGTGGGCCGGCGGATTGGTGGAGGCGATCGGCGAGCCCGGCTCCCGGCTGACCCACCGGACTCGCATCGGAGCGGGTGCGGTGGGCGACTTCACCGAATACGTCGTGACCGAGCCAATCGCTGACCATGCGGCAGGATTCGCCGCCATCACCGGGGCGTTCGCCGCGACCGGACCGGTATCCGAGGTCGGCGAACTCGTCGCGTTCGGCCACCGGGTCGTGCACGGCGGGGACTACTTCGCGGCACCGGCGCTGGTGGACACCGCGGTGCTCGACGCGATCGCGGACTGCGTGCCGCTGGCGCCGCTGCACAACCCAGCGAACCTGGCCGGCATCGTCGGCGCGATGGCCGCCCACCCGGACGTCCCCAACATCGCGGTGTTCGACACCGCGTTCCACCAGAGCATGCCCGCATCGAGCTACACCTACGCCATCGACCGCGAGGTCGCGAGCGCCGAGCGAATCCGGCGATACGGCTTCCACGGCACCTCGCACGCATTCGTGGCCCGAGCAGCGGTGGAGTACCTGGACCTCGATCCCGACACCGCCCGGATCATCACGCTGCATCTGGGCAACGGGGCGAGCGCGTGCGCCGTGCGCGGCGGCAGGAGCGTGGACACGTCCATGGGCCTCACCCCCTTGGAGGGGCTGGTGATGGGCACCCGCAGCGGCGACCTGGACCCGGCGATCGTGCTCCACCTGCAGCGCGAGGGCGGGATGTCGGCCGAGCAGGTCGATGCCCTGCTCAACAAGAGCAGCGGACTCAAAGGGATGTGCGGGGTCAATGACCTGCGTGAGGTCTGGCAGCACGCCGATGCCGGCGACGAGCCGGCACAGCTCGCGCTGGAGGTCTATGTCCACCGGATCCGCGCCTACCTGGGCGCGTACCTGGTCGAGCTCGGCGGAGCGGACGCGATCGTGTTCACCGCGGGGGCCGGCGAACACGACGCGCGACTGCGAGGACGGGTGTGCGCGGACCTCGCCTGGCTGGGCATCGGCATCGACCCCGAGGCGAACGCCGCCGCAGCAGGCCTGGCCCAGATCTCACAGCAGGGCTCCCCCACTGCCGTCCTGGTGGTACCCACGAACGAGGAGCGCGAGATCGCCCAACAGACGCTCACGCTCGTCGGCTGACCGCGCCGACGAGACCGGCCCTACCCCTGGTCGGGGCGGACGATCGGGAACAGCAGCGTCTCGCGGATGTTCTTGCCGGTCAGGAACATCACCAACCGGTCGATACCCATCCCCTGGCCGCCCGTGGGCGGCATGCCGTACTCCAGCGCCCGCAGGAAGTCCTCATCGAGCTCCATCGCCTCGACGTCGCCCGCGGCCGCCAGCAGACTCTGCGCGGTGAGTCGGTCGCGCTGCTCGATCGGGTCGGTCAGCTCGGTGTAGGCCGTGCCCAGTTCGGCGCCGAAAGCCACCAGGTCCCACCGCTCGGCGACCTTCGGGTTCGACGGCTTCTGCCTGGTCAGCGGGGAGACCCCGGTCGGGAAGTCCTTGTAGAACGTCGGCATGGTGGTGCGCTCTTCGCACAGGTGCTCGTACATCTCGAGCGTCACCTGGTCGGCGTCCCAGCTCGGGTCGAACGGAATGTCGTGCTCCCGGCACAACTGCCGCAGCCGGTCCAGATCGGTATCCGAGGTCACCTCTGTCGCGAGTGCGCGCGAGATGCCCTCGTGCAGCGTCGTGACTGCCCACTCGCCGGAGATGTCCACCTCCTCGAACCCGCCGTCGGGCAGCGGCCGGCGGATGACCGGCCGCCCGTACGCGGCCTCGGCGGCCTCGATGATCAGCTCCCGGGTGAGCACCCGCATGGTGTCGTAGTCGCCGTAGGCGTCGTACATCTCCATCGAGGTGAACTCGGGGTTGTGGGTGGCGTCCGCGCCCTCGTTGCGGAAGTTGCGGTTCATCTCGAAGACCTTCGGGGCGCCCCCGACCAGCAGCTTCTTCAGGTACAGCTCCGGGGCGATGCGCATGTAGAGCCGCATGTCGTAGGCGTTGATGTGGGTAGTGAAAGGCCGTGCGTTGGCGCCGCCGTGGATCGGCTGCAGCATCGGCGTCTCGACCTCCAGGAAGCCGCGCCGCCAGAGCGACTCGCGCACCGAGCGCACCACCCGTGAGCGCAGTTCGAGCATTTCCCGCGAGGCATCGTTGACGATCAGGTCGACGTACCGCTGGCGCACCCGGGCCTCGGGATCGGCAAGTCCCTTGTGCTTGTCCGGCAGCGGCACCAGGCACTTCGAGGTCATCACCCACTCGCGCACCAGCACCGACAACTCCCCGCGCTTGGATGCGATCACCTCACCCACGGCGCCCACCTGGTCGCCCAGGTCCACGAAGTGCTTCCAGTGATCCAGCGACTCCTCGCCCACCTCCCCCAGCGACAGCATCACCTGGATCGAGCCGGAGAAGTCGTTGACAGAGGCGAACACGATCTTGCCGGAGACTCGATTGCGCAGGACTCGGCCCGCGATCCGCACCGTCCGGCCGGTCCGGGCATCGGGCGCGAGGTCGCCGAACTCGCGGCGGATGTCGCCGATCTGCGTGTCGGGCTCAAATGCCGCTACGAACGGGTCGAGACCCTCGGCCACCATCCGGTTGAGCTTCTCCCGCCGGACCCGCTCCTGCTCGGGCAGCTTGGCCAGCGGGCTCTCACGCTCGGCCTCGATCGCCTTGCGTGCGGCGAAGGCCTCCTCGTCCGCCGCGATCAGGGCCAACGGCGCGCCCTTTGCGCCTTCCAGCAGCGGCGACCCGTGCGCGCCCCTGGAGCGCAGCATCGTCCGCGGGTTCATGTCGGGCACGAAGCCCTCGGCGACGCCGGATGCCATCGCCACGCGGGGCAAGTCGCGGGCCGACTCGAACAGTAAGTAGCGCGGCACCCATTCCGGGTTGTACTTGGCGTTGGCGCGGTAGAGCGACTCCAACTGGTACCAGCGGGACGCGAACATCAGCGCACCGCGGGTGAGCCGGAGCACCGGACCGGCGCCGATCTCGGCCCCCTCCTCGAATACCTCCCGCAGCACCGCGAAGTTCAGTGAGGCGTGGTCGACGCCGATCTTGGGTCCGGCGGACACCAGTTCGGCCACCATGTACTCCACGACGCCGTTCTCGGCCGTGCGCGCCCGGCGCATCATGTCCAGCGAGATCCCCCGCTGCCCCCAGGGCGAGAACGAGAGCACGCCCTGCAGCACCCCCTCGGCGTCGAAGGCCTCGACCAGCACGCAGCGACCGTCGGAGGGATCGGCCATGCGCCCGAGCGCCATGGAGAAGCCGCGCTCGTTGGTGGTGTCGCGGGTGCGGTCGCAGAACTCCAGGGCGGCCATCATCTGGTCCTCGGGCACGTCACCGTGCCTACGCACCCGGGAGGTGTAGCCGGAGCGCTCCACTCGGGACACCGCCTGGCGCACCGCGCGGGACTCCCGGCCGTCGAGGTTGAAGTCGTGGAATTCCAGGATCGCCTCGTCGCCGAGGTGCAGCGCCTCGAGGCCTGCGCGGTGGAAGGCCTCCGCACCGGTCTTGGACGCGCCCATCACTGCCGGCGCCCAGGCGAAGTGCCGCGCTTCCTCCAACCATTCCTCGATCGCCGCCGGCCATGCCTCCGGATCGCCGATCGGATCGCCGGAGGCCAGGCTGGTGCCGTTGATGACGCGGTAGGTGATGACCGCCTTGCCCGACGGCGAGAACATCGCTGCCTTGTCCCGCCGGGTGGCGAAGTAGCCCAGCGAGTCGTTCTCGCCGTGCTCGCGCAGCAGCGCCCGAACTGCGACCTCGTCCTCGGCCGACAGCATGACCTTCTTGCGGTTCGGCCGGAACAGGTAGTACGCGGCCACCAGGACGGTGATCGAGCTGAGGATCCCCGACACGAAGATGATGAACCGGGGCGGTCGTCCGCCCAGAGTGTCCGACGGCTCGAAGCCCACGGGGTAGAGCAGCTCCTGCACCGCAAAGGCGAGCCTGGAGGTCTTCGGCAGGGTGCCCGGCATGACGGTCGTCATCAACATGATCACCAAGATCGTGATGATTCCGCCGACCACCACCACGAGCAGCGCACGCCAGCCGTTGCCCTTCTGCACGATGCCGAAGAACTCGTGGCGCGCCACGAGCAGCACGACCACGCAGGCGATCGAGATGACGACGGCCACCAGAACAGGCCACGGGAAGCTCAGCCCCTCGGCCAGCTTGGTCTCGTTCGGCGCCAGGAACCACACGAGCAGCAGCAGCCCACCGCCGATGATCTGGGCCGTCTCCAGCACCACAAGAGTCACCAAAGCCACACGTTTGCGCCGGTTGAGGCTGCTCGCGACGATCCAAAGCAGCACGCCCCAGGTCAGATAGGGGATGACCGGCAGGGCGATGACCTCGGTGACGTCGCGGATGATGTCGTCGCGGCGGCGGATAGGCGGGATGAGGGAGGCGGCGATGGACATGACGGCGATGATCCACACGACGATCGCCGCGATCTTGGGGACCTGCGCACGCCAATCCGTGCCGGGTACGTAGCGCCGATCCCCCTCGGTCGCTCGCTGATCCAACACCTCGTCCTGGGCGCGCGCGACCGCCATGTCCGCGCGCGTCTCGTCAGCCGCGGACTGAGCAGCGTCGAGCATCTCGGGCATGGCGAGCTCCAAGCGTCGAAGGGGATCTCGGAATCATCCTAGTGACTGCGCCGGGTTTCGCAGATACCTTCGCTCAGCCGATGCCGTCCAGCCTTGCGAACTCCCCCAGCACTTCCGGGTTGGCCAGCGAGTGAGTGTTGCGGACTGTGCGCCCGTTGACGAGGTCCGCCACGGCGAGTTCGGCCAACTTGCCCGACCGCGTGCGCGGGAAATCGACCGCCTGGCAGATGAGCGCCGGGACGTGCCGGGGTGAGGCGTGGGTGCGCAGCCGGGTCCGGATCGCCGAGCGCAGATCGTCGTCGAGCACGGCATCCGGCGCCAGCCGGACATACAGCACGATCCGGGTATCGCCGTCGTGCACCTGGCCCACTGCGAGGGCCTCCAACACGCCCGGCACCTGCTCCACCTGTCGATAGATTTCGGCTGTGCCGATACGCACGCCGCCAGCGTTGAGAGTGGCATCCGAACGGCCCGAGATCACGATGCCGCCGTGGCTGGTCCACTCCGCGAAGTCGCCGTGGGTCCAGATTCCGTCGAACCGCTCGAAGTAGCTCGCGAGGTAGCGGCTCGGCCCCTCCGGTCCGGCGAACTCCAGCGGCATGCTGGGCAACACGCTCCGGCAGACCAGCTCGCCCTGTTCGCCCGGTTGGTCCCGCAGCGAAGCACCGTCCGGGTCGAGCACATCGATGTCTGCGCCTAGCGCAGGGCCCTGTATCTCGCCGGCGTACACGGGCAGGGTCGGGTCGCCCAGCACGAAACAGCCGCAGATATCGGTGCCGCCGCTGATGCTCGCCAGGTGCACATCGGGCGAGACGCGGTCATAGACGAAGCGGTAGTCCTCTGCCGCCAGCGGCGACCCGGTGGACGCCACCGTGCGCAGGCCGGGGGTGAGACCGTCTGACCATGGGTCCAGCCCTGCGCGGCGGCAGGTGTCCAGGTACTTCGCGCTGGTGCCGAAGAAGGTCACCCCCTCCTGCGAGGCCAGCCGCCACAGCGCACCGGCGTCCGGGAACAGCGGCGAGCCGTCGTAGAGCACGATCGTTGCCCCGATCGCCAGCGCACCTACGAGCCAGTTCCACATCATCCAGCCGCAGGTGGTGAAGTAGAACACTCGGTCCCCTGGCCGGATATCGCTGTGCAGGACGTGCTCGGTCCAGTGCTTGACGAGCAGTCCAAGGGCACTGTGCACGATCGCCTTCGGCTGACCGGTGGTGCCCGACGAATAGAGCACGAACCCGGGTTCGTCGTACGCGACGCGGTGGAACTCGAGGTCGGCAACTGACCCGTGGGTGCTCATCGCAGCCGGCCAACGGATGACCTGCACACCATGCGGGGCCAAGTCTGAGAGGTCCGGCGTCGCGGCAACTTCCGGCACCACCATGACCGCCGCAATCGAAGTGATAACACCGAGGACGTCGGCTAGGAGCGGCAGGCGGGGATGCACCTTGCCGCCATAGCAGTAGGCATCGGCGACCACGAGGACTTTGGGACGCAGCTGGACGAACCTGTCGGCCAAGCCGGCCGGGCCGAAGTCCGGGCTGGCCGAGGTGTAGACGGCCCCCAGCGCATTCGTCGCGAGCATCAGGGCCACCGCCTGCGGGCAGTTGGGCAGCCAGGCACCCACGACGTCGCCCGGCACCACGCCGATCCTGCGCAGTTCGGCGGCGCAGGCCGCCACTTCGGCGCGTAGCTCGCCCCAGGTCCACTGCACCCGGTGGCCGTCCTCGCGGCGGTAGATCACGGCTACGTCGGAGGCGCCCGCAAGGACCGCGCCAGCCAGCACTTCCTCGGCATAGCACACGCGAGCACCGGCGAAGAACGTCTGCCCCGGAGGTCGCTGCACTTCTGCCATGGCTTCGTTGAAGCCCTGGCCGCGCTGCACCGCGTGATCGAAGATGCGGGCCCAGAAGTCGGCCGGCGACGCGACCGAGTAGGTGTGCAGCGCGGCGGGTTCGGGCCCGATCGCCCCGTCCTCGACCAGCTCAGCGCGGAAGCGCTGCATCGCCGAGGCGGCAATGCGCTCGGCGGACGGTTGCCAAAGCGGGCCGTCGGTGATGTCCATCGGCAAGCACCCGCGGCGCGACTACTGCCCGGTCGCCGGCGCCGTTTCGGCCGCAGCGGGAGCCTCGGTCGGCACCACGGCGCTCGGGGTCGGGGCCAGGGCCGGGCCAGTTGCGGCTGGCGGTGTGGTCACGACGGCCGTACCGCTGGGCAGACCTGCGGCCGCCTCGCGCAGCTTGTTGGCATCGTCGACGAGGGTCTGGGCCTGCAGCGGATCGACGGCGTTGGCGGTGAGGATCTGCTGACCGATGGAGATGCCGTCCGCGGAAGCCCGCGTGTACGCATCGATGAACGTGCGGTACTGCGCGGGCTGCGAGCCCGAGGCGATGTCGGCCAGGCAGGTGGTCAAGTACTGGTCACGCACGGGGGCGAGTTCCTGCTCGTGCAGCCTGAGCGCATCGACGTGCAGGTTGGTCTCCGGGACGAACTTGGAGATGAGCTCGAGTCGCGTGGCGACCTCGGCGGGCAGGTTGTTGCTGGTCATCGCCGCGATGAGCGCCGGACAGGCGTTCGCCGGCGCCGCGGTGGTGCTCGCCGATGCAGAGGACGAGCCGCCGATCGACGGCTCCGTCGAGGCTGTGGGCTCCGACGTGGGACTGCCGGCGGGGACCGGTGTGGTCGAACCGCTGCTGGACGTGCCGGACGGCTTGAGCAGGAAGAACCACAACAGCGCGAACACGGCCAAGGCTGCAAGCACTGTGACGCCGGCGATGACGAGCAGCCTGTTGCGGCTGCCGGCGGGCTTCTTCTCGCCTTCGGGCGTGACCGGCTGGCCGTACTGATCAACCCCGGCGGCGCCGTACTGGGATTGTCCGAACTGCTGTCCGTACGGGTCGCCCGGGTAGCCCTGCTGACCGTAGGGGCTCTGCTGGCCGTAGGGGTCGGGCTGCTGTGCCTGCCCGTACGCGCCGGGCTGGCTCTGTCCGTACGGGTCCTGCTGACCCTGGCCGTACGCGCCGGGCTGCCCATACGCACCCGGTTGCCCATAGGGGTTCTGCTGGCCGTAGGGGTCGGGCTGCTGTGCCTGGCCGTAGGGGTTCTGCTGGCCGTAGGGGTCGGGCTGCTGTGCCTGCCCGTAGGGATTCTGCTGGCCGTAGGGATCCGGCTGCCCGCCGAATGCGCCCGGCTGCGGTGCCGCACCGCCATACGGTGGCTGACCCTGCTCAGGGCCGCCGAAACCCTGCTGCGGCTGACCGTACGCCGGCTGGCCAAAGGAGCCGGGCTGCTGCGCCCCCGGGCCGCCTGGAGCGACCCCCGGTTGCTGTCCGGGTGCCTCGCCGGCCGGCGGCACGGCCTCCGGCTGACCGAAACCGGGCTGCGGCTGGCCGAACCCGGCCTGCGGGGCGCCCTGGCCGAAACCGGACTGCGGCGCGCCTGGCCCCCCTCCGGGCTGGCCGTAGCCTGTCTGGCCGTAGGCGTCCGGGGCACCCTCGGACTGGCCGAAACCACCCGCCGAGGGGCCGAGGAATGAGCCCTGACCGTGCTGTCCGAAGGAACCCTGCGGCGTCGGCGGGATGACCGCCTGGCTGGCCGGGTCGGCGCCCGGAGCGGCCGCCTCGGGAGCGCCAGGAGCACCAGGCGCACCAGGCGCACCAGGCGCACCAGGAGCACCAGCGGCGCCTGGTGCAGCCGCACTCGGGTGCATCTGCGTGTCCTGCGTCCACTGGGCTCCGTCCCACCAACGCAGGCCAGACGGGTTCTGTGGATCGGAGTACCAACCCGGAGCCGGTACCGAGCCGTTCGTCATGCCGGACAACCTTTCGTAGTCAATGCAGCCAAGTGGGAAGCAGCCATTCGGCCTGCCAGGGCCGCGCCACCACGCTAGTGCAGAGGCTATCCCACACAAGGTTCGATATCCCCACGTTTCACCCGCGGAGCAATATCCTTTGCCGCCGCACAGAAAGGTGGGGCCGGACTCTCGTGCGAGAGTCCGGCCCCACTTTCAGCAAACGGCGTCAGGTAGTGGACATCCCCTCGAGCTCGTCCATGTCCTCGAGCTGGATGCCCTTCGTCTCCTTGACGAACTTGGAGACGTAGAAGAACGACACCAGCGCGCCCAACGTGAACAGCCCGTAGGCGACGCCCAAACCGAAGTTGTCGATAAGCGGCTTGAACGACTCGGTGACCGCGAAGTTGGCCAGCCAGTTCGCCGCCACAGCCACCGACATCGCGGCGGCGCGGATCTTGTTCGGGAACATCTCGCCGAGCAGCACCCAGACGATCGGGCCCCACGTAGTGGCGAAGAACGCGACGTAGAGGTTCAACATCGCCACGGCGACCCAGCCACCCGAACTGGAAAGCAACGGCGAGTTCAGCTCCGAAGCGAGCGTGCAGCCCTCGGTCCCGCCGGCGTCGATGAGCGCCTGGGTGCACTGCGGCGCCGCGACGAAGACCCAGGTGAGGATGCCGAGGGTGGCGAACATGCCGAGCGAACCGATGAGCAGCAACGGCTTGCGGCCGACCCGGTCCACCAGGGCGATCGCCAGGAACGTGAAGATCACGTTCACGGCGCTGATGATCGTCGAGGTCATGAACGCCTTTTCAGCGCCGAAGCCGATCGCCGACCAGATCACGTTCGAGTAGTAGAAGACGGCGTTGATGCCGACGAACTGCTGCAGGATCGCCAGGATGATGCCCACCCAGACCAGCGGCAGCAGGCCCAGCTTGGGCCCCTTGATGTCGCGCAGGCTCATCTTGCGCTCGCCGGCGAGCGACTCCTGGATTGCGGCGAGCTTGGCCGACACGTCGTTGACGTAGACCTGCTCGAGCACCTCCTTGGCCTCGTCATCGCGGCCCTTGGCCACCAGGAAGCGGGGCGACTCGGGCAGCGTAAGCGCCAGCACCCAGTACAGAACCGCTGGGAAGACCATGCAGAGGAACATCCACTGCCAGGTCTGCAACCCGAACCATAGGTCGTTGTTGGCCTGCACCATGGGCACCTTCGACGCCGGATCCACCATGCCCGCGCAGCCCTCGATCACCTGGCCGGGCTGGCAGACCTTGGGCGTCATGGCGATGAGCACCTGGTTGACCAGCTGGGTGGCGAAGATGCCGAACACGATCGCGAGCTGGAACAGCGAGGACAGCCGACCGCGCAGATGAGCGGGCGCAAGCTCGGAGATGTACATCGGCGACACCACCGCCGCCAGACCGATGGCGAAACCACCGACGATGCGCCAGAACATGAAGTCCAAGAGCGCGAACGGGAAGGCCTGTCCCACGCCCGCGATCAAGAACAGCACCGCGGCGAGCACCATGACCTTTTTGCGGCCGAGCTTGTCCGTCAGCTGCCCGCCCACGAACGCACCCACGGCCGAACCGAGCAGCGCGATGGCCACCGAGAAGCCCTGCAGGGCGGGGTTGACGATATCGAACTGGTGGTACACGGCCTGGTTGGCCCCGTTGATGACGGAACTGTCGTAGCCGAACAGGAACCCACCCAGCGCAGCGATCACCGAGATGGTGACAACCTTGCCGAGGTGGACCGGTTCGACCTCCGTCGGGCCGCCAGTTGCGGCCCCTGGCACTCCCTGCATGACGCCTCCTCAGACACGGGTGGACCCCGCTGATCTCGCGACAGTAGCGCAGGCGCCGCGGCCATGTCGGCGATCTTGCAGCAGGCCAGGATAATGTTCGCCATCTGGCATTGGTAATGTGCCCCATTCCGGGCTGACGCACGTGGAAACCATTTCCGTCGGGACGTGTCGATGCCACGAGGTTTAACCATGACGAGATGCGGGAAGCCCACTGTTGTGACTGGACCATGCTCCACCCCAGCCCGACCCGTCTCGCTTGCAGCTGCGACCGATGGCCAGGGGGTCGTCCTCGCAGTTCCCTACAGTTCCGACGCCCGACAACGCACTTCCGCGGAATTGCTGGCCCGTCGAGTTGCCCACAGATTGGGCTGCCCGGTTGCCGTCGGGCAGATCCAGCGCGGCACGCTGATCGCCGACGGCAGCCTGCGCTTGCTGCATGACAAAGGGGCCCGAAGGATCGTGGTGGCCCCTGCGATCCTGGTCGCCGGGGAGGGCCTCGAGCCCGGGCCGCGCACGCTGGCGCAGGGGTCCGCGCTCAACCTGACTTTCGCCGTCGCCCAGCCCATAGGCGGCCATCCGGACGTGGTTTCGGCCGCCCTCGAGCTCCTCAGCCGGTCGGAGCGGACGCCTCGGGCCGACACGGCGATCCGCCTGGCGCTGCCCGCCTCGGATGCCTGCGCGGCTGCCGCGCTGGAGCTCCACCTCGGACAGATCACCGCGGCCGGCTGGGGTGCGGCCGAGGTTGAGCTCCTGCACGCAACGGGTGAGGCGTCTTTCCCCTGCGCCGACGATGCCGCCGCCGCGGACGGCACCACGCGGCGGATCGTCGTCGCCGTAACAGTTCTGCCCGGCCCGTTCGCGGCGCGCGTCGTGCGCGCCGCCGAGACGTCGGGCGACGATGTGATCCAGCAAACGCTGCACGCGTCGGATGCATGCACCCGGCTCATCGCCACTCGAGTGGTCGAAGCGCGCCGACGCTGACTCGCCCGAGCGGCGCGCCGATGGACGGGGCGATCTCCCCAACAGCGCCATAGGGCAGCATGGTTGCCCATGGACTTCTCCGTACCCGAGGAACTGCAGCAGCTGCGTGCGTCGTTCGCGGCCTTCGTCGATCGCGAGGTCCGTCCGCTGGAGGACGAGCTGGCACCGCAGTTCTGGTCGCGCTGCCCAAACCCGGAGATCATCGAGCGGGCCGCCGACAAGGTGCGCCGCCGCAGCGCCGAAGAGGGCTTCTACGCCGCGCACATGCCCGAGGACGTCGGGGGCCAAGGGCTGAGCACGCTTGGCATGTCCCTGCTGGTGGAGGACGCCGCCCACAGCGGTCTGCGGCTCGCGATGCTGGCGATCTCGCCGCCCAACCCGAGCGGCCCGAGCCAGCTGCTCCTCGCGCTGCCTGAGCACCTGCGCGAACAGTACGCCCGACCGATCGTCGCAGCCGAGTCGTCCATGTGCTTCGCGCTCACTGAACCGGAGGCCGGATCGGACGCACAGGCGATCCGCACCAGTGCCGTGCCGGCCGACGGTGGCTGGCGCATCAACGGCCACAAGCACTACATCACCAACGGCGACAAGGCCGACGTGGCCGTTGTGTTCGCAGTCACCGACCCCGACAAGCGCGCCGCCGGTGGGATCACGGCCTTCCTCGTCCCCAGCGACCAATTCCGGCGCGGGCCGGTGCAGTGGAATATCTCCGACACCCACCCCAGCGAGTTGTTCTTCGAGGATTCCTGGGTGCCCGAAGACCACGTCATCGGCGACGTCGGGGCCGGCTTTCTGCTGGCCATGGGCTTCCTGAACGCGGGCCGGGCCTTCATCGGCGCGCAGGCGCTGGGGTTAGCCGAGTACGCCCTCGACGCGGCAGTCGCCCACGCGACCAACCGGACGGCCTTCGGGCGGCCGATTTCGAAGTTCCAGGCCGTGTCGTTCCCGCTGGCCGAATCGAAGGCCGATATCGAGGCGATCCGTTGGCTCGTATACCACTTGGCCTGGAGCGTCGATCAGGGCAACAGCCCGATGCTGGACGCCTCGATCGTCAAGTACTACGCCACCGAGAAGGCGTACACCGTGGCGGACCGCGCGCTGCAGACCTTCGGCGGCATGGGGCTGCTCAAGGAGGGGCCGATCGAGCGGATCCTGCGCCACCTGCGGATGCTGCGCGTAGTGGAGGGGGCCTCGGGGATCCAGCAACTGGTCATCGCTCGCTCGATGGGCATGTGATCCCGATCGCGCCACGGCGACTCGGAAACCCCGCCGGCCCGCACGGGGGCTAGGCTAAGGCGATCCCATTTCCGCCGCGCGAGGGAAACCCTGTGACGTCTGATCAGACCACCACCGGCCACCGCCCCTCGGACCGCACGCTCGGCCCGAATGAATGGCTCGTCGACGAGATCTACGAGCAGTACCTGAAGGACCGCAACTCGGTCGATCCCGCCTGGTGGGACTTCTTCGCCGACTACCGTCCCGGCGAACCCGGCTCGGCCCACCTGCCCACCGGCACAACGTCAGTCGTCCAGCCGCCCGCGCCGGTCAAGAAGGCGCCGCCGCGCAACCCGACCGCTGGTGTCGAGCACGTCCTGCGCGGCCCGGCCGCCCGCGTCGTCACCAACATGGAGGACAGCCTCACAGTCCCCACGGCGACCTCGGTCCGCACGGTGCCCGCCAAGCTGCTGGTCGATAACCGCATCGTCATCAACAACGCGCTGGCGCGGGGCCGCGGCGGCAAGGTGTCGTTCACGCACCTGATCGGCTACGCGGTGGTGCAAGCACTTCGCGACATCCCGCAGATGAATGCTGCGTTCGTGACCGAGGGCGAGAAGCCCGGGGTCGTCACCTACGACCAGGTGAACCTGGGCATGGCCATCGACCTGCAGAAGCCCGACGGCTCCCGGCAGCTGCTGGTACCCAACATCAAGGGTGCGGACGGCATGGACTTCGCCAACTTCTGGGCCGCCTACGAGGACGTCGTGCGCCGCGCCCGCAGCGGTGCGCTCAAGGTGGAGGACTTCGCCGGCACGACAGTGAGCCTGACCAACCCGGGCACCATCGGCACCCAGCACTCCGTGCCGCGCTTGATGGCGGGCCAAGGCGCGATCGTCGGCGTCGGCGCCATGGAGTACCCCCCCGAATGGCAGGGCGCCGCGCCCGAGACGCTCGCCCGGCAGGGCATTTCGAAGGTGCTAACGCTCACGTCCACCTACGACCACCGGATCATCCAGGGAGCTCAGAGCGGCGAATTCCTGCGCCGCGTGCACCAACTGCTGCTGGGTGAGGAGGACTTCTACCAGCAGGTGTTCTCGGCCCTGCGCATCCCCTACGAGCCCATCCGCTGGGCTCAGGACATCTCGTCCACGCACGACTCCGAGATCTCCAAGACCGCGCGGGTCCAGGAACTCATCCACGCCTATCGCGTGCGCGGGCACCTGATGGCCGATATCGACCCGCTCGAGTACAAGCAGCGCGGCCACCCCGACCTCGACGTCACCTCCCACGGATTGACTCTGTGGGACCTCGACCGCGAGTTCGCCACCGGCGGCTTCGGCGGCAAGCCGTTCATGCGCCTGCGCGACATCCTCAAGGTGCTGCGCGACTCCTACTGCCGGACCCTGGGCATCGAGTACATGCACATTCAGGACCCGGAGCAGCGGGGCAGGATAAAGGCCCCCAGGGAAAAAACCCACCGGACGCCCTCCCCTGAGGAAAAGAAGGCAAAAAAGCGCCGCCACAACACCGCCCGAGCGTGCACAAAATCGCGCCAGCTAGCGGCGTGTTGCGCGAGGACACGCACGCTCGGCCAGAAGGGGGCGGGGGGCGGGGGT
>JBIRBF010000265.1:0-1675 GCA_044326505.1 Candidatus Nanopelagicales bacterium | reverse complement strand
GGTGAGCGTCCGGGTCGGGGCGCGGGTCGCCCCGCGCACAGGTGTCCGCAAGCTGCGTCGGCCCGTCGCGACCTCGTCGCCGTCGTTCAATCCGCTGACCGGCTGGACGACCGACCCGGTCCACGGGGTGTGGGCGTCCGACCCGTTGTGGACGCCACCCGCAGACGGTGGCGCGGTGTCGTCGTGGCGGAACGGTGGCTCGGTGGCGGGCGTCGATCTCACGCAGGCGACCGGGTCCAAGCAGCCGACCTACCGGGCGTCGACCGCGGCGTTCAACAACCAGCCGACGGTGCAGGGCGACGGGACGGACGACTGGATCGGCGCGACGTTCGGAGCGGCGATCGCCTCATATCCCTGGTACGTCGTGTCCATCTTCTCGAAAGGCAAGGCCGCCAACGCGCCAGAGGTGATATGGGACGACGTACCAGGGTCAGGTGGCTCCCCCGGGTATCCGCTCTACACGGACACCGGCGCGTCGACATGGCGGATCAGCGTGGCGGCCGAACTGGCTGGCGGCACTGCCGACACCGGGACACACCTCGCCGTCGCCACCTACAACGGCGCATCATCGTCCCTCGTCATCGACGGGACCTCCGTCTCCTCCGGCACGACCGGCGCGTGGCACTACGCGTCCGGCGTGACCCTGTGCGGTGGGCGAGGCGGCACCTACAACTCGTCGGGCCACATGGCCTACTGGGCGCTGTTCACGACCGACCCGACCGCGCTCCCCGAGTGGGCCGCGTTCAAGGCGTGGGTCACCTCCACGTACGGGATCACCGTGGCATGAGCCTCCGTCGGATCATCCTCACCGTCACCCCTGCACAGCAGGCAGCGGCCAACGCGGCGGTCGCAGCGGCCACCGGCAACCCCGCCGACGCCTACACGTTCACCGTGCCCCGCTACGACTCCCAGGGCGTCATCGTCGCCTACATCTGTTCGTGGGACATGATCGCGACCGGCCACGACCTCCAGACCATCCTCGACGCCGTCACCCCCACCGCACCCGCAGCCACCGACGTCCGCAAGTGGGCGGCCGGCCAGACGGTGCGCGTCGGCGACCAGCGGTGGCATGACGGCGAGCTGTTCACCGTGATCCAAGCGCACACGACGCAATCGGACTGGGCGCCGACCGCGACACCGGCGCTGTGGAAGCAGCACCGCGCCGACCTCGCGGCGTGGGTGCAACCAACCGGCGCGCACGACGCGTACCCACTCGGAGCGAAGGTCACGTTCAAGGGGAAGGTCTACGAGTCCAAAATCCCCGCGAACGTTTGGTCACCTGCCGTCTACCCCGCCGGCTGGACGGATCTCGGCCCAGCCGTCTAGTCCCGCCAAACCTCACCCTCCGGCGGCCCCGCACCCCTCACCGGGTGCGGGGCTACTTGCGCGCCCGGGCACAAATCAGGGGTTGACACCGTGCCGTAGTTAGGCGCACTATCCCGCACATGACCTACGACCTGTCCCCCCAACAGGCAGCCTCGCTGCTCGGGGTCCACGTCGACACCGTCAAGCGGTGGGCGATCGCCGGGAAGGTGCCTGCATGGCGCACCCCCGGTGGCTGGTGGAGGTTCTCCACCGAGCAGCTCGCCGCGTGGCAGGCCGACAACGCACAGACCGAGCCAGCGGCATGAAGTTCGTTCTCGACCTCGGCTCCACCGAGCACACCTGCCGGACG
>JBIRBF010000221.1:0-3580 GCA_044326505.1 Candidatus Nanopelagicales bacterium | reverse complement strand
GCCACCGCGCGCAGGCGCACCCGGGCCCACCGGCAGCGGTAGCCGTCCGCGGACAGCCGGAAGGCATGGGCATCGGCACGATAGCGCCAATCCTCGCACAGCCCGGCCGGGAAGCGGCGGCAGCGGGCGAAGCGCAGGCCGAAGCAGTCAGCCATCGCCGGCACCCTCGGCAAGCAGAGCGGCGAAGAGGTCGGCTTTGGCTATACACATGGCATTGTCCGCGCCCAGAATCGCCACGTTCCCCTCGGCCTCGAAGTAGGCGTCCTCGGCCACCTTGAACGCGCGGACCAGCCGGCGCAGGTCGTCCCGCTCCCGGATGGCCTCCTCCAACCGCGCACGGTCCTCGGCCACCTCTCGCTCGACGCTGGCCGCCACCCCGCGCCATTGCAGGGCCTCGTCTCGCTCCTTGGCCATCTGATCGCAGGCATCCATGGCCTCGTTCACACGCCCCTTGAGTCGCCCCCATTCCGCAATCGACTGGGCCGCCGTCGCCTCTGCGTCGGCGCGCAGTCGCTCAGCCTTGACTCGCGCCGCGTCCCGTTCGCCCAGCAACCGCACGATCACCAGCGCCGGGTCGGTCAGGCTCGGCCCCTGCACCCCGGCGTCGGCCATCGCCCGGGTGTCCTCGCCCAGTCGGCGCGCGGCGATCTCGTCCTGCCGTCCGTGGTTCCACTCGGCGCGCAACCGCTGGTCATCGAGGTAGACCCCGAGGTCGCAGGCGTCGCGGAACGCCTCGCCCGGGTGGTCCACGCCGTAGCGGAACCCGGCGGCGTAGGCGGCATCCATCGCGTCCGCGGCCTGCTCGCACCACGTCCGCACGTCGTGGTCGGTCTGGCGTAGCCCGGCCAACTCGCCGCGCAGCCTCGCCGCCTCCCCCTCGGCCGCTGCCACCCGGGCCGACAGGGCCGCCAGCGTGACCCGGAGGCTCGCCATCTCGGGCCCCTCCAAGGCGTCGCCCAGCCGGTCCACGGCGCGCTGCCACAGGTGCAGGACGGCGCCGATCACGACTCCACCCCCGGCAGCGTGACCTGGCGCAAGTCGGCGGGCGGGGTGGCCTTCGCCAGCGCCACCCACTCGCCCACGGTGCGGTCGGGGTTGGCCTCGTCACGCCAGCCCCACGGGATCTGCCGGCCCTCGTCAGCGGCGACCTGCTCGAGCGGGCCGAGGGTCGTGATCTGCGGCGTCTCGCTGGTCACGATCTCCCGGCGGTTGTCCTGGACCTCTTTCTCGGCGTCGGACTCGTCCGGGGCGCAGACGAACACCTCGTACCGGATCTCCACGCGATAGACTTTCATGGCCCCACCTTGCCACCGTCTGGCGAGGGGTCGGCGCCGCCGTACTCCGGGGTCAGGGTGCCGTCCGGGTTGTGGACGCCGACCCGGACCGACAGGGCGAACACGTCGTCCGGGGTCATGCCGCGGATCTTGGCGAGGACGCGGCGGTTCACCGGGTCACCACCCGGCGGCTTTGGTGTGCCGCCGCACAGGTCGCTCGACTTCCAGGCGTCGGTGAAGTGCTCGCACTGTCCGAGGCGTCGGTGTTCCTCTGCGCGTTCCTGCCGCGGCGACAACTGGCACCGGGCCACCTCGTCGGTGAAGTAGTACCCCACCTCGAACCGATGCCAGGCGTTGCCGTTGTCCATATTCTTGCGCACGTCCACGCAGCACCCCGGCGGCACCGACACCCGGGCGAACATCTCTTGCAGCACGTTGAGCCTCACGCGGTCACCTTGCCCCGCAGCCGGACGATCCTCGCGTTACCGACGAACGCCGCAGTCTTGCTCTTGAGCATCGACAGCAGCGCCTTCTCGGCGGCGTCCCGGGTCGGGTAGCGGGTGGCGAGGCGTTGCTCCGATGTCCACTCGTGGGCGGGGGCGCACCACCACCGGGCATCGGACCGGAGGAGGCGGGCGGGCTCTGCTGGCTTGGTCATGGCGTGACCTTGCCAGAGTCGGGTGAGGGGTCAGCGTCGAGCCGCATCTGTCCGGCCTCTTCGCGTCGCCGGATGCGCGTCTTGGTGGCGTTCTGCCGGTGGAACTTTCCGTCGTATCGGAGGTGACAGCCGTTGCAAAAGTGCCGCAAGTTGTCGAGGTCACCACTGCTGGCGTCGTGGTCCAGGTGCGCCGTCGTCAGCGTGATTTTCTTGCCGGTGAGCGGGCTCGGCTCGTGGTTGCGCGCCTCACACCGGACGCCCGGCTTGCAGCGTCCGCACTCCCCCTGGCACTCGCAACGGCCACCTGCGCGAGCGGCCACCGTCGCCACGATGGCCTCCCAATCCTTCGGGTACTTGCTGCGGTCCCAGGGCATAGCCCGACCTTACGCCGGGCCGCCGAGGGGTCAGACGGCGGGCGCTTGCGCAGCAGCGCAGGCCACAAGCACCCCAGTGCTAGGGCGCGACTCGTACACCACTGCCGGGCACAGCGGGCCATAGTTGCCCTTGGTGTGAACCATCACGCGCTTCCCGGTCGGCTTCCTGTCCGAGAAGACCTCGCCCATGCTCACCTGCCAGCGCACGCAGTCGGATATGGCAGAAGACCCGCGAGCGGCCACCGTGCTACCCGCGCCATCGCCCAGCCGCCCGGACTTGTTCATGGGGTGAGCGAGAACAACGGACGGTCGCCCGCGTCCCAAGGCGATGCGTTGAAACTTGTCCATCAAGACCATCGCGCTGTAGTTGTCCGTTTCCATGTCCGCTGGCCCAAAGGACGGAAGTGGATCGAAAATGGCTGCCGTCAAAGGCATGTCGCCGATCTTCTTTCGGATCAGATCGACCGCGCCGTCCTTGGGGTACGACGACTCCACGAGCCGGTCTATCGCACGCCTGGACATGAGGCAGAGGTTTTCGCAAACCTTGTTCCACTGAGCATCCGTCAGGGCAAGTTCAGCCCGGATGTCCCATAGACGCCGATGGTTCTCGTCATCATCGTCAACGGCGCTGGCCATGAACACCTTGCCCACCGATGACGGCGGCACCGGGTACCCGTGAGCGCCAAGCCAAGGGACTCCGGATGCGACGGACACCGCAAGTTGAAGCAGTGACATGCTCTTGCCGGGGCCTCCGGTCACCATCCCCACCTCACCGCGTGGCAAGAACCCGACGCCCCCGAGGGGTTGCGTCAGAAGCCAGTCGCGGGGGCGGGGTTTGCTGTCGAGGTTCAGCGTGTCGAATTGGGAGAGTACGTGGCTCATGACCACCACTCTCGCACACCCGGGAGAGGGGTATTTTCTAGGGCTTTTTAGGGTCAGTCGTCGGGCAGGATGTTCGCCTCGACCAGCGCCGCGATCAGATCCTCGTCGTCCCCGCACTCCAACCGGATGCGCCCGCGGGCCTCGTGCTCGACCCGCTGCGCCTCGCTGTCGGTGAGGCTGTCGAGGTAGGCCACATCCTGCGGGGGCAGGGCGCCGAAGATCCGCACGGCGGCCAGGGCGCACCCGATGCGGCGCGTCCTGAACACCTTGGTCCCGCCGGCCAGCCGGTGCCGGCACCCGGTCGCCGGGCAGTCGGCTTGCTGGTCGCGCACGCAGGCGCCGTGCGTCATGGCGTCGCCGTCGAAGGTGCCGTCCTTGTCGAGGCGCGGGTC
>JBIRBF010000125.1:0-8174 GCA_044326505.1 Candidatus Nanopelagicales bacterium | reverse complement strand
GGCTCGCGGCGACCGCAGACGCCGCGCCGTTCGACGCCGGCACGGCGGCCGAGGCCGGCTTCGCCGCCCGCGAACGCTTGCTGGCGCTGCTGGACCAGTACTGCGGCGGCCGGATGCACGCGATGGTCGCCCGCGTCGGCGGGCTGGCCTACGACTGCGACGACTCCTGGCTCGCGGCCGTGGTGCCCGCGGCCTCCGCCGCGGCCGACGCTGCCGCGCAGCTCGGTGCCGCGCTCAGCGAGGCGGCCCAGCTGCGGGGTCTCGCGGTCCTGAGCGCCGACGCGGCCCAGCGAAGCGGCGCCTCGGGCCCCCTGGCCCGGGCCGGCGGCTGGGGGCGCGACCTGCGGCTGGACCGTTCATCGGAGCCCGAGGCCGAGATGGCGGCCGGCGGCGTACTGCGCCGGGTCACGAGCATGGCCGGCGACGCCGCAGCACGGTTCGAGGTGTTGGCCGAAGAAGTGTCAGTCAGCGCTGCCAGCATCGAGTTCGCGGCCGACCGCATCCACGCCACCACCGGGCCGGTCTCGGTCACGCTGCCCCGATCCGTCCGGGTCCCCGTCGGCACGGGCTACCACGCGGTCGAGAACCCCACCGGCATCAACGGTTGGTACGTGGTGGCCGACGGCGGGCCGACGCCCTATCGGCTCAAGCTGCGAACGGCGTCGTTCGGCAACGCTCGATCACTCGCGCTGGCGCTTCCCGGCACACGGCTGGCCGACGTGGACCTCGCCGTCATGTCCTACCTGCTGGTGCAGGGCGACCTGGACAAGTAGGAGCGGCGCGCCCACCAGCCGCGGCGCCGGCTAGATCAGGCCCTTGGACTTCAGGAACTCCGCCGCCACTGTCTTCGGGTTCTTCCGGTCCACCTCGACCTGCTGGTTGAGCGACTGCAGCTCGTCGGTGGTCAATGCGGCGGAGACCGAATCCAGCGCCTTGGTGACCGTCTCGCTCGCCGCCGGAGTCGACACCGCCGGAGTGATGTTCTCGGCCGTCTGCAGGTTCTTGTCGTCGGTGAGCAGGACCAGGTTGTTGCTCTGGATGCTGCCGGAGGACGAGAACACCAGTCCCAGGTTGATCTTGCCCTGGGTGAGCGCCTGGACCGTGAGCGGACCGCCAGCGTCGAGCGGGGTGAAACTGGCGATCTTCATGCCGTAGGTCTGCTCCAAGCCGGGCTGGCAGAACGGCCGCTGCGGGCACTCGGGGGGGCCGCCCAGGTTGACCGCGTTGGTCTGCGACCAGGCGGCCAAGTCGGACAGGGTCTTGAGGTTGTTCGCCTTGGCGAAGTCCGCGGTGACCGCGAACGCGTTCTGGTCCTGCGCCGGGGACGGGGTGAGCAGGCTGATTTGCTTGGAGGCAGCAAGCGGCTTGGCGGCCGCATACGTGGCAGCGGCATCTCCGGTGGCGATCTGCGGCGCGCTCGGTCCGTTCACCTGCTTGTTGATGAACTCGGCAAAGCTGCCCAGGTACTCGGGCGTGGCCTGGACCTCGCCGGACTCCAGCGCCGGCACGATGACCTCGCGGGTGGTGAGTTCCTTGATGGACGCCTTCACGCCGTTCTTCTCGAGCACCTGCTGGTACATGTTGGCCAGCAGCTTGGTCTCGGAGAAGTTCGTGGTCGCGATCGTCACCGATCCGCCGCCCGAACTCCCCGACGAGGCATCGCCGGAGGAGCAGGCAGTCAGGGCGATGGCCGCAGATGCAACGAGGACCCCCAGGGCGCGCAGTCTCATGCCACGGCAAAGTAGCAGAGTTGCGGGCACATGCCCCGCGGAAGAGGGTCTACGCCGTCGCCGTCCCAGGTGCGTCCATGAGCGGCTCGTCGGCCACACTGACGCCGCGGATGCCCTTGGGCGTCGCCGAGCGCTGAGCCAGCGCCATTGCGCCTTCGGCGGCCAGCGAGATCGCCGCGGTCAGGATGGCGCCGGCGACGATCAAAGTCGTGTCCTGCAGAGCGAACCCGTCCACGACATATCGACCCAGCCCGCCGGAACCGACGACGGCCGCCAGCGAGGCAGTCGCCACAACCTGCACCGTCGCGGTCCTGATGCCCGCGGCCACCAGCGGCACCGCCAAGGGGAGCTCTACCCGCCACAGCACCGCGGCGCCGCCCATCCCCATGCCGACCGCGGCGTCGCGTACCTCGTCATCCACACCGGCGATACCGGTGAACGTATTGGTGAGCAGCGGCGGGATCGCAAAGATGGCCAGAGCCAGGATGGCGGCCAGATCGCCTACCCCGATGGCTGCGATCGAGGCGAGGATGATCAGCACGCCCAGCGTCGGCACTGCCCGGCCGACGTTCCCGACGTTGGACGCCAACAGCGTGCCCTTGCGCTTGTGCCCCAGAAACAGGCCGAGCGGCAGCGCAACGACCAGGGCGATCACCATGGCGGCGAAGCTGATCCAGATGTGCTGCAGCGTGCGGGTCGGGATGCCGTTGGGGCCGGTCCAGTTGGCCGGATCGGTGAACCACTGCCAGACGCTCATGCCGACCGCCCCCCAGCCCACGGCGTGAGGCCCCGCTGCAGCCCCAGTAGGAGGACCTCGAACACGAGCGCCAGCAGCACACAGCAGATGGTCGCGGTTGCGATTTGAGCATGGTAGAAGTTCTGCTGGAAGCCGCTGAGGATCAGCTGGCCGAATCCGCCGTACCCCACCAGGGCGCCGATGGTCACCATGCCAACCGTCGACACGGTGGCGATGCGCACGCCCGCCAGGATCGTCGGCAGCGCCAGCGGCAACTGCACCTTGAACAGCGTCTCGCGCTTACCCATGCCCATACCGTGGGCGGCGTCCACCACATCGCCGGGCACTCCATCGAGGCCGACGAGGGTGTTGCGCAGGACCACCAGCAGCGCATACACCGCCAGCGCGACCACCACCGTCGCGGCCGACAGCCCGAAGATCGGCCACAGCAACGAGATGAGCGCGAGCGAGGGGATGGTGTACAGGACTCCGGACAGGCCCAGGACAGCGCCCTCCATTCGACGGTAGCGTCTGACCAGCACGGCCAGGGGAAACGCGAACACCAGGGCGAGCAGCACAGCGGCGATGGTCAGCAGCACATGCTGCTTCCCAGCCTCGACCAACTCGTCGGAGTATTCGGTCACGTAGCTCCACGAGAACCAAGGATTGGCTGCATCGGCCGACGCAGCCGAGAGGATGGACACGCATGGACGGTAACGCGGATCCCATGATCAGGCTTGCTCAAGTGAGCAAGCAGTATGCCGATGGCACAGTTGCCGTCCACGACCTGGACCTCGACATCGGCCTCGGCGAGATCTGCGCGCTCGTGGGACCGTCGGGCTGTGGCAAGACCACCACCATGCGGATGATCAACCGGCTGGTCGAACCCACCGCCGGACACGTCTACGTGGGCGGCGAGGACGTAACCCAGATGGACGTCAAGGAGCTGCGCCGTCACATCGGCTACGTGATCCAGGCGGTGGGGCTGTTCCCGCACTACACCGTGCGTCGCAACATCGGCACCGTGTGCAACCTGCTCGGCTGGGACAAGGCGCGCACCGCGGCTCGGGCCGACGAGCTGCTCGACCTGGTCGGCCTCGACCCATCGGTGTACGGGGACCGCTACCCGCACCAACTGTCCGGTGGTCAGCGCCAGCGCGTCGGGGTGGCACGCGCGCTGGCCGCCGATCCCCCCGTGCTACTGATGGACGAGCCCTTCGGGGCGGTCGACCCGATCGCGCGGGACAACCTGCAGGAGCAGTTCCTAGCGCTGCACGCCGAGGTCCGCAAGACCGTCGTGCTCGTCACCCACGACATCGACGAGGCCGTGCGGATGGCCGACCGCATCGCGGTGATGCGCCAGGGCGGCTACCTGGAGCAGTACGCGGCACCGGCGGAGCTGCTCGCGCATCCGGTCAACGACTTCGTTGCCGACTTCGTGGGCAGCGACCGGACGCTCAAGCGCTTGGCGGTGACGCCGCTGCCCGTGCTGCCCGACGGCGCGCCGGCGGGTCTGCCCGCGATCGCCGCGGAGGCGAGTCTGGCTGAGGCCCTCACGGCCCTGCTGGAGTCACCCGAGGGCAAGGTGGCCGTGACCACCGATGGCGCAGCGCGCCTGCTCACCCTGGCCGACGTCCACTCGGCCCTGCGCGACGCTGCCTAGCCGAGCACAGCTAGCTCTGCTCGTGCTCACGCAGGTAGGTCGCGAAGCGGGCCACGAAGAGCGGCTCGTACTCGCCCACCGACTCCGAGCCGAACGCCTCGCGCGCGGCTTTAACGACCTCGATCAGCGATCCTGAGGTCTCGCCGAGCGATCCACCCTCGCCGGACATCGCGTTCATGGCCGGAGTGTGGCTGTAGAGGTCGTAGAAGAAGCCGATGTCGTGACGCTTCTCGGCGAGGTCGAACGCCTTGTCGCGCAGTTCGTCGTAGGGCAGATCTTCATAGGCCATGGCCGCAGACTACTGAAGCGACTGCTGGCCCGAGCCAGCCTCGTCGGGATCTTCGGGCAATCGGCACAGGCGCTCCAGCCACACGGCCGCGGCGATGAGCGCCAGCGACATGATCAGTCCGATCGCGCACGCCAGCGCGCGCTCCCTCGACGCCGCCGGGACCAGATCCGCGACGTACCAGGCACCGACCCCGGCATACAAACCGCCGATAATGGCACCGGTGCGAGAGGCCGCCATCGCCAACGCGGCGGTGCGCACCGCCACGAAAGGGTCGACCCGGTCGGATTCCGACCGCAGCCGTCGGCGGAACGACCACGCCCAGCCGAACAGCGCGATCGCCAGCGCGCCCACCGTGATCACCGAGGACCAGGGGACTGGCAGGGTGCGCCCCGACAGCGAGTCGATCAGGTCGGCGACCGCCCCACCGAGCACGCCCGCGATCACAGCCAGCAGGGCGAGCAGCGAAGGTCGGGTGGGCCTCACGCGGGTCCCGGCAGGTCGAGGGTGTGCACCGTCGGGCGAACCCCGGCAACCTCGGCGGCAGAGAGCCGCTGCAGGTGCTCGCGCACTTCGTGCCCAGCCAGCACGTCGTGCGGTGCCACCGCGGCCCAGGGCACCAGTACGAACGCGCGCCCCACGGCGCGCGGGTGCGGCAACAAGAGGTCGGGCGCATCGAGCGTCCGGCCCGCGAAGTCCAGGATGTCGAGGTCGAGCGTGCGCGGGCCCCAGCGGACATCGCGCACTCGACCGCTGTCGTCCTCGATCGCATGCAGCAGGTCGAGCAGGGCATACGGGCCCAGCGTGGTGCGCACCACGGCGACCGCGTTGAGGTAGTCGGCCTGCTCAGGTCCGCCCACGGGGTCGGTCTCGAACACCTGCGACACCCCCTCCACGCGCACGCCAGACGCGGTCAGGAGCACCAGCGCCTGCTGCAAGGCAGCGAGCCGGTCGCCAAGGTTGGCGCCAAGTCCCAGCACGGCGCGCTGCGGTGCCCGCCGGGTCCGGCTGACGGTGACGTCGGAGGTCGGCACAGGCATGGGGGCGTGCGGCTTGTGCACGGTCACCGTTGCACGCACCACGCCGGGCAGGTCGGCGACATCGGCGGCGATCACCTCGGCCAGCCGCTCGATCAGGGCGAAGGGCGGTCCCACGATCCGCTCGTGGGCGAGCGCCGCGACGCGGCCGTAGTCAATCGTGTGGCCGAGCTCGTCGCTGGCTCCCGCGCGGGAGAGGTCGGCGCGGATCCGCACGTCCACCGAGAAGGTCTGGCCGATGGCGCGCTCGTGGGCCAGCACTCCGTGGCGGCCGAAGCCCACGATCCCCCGCACCTCGATGGTGTCCAGCTCCCAATCGTCCCGATCGCTCATGACACTCCCTTCCAGGCCGCAGCCACCCGGACCGCGTCGGCGCTGGCCGCGACGTCGTGCACGCGGACCGCCCAGACTCCGGCAGCGGCGGCGAGTGCGGTCGTGGCCAATGTGGCGGCCTCCCGCTGCGGGATCGGTCTCGGCCCGGAGGCGTCGGCCAGCAGCGCACCCAGGAACCGCTTGCGCGAGGCGCCGAGGAAGAGCGGACGACCCAGACCCGCCAAAGCAGCCAGCCCCCGCAGGAGGGCCCAGTTGTCCTCGGGCAGTTTGGCGAACCCGATTCCTGGGTCCACCGCCACGCGATCGATTGCCAACCCGGCCGTGGCGCAGGCGTCGAGCCGGGCCGCGAGTTCGTCGGCGACTTCCGCTACGACGTCGGTGTAGCGCGCGTTCTCGTCCATGTACCAGCCGTGGCCGCGCCAGTGCATCGCGACGTACGGCACCGGTAGCGGCGCAACGGCGGGCAGCATCTGCGGATCGGCGAGTCCGCCGGACACATCGTTGACGATCGCCGCGCCGGCCTCGATAGCCTCGGTCGCCAGCTCAGCGCGCATCGTATCGATGCTCACCGGGACCCCGGCGCTCACCAGCCCCTCGATCACCGGCAGCACCCGGGCGCGCTCCTCGGCTGCGCTCACGCGCTCGGCACCAGGGCGGGTGGACTCGCCGCCGACGTCGACCACGTCCGCACCGCTGCGATAGAGCTCCAGACCGGCAGCCACGGCCGACGATTCGTCGGCGAAACGCCCGCCGTCGGAGAACGAGTCGGGCGTGACGTTGAGGACGCCGAACACCAGAGTCCGCCCTAAACCTTGCAGGCCGGCCGGCAGGCCCGCGGGCTGCGGCGGCTGTGCTGCGGCGCTGATCATCACCCGCTACCGGGCCATGATGAGCGACATCGCCTCCGCGCGCGTCGTAGCGTCGCGTAGCTGTCCGCGGACCGCGCTGGTGATCGTGCGACTCCCCGGCTTCTTGACCCCGCGCATGGCCATGCACAGGTGCTCGCACTCGAGCACCACGATGACGCCGCGGGGGTTCAGGTGCTCGGCCATGGAGTCGGCGATCTGCGTCGTCAGCCGCTCCTGGACCTGCGGGCGGCGGGCGAAGAGGTCCACCAGCCGCGCCATCTTGGACAGCCCGGTGATCCGGCCGTCCTCCTCCGGGATATAACCGACGTGCGCCTTGCCGAAGAACGGCACCAGGTGGTGCTCGCACATGCTCCACACCTCGATATCGCGCACGAGGACGAGCTCGTCGTGCGCCAGGTCGAAGGTGGTCGAGAGAATCTGGTCGGGGCTCTGCCGTAGTCCGGCGAATACCTCGGCGTACATCCGGGCCACCCGCGCAGGGGTGTCCAGCAGGCCATCTCGGGTGGGGTCCTCCCCCACCGCATAGAGCAACTCGACGATCGCCCGCTCGGCACGCGCGTGGTCGAACTCAGGGACGTGCTGCGTCATCGTCAGATCCCTAGGTCGCTGGCTGATCGGTGCCATCGGCGGCGTTCGGGCTGGAGCCGTTCGGACCAACACCATTCGCGCCGGTGTGGCGCAGCGGCACGTCGACCGGGCCGATGTCCGAAGGCTGACGGCGCGCCGAACCGGTCCACGCGGGCCGGCGCTCGCGTTTGCGCATCGGCTCGAAGATGCGAGCGACCTGCTCCTTGTCGAGCGTCTCCTTCTCCAACAGCTCGGTGACCAGGGAATCGAGCACGTCCCGATTGTTGAAGAGGATCTCGTAGGCGTCCTGGTGGGCGGCCTCGATGAGGTTGCGGACCTCCTCGTCGATCGCGGCTGCGATCTCCTCGGAGTAATCGCGCTGGTGGCCCATGTCGCGGCCCAGGAACACCTCGGTCTGGTCGCTGCCGTAGCGGATGGCGCCGAGCCGCTCGGTCATGCCGTACTGCGTGACCATCGCCCGAGCCACGCCCGTGGCCTTCTCGATGTCGTTGGCCGCGCCGGTGGTGGGGTCGTGGAAGACCATCTCCTCGGCTGCCCGGCCGCCCAGCATGTAGGCGAGTTGGTCGAGCATCTCGTTGCGGGTGGTCGAGTACTTCTCCTCGTCGGGCAGCACCATCGTGTAGCCCAGCGCCCGACCGCGGGGGAGGATCGTCACCTTGTGAACCGGGTCGGAGTGCGGCAGCGCAGCGGCCACGAGCGCGTGACCGCCCTCGTGGTACGCGGTGATCCGGCGTTCGTGGTCGTTCATCAGCCGGGTGCGCTTCTGCGGTCCCGCCAGCACGCGGTCGATCGCCTCGTCCAGGGCGGCGTTGTCCACCTGCTGCTTGCCCTCGCGGGCGGTGAGCAGCGCAGCCTCGTTCAGAACGTTGGCTAGGTCGGCGCCGGTGAAACCGGGCGTGCGCCGTGCCACGGCGCGCAGGTCCACGTCATCG
>JBIRBF010000257.1:0-2005 GCA_044326505.1 Candidatus Nanopelagicales bacterium | reverse complement strand
GGCGCTGCGCTGCGGATCCAGCGGAAGGCGAGCCGGTCGCGGATCCACAGCGATATGCGTGTCTGCGCCAGCGACAAGGGCATTGATGGACCTGGTCAATCCCACCCGGCCGACGGTCACGACCACCTCTGGCTGATGTGCCTCCCGCCAGCGCGCGGCACCAGCCAGCAGCGGCCCGTGCGCGATCGATGTCCCACCGTGGCGGGCATTCCCGGATGGCTCGCTCAGCAGCGGCCAGTTAAGCCCCTCCGCCAGCGCGACCGCCTCGGACGGGAACGGCTCCCCCGCAGCAAGGTCACCGACGACCACCGCTCCACGGACGGGTGCTTTCGGCCGGCCCAGCAGCTCGAGGAGGGAGTCGATGGCGATCGACGCCACCGACGTCATACGTGCGTCAACAGTCCAGGGCAGGCCGCCAGCGCGGCCTCCGAGTTCGGCCAGCTCACCTTCAGGAAGGTCGTCGGCGTCAATCGCCGCACCGCCCAACAAGGGTTCGCGCAGCGCCAGGTTGAGGTGCACCGGACCAGGCGAAACCGCGTCGGTGGCCGCATTGACCGCCTGGCTGGCCGTGGACCGCCAGTAGCGCACGATGCCGGGTCGCCACGCGGGCGCCTCCAGCTGTGCATCCCACCGCACAGCCCGACCGAAGGCGCGCGCCTGGTCGGCGGCCTGGTTGGCGCCCACGCCGAGCAGCTCTGGGGGCCGATCAGCCGTGAGGACCACCAGCGGCAGATCGGAGGCATCGGCCTCCCACACGCCCGGAGCGAGGTTGGCCACCGCGGAACCCGACGTGCACATGAGCAGCACAGGGGCACCGCTCGCGCGGGCCATGCCAACGCCCAGGAACGCGGCGCTCCGCTCGTCCACCCGTACGTGCAGCGTGCAGTCGCCGGCGGCCGCGGCCGCCGCGGCCGCAACCGCCAACGGTGCCGAGCGCTGCCCGGGCGCCAGCACCACGTCCTGCACCCCCGCGCGCAGGAACTCGTCGAGGATGACCGCAGCAGCGGCCTCTGCCGGATTCATGCGCCCACTCCTGATAGCAGCTCCTGGGAGCGCGCGGAGGTGCCTGCATGCCAAGCGTCGGCGAGCCGGTCCAGCCAGGCCGCGCGCAAGGCCTCACCAACGCGGCCCTCCGCTTCGGCCAGCAATCGGTCAACGGGGTCGGGCACGGAAACCTCGCGCATGACTGACGTGGCGGCCACCGGCGCCAAGCGCTCGGCGAAGAGTTCCGACGTACCGAGGCCGCAGTCGAAGTCCAGGTCAGGCAGCGCCGCAGCGAGGCCGTACCCAGCCGCCAGGCCCGGACCGAGGTCTAGTGCGGAGGACACGACTGCGGGCAATCCCGCCTCCGCGGCCACCCGCAGCGCCCGCCGAACTCCACCGAGCGGGGCGACCTTCAGCACCACGATGTCCGCTGCGAGCGCCCGTGCCGCCAGGATCGGGTCGTCGCTGCGGCGGATGGATTCGTCGGCCGCCACCGGCACCTCGACGCTCCGGCGCACCTCCGCCAGCCCGGCCAGGTCCGCGCACGGCTGCTCGACGTACTGCAGACCGCCTGCGACGCGGTCGAGCCGCGGCACCACCTCCCGGGCCTCCCGGGGCTCCCACGCACCGTTGGCATCAATCCGGATATGGCCGACGAACTCCGACCGCACGGCCGCGATGCGGTCTGCGTCGCCGTCCGCAGAGCCGCCGCGCTCCGCAACCTTGATCTTGATCGTCCGGCATCCGGCGGATGTAGCCGCCGCCGCCAACGACGCCGCCCGTTCCGGCGCAACGGCCGGCACGATCGCGTTGACCCCCACCGCGTCACGCACTGCCACAGGCCGTCCGACGAAAGCCGACTCGACTGCCGAATCCAACCACCAGGAGCACTCCGTGGGGCCGTACTCGGCGAACGGTGCGAACTCGCCCCAGCCCGCAGGTCCCCGCAGCACGATGCCCACACGCTCGGTCACCCCCCGGAACGGCACCGACAGCCGCAGCCGCACCACCCGCGCCGCTG
>JBIRBF010000015.1:0-23998 GCA_044326505.1 Candidatus Nanopelagicales bacterium | reverse complement strand
CCGAGCTCGACGAAGTCGAGCGGCCGGAGCGCCCTGATCGCGACCGTCAGCCGAGCATCGAGCACGTGGCGAGCGAGGCCACCTTGGACCGCATGGTGTTCGACGGTGGCGTGTTCGACACCCCGACCATGCCGCTGGACGCCGACGAGGACGAGTTCCTGGGAATCCCGGGCCTGCTGGACGCCGACGAAGTGGCCGACCTGCTCCGCGAGCGGCGGCGCAAGACGCCCGGGCCCGCGGCGGCTGCGGCGCCGGCGACCACGGCCGCGTCGGTCAGCGCGCTGCGGTCCGAGCTCAACACCTGCGCGCGCGCATACGCTCGGCAGCGGGGCATCACGCCGGCCGCGGCCCACGGCGAGGCCCGGCGCGCAACCGGCGGCCCGCCGGCGGCACAGGCCGACGCCGCGACGCTCCAGGCCCGGATCGAGGTCCTTCGCAAGCGTGCTGTCGGGCGCTGACCGTTCGGCGGCCTTTGGCCGCTCACCCAGCGTGCCGTGCGCGGTCGGGGTCCCTCTGCGCCCCTAGACTCGCCGCGAGTCGCGCCCGCCGGGCGCCGTGAACGGAAGGGGCGCCCATGAGCGATACGGATACCCGCGACATCGAGCTGACCCAAGACGATGTCCTGCACGCGGTAGGCAAGAGCTGGTGGGTGGTGCTGCTGGTCGGGCTGCTCAGCGCCGGCCTGGGTGTGCTGTGCCTGGTGTGGCCGGGTCAGACCATCGTGGTGGTAGCCGTCCTGTTTGGCGTCTACCTGATCGTGTCGGGCATCGTGCAGCTGCTGCAGGGCTTCAACAAGGACAACACCACTGGCGAGCGCGTGCTCGCGATCATTGTCGGAGTCATCAGCATCGTGCTGGGCATCCTGTGCTTCCGCGGCGGCATCGCCAACGGTGTGTACATCCTGAGCCTCTTCATCGGCTTCTCGTTCCTGTTCCGCGGGATCTGGCAGCTCGTGGCCGGCCTGCAGGGCAAGGGCATGCAGGGGCGCGGGCTGCTCATCCTCAGCGGCGTGCTCGGCATCATCGCCGGCATCATCGTGCTCACGGTGCCGCTGGACTCGCTGGTCGTGCTCGTGTGGATCACCGGCATCTGGCTGATCGTGATGGGCATTATCGAGATCGTCTACTCGTTTAAGATCAAGTCGGCGACTGGCAACTGACCCTCGTAGTCCCTTGCGGGAGCACCGCCATGATCAACGAGGTACGCGGACGGCCTGGCCGCCCGTCTACCTCGTTGATCATGGCGGTGTTGTCGTGTGGCGGCTGCTCAAGCGCACCTGCCGTTGAGCCGATGGCTGCTTTGAGGGGAGTGCGCCGCGCCGGCCTGCGGGCGGTGGAGGGCCGCGGCGCCTCGCCCAACCGGACGGACAGGAGGTTGCCCCATGGCTCGGTTGCGCCGTGCCCGCGCGGCAACCCCGGCACATTCGGCAACCCCGGCACACCTGGCATCCCTCGTCACGGCGCTCGCCCTGGCCCTCGTGGCCGCCGTACTCGGCGGCGGTGTCGCCCGGGCTGACAACCCGCCGAGGCCCATCCTGACCGGCTGGCTGCCCTACTGGTCCACCAGCGCGAGCGTCAGCTCCTACGCCGCGAACGCGGACCTGTTCGCCGACGTCAGCCCGTTCTGGTACTCCGCCGTGGGCGGCGGCGGTCCCAGCGGGGTGAGCGTTCTCGAGCGCATCGGCGCCGGCGATCGCGACAAGGCCATGACGGCCCTGCGCGCCTCGGGCAAACCGATCATCCCCTCGGTCAACGACGAATCAGCGGCGCGCTACATGGCCGGCGTTCTGGCGGACCCGGCCAAGCGCTCTGCCCACGTCGCGCAGCTGCTCGAGCTGGCGACCTCGCGCGGATTCGACGGCATCGACCTGGACTACGAGCGCTTCGCCTTCTCCGACGGGCAGGCCACCTGGCCGGCCACGAAGGGGAACTGGGCCGCCTTCGTCACCGAGCTCGCGGGGGCGTTCCACGCCCGCGGCCTGCGGGTCACGGCCGCCGTCCCGACGAGTCCGTACTACGTCTACGACTTCCCCACCCTGGGCCGCGAGCTGGACGGTGTGCGGGTGATGACCTACGACTACAACGTCTCCTCGCCGGGCCCCGTCGCCCCGATCGACTGGGTGCGCCGCGAGACCGCGACCATGCTCACGATGGTGCCCGCCGACAAACTGATGATGGGCGTTCCGGTGTACGGCCGGGACTGGTTGCGGACGCTGAATTCGCAGCCGTACATCACCGACCTGGCGGGGCGGCAGGTCGCACTGTCGGCCTGCCCGGCAGGTACTCCGACGGCTGCCAAGGCGATCACGACAGCCCGCAACAACGAAGTGCTGGCAAAGCCGGGTGTGGCCGTCGATCGCACGGTGGGGGGCTACGACGAGCTGCGCGCGCGCTATCAGGAGACCTACTCGGGCGGCGGCAAGACGTGCGTGCTGTATCGGGAGGCCTGGCTGCAGGACTCGCAAACCATCACCGACCGGGTTAGGGCTGTGGTGAACGGCGGGGCCAGGGGCGCTGCGCTGTGGACGGTCGGCGCCGAGACGGCCGACCAGTGGGACTTGGTCCGCACGTTCGCCCGCAGTCTCCCGCCTCCCCCACCCCCGCCGGACCCCACGCTCGTGCCCGCCGGCAGCACCACGCGCGTCCACACGGCCTCGCCGCGATCCACCGTGATGGGGAATCTGACCGCAGTCAACCCCGTCGAGGCCGGTCACCTGCGGGCGTGGGCGTGCGACCAGCCGATGCCGGGGACCTCCGTGGCCAACTACCCAGCGGGCCGCACAGTGCCGGCCTTCGTAACCGTCGCCACCGACGTCGCCGGTGACTTCTGCGTCTATAACTCGGGCGCAACCAGGTTGGTCTGGGATCAGTCCGCGACGACTGCCCTGGACGCGGGCAGCCGGCTGCTCGACACCCGCACGCAAGGCACGATGGTGCCGCCCGGCGGGACCGTCGTTGTGAGGACACCCGTGGCCGCTGCCGTCACCATCCTGGGCACGCTCACGGTCCTGGACCCGCAGGGCGCCGGGCACACCACCGTCTGGCCGTGCAGCCAGGGAAGGCCGACGACCTCGGTCAACAACGTGTCGGTGCCCGGGCAGCGCACGGTGAACGTCACCGCGATCACGACCGATCCCGACGGGTCCTTTTGCATCTACTCGTCCATGGCTGCGCACCTGCTTTGGGATACCCAGCGTGGCGCGCCGGAGATTCTGGCTGGCTTGCCGCAGCGGTTGGTCGACACGCGCACGACGCAGCCGGTCGCGGGTGAGGACGAATTGCGCATCCACGCCGGGCCGGCGAACGCCACCGTTGTCGGCAACCTCACTGTCACCCGGCCGCAGGGAGCCGGCCACACCACTGTGTGGACTTGCGGCGAGCCCCGGCCGACGGCCTCGACCAACAACTTCGTCGGGGGCGAGACCACTCCCAACTTCGCGATCGTCCGCACCGATGCCGCCGGCGACTTCTGCGTCTACACGACCACGACCACGGACCTGTTGTGGGACCAGTCCGGGGCGGCGCCCGGCTTCGAGGCGGGCAGCCCGGCGCGGCTGCTGGACTCGGTTGCACCGGTGCCGGCGGGTACCACTGTCCGAGTCAAGGCCGGAGCGGCGAATGCCACAGTGGTCGGCAACCTCACCGTCGGGGCCGCGCAGGCGGCCGGTCACACCAAGGCGTTCCCATGCGACGCGCCCGCGCCCGCGACGTCGGTCAACTCCTTCACCGCCGGCGAGACGTCGGGCAATTTCGCAGCTGTGCGCACCGACGCGGGCGGAGAGTTCTGTGTCTACCTGGCCGCGGCGGCTCGATTGATCTGGGACCAGGTGGCCGCGACCCCAGCGACTCTGGCCGGGGCCTCGCAGCGTTTGCTCGACACCCGGGACAGCGCCCAGGTCGCGGCGGGGGAGGTGCGTCGAGTGGCCACCGGGCTCGTCGACGCCACCGTCTTCGGGCGGCTCACGGTGGTTGGGCCAGCAGCTGCTGGGCACACGGTGGTCTGGCCGTGCGCCGAGCCTGTCCCCAGTGCTTCGGCGTCGAACTTCCTGGCCGGCGAGACGGTCGGCAATTTCGCGATGGTGCGCACGGATGTCGTCGGCGAGTTCTGCGTTCTCACCACGGCGGCGTCGCATCTGGTGTGGGACCAGGTGGGCCGTACCGACGCCTTCGTCGCTGGTCAGCCCGAGCGGCGGCTCGACACCCGATTCGGGCCGGGCGCGGTCGGCCAGGTTCCGGCCGGGGGAACAGTGGTCATCGCGACTGGGGCGCCCAGCCGTACCGTGCTGGGGAACCTCACGGTGACCGAACCGCAGGCTGCCGGCCACCTGCGCGCGTGGCCGTGCAACCAGCCGATGCCGGACGCATCGGCCGCCAACTTCGGCGCGGGCCAGACCGTTGCGAACTTCCTCTCGGTGGTCAGCGACCCCACTGGCAACGTCTGCATCTACTCCAGCGCCGCCACGCAGGTGCTGTTCGACCAGGTGGCAGCAACGGCGAGCATCCAGGCGCACGCGCCTGCCCGGCTGCTCGACACCCGGAGGCTCGCGTAGCGGCACGCCGCCGACCGACCCCATTGGCGCCAGGGGGGCTGCCGCCTGCGCATTCGGCGTGCCACCATTGCCCCGTGACCGTCATGCCCGAGGAGATCGTCGAGGAACGCACGGAGACCGCCCTTGACGGACCCTGGGTGTGCATCGTGTGGGACGACCCCATCAACCTGATGTCCTATGTGACGTTCGTTTTCAAGCAGTACTTCGGGTACGGCCAGGAGAAGGCCGAGGCGCTGATGATGGCTGTTCACAAGGACGGCAAGGCGGTCGTGTCGGCTGGCGGCCGGGACGAGATGGAGCGCGACGCCACAGCCATGCACAGCTACGGTCTGTGGGCCACGATCAGCAACGACGGGGCGAGCGCATGACGCGTGGTTTCAAGTCCTCCCGGGGCGGCCGAGTGACCGTGAAGCTCTCGACTGTGGAGTTGCGGGTGCTCGACGACGTCTTCACGCAGGTGGCGGAACTCGTGGCGCCACCGCAGACCAGCGACGCCGACCCGCTCGCGGTGGCGCTCGGCCTCGAGGAGTTGGACTCGTCCGTTGACGTCACCGAGATGGGCCGGATCGGGCACGACCCGGTGATCGATCGGCTCTTCCCACCCGGCTACGAGGACGAGGCGCAGGCCACGGAGTTCCGCCGCTTCACCGAGCTCGGACTGCGGCGGCAGAAAGAGTCCAATGCCAGGACCGTGCTCGACTCCCTGGGCGAGGGCGGCAAGATCACCCTCGACCGCGAGCAGGCGCAGGCGTGGCTGATGAGCCTCAACGATGCTCGCCTGGCGCTGGCGACGAGGCTGCGGATCGAGAGCGAGGCCGATCACGAACGCCTGCGCGAGCTGCCCGACACCGACGAGCGCGCGGTCAGCTACGCGGTCTACGACTTCCTCACCTACTTGCAGGACTCCCTGGTCGGGGCGATGTCGCGCTGAGGTGCGCCGTTAGGCTGCCCCCGTGCTGCGCATCACCGGGGGCCTCGTGGACGACATCGTCGCCCATGCTCGGGCCGATCACCCCGACGAGGCCTGCGGGATCGTCGCCGGACCGGCCGGCAGCGACACTCCCGAGCGCTTCGTGCCCATGCTCAACGCCGCCCGGTCGCCCACGTTCTACGAATTCGACTCAACGGAACTCCTCGCGCTCTACCGGGAACTCGACGACCGGGACGAGGAGCCGGTGGTGATCTATCACTCGCACACCGCGACCGAGGCCTCTCCGTCGCGCACCGACATCGCCTACGCCAATGAGCCGGGCGCGCACTACGTGCTCGTGTCCACCCGTGAATGCGGCAACGGCGAGGGGCCAGTGGAGTTCCGGTCGTTCCGCATCATCGATGGTCAGGTCAGCGAAGAGGCGGTCGAGGTACTGCGCGACTAGCTGCCGCTGACCGCTGCGGTGCCGGTCGGCGCCACCGCGTATCCTGTCGGGATATCCGCCTCCGGCCCCGTCTCGGCGCCTGGAAGTGACCCCCTACCGGCACGAAGGAGCACGTCGGCATGGCCATCGAGGTCCGAGTCCCCACCATCCTGCGCACCTACACCGATGGCGCGAAGGTCGTCGAGGCCGACGGCACGACCATCGCCGAGGTCGTCGCCGACCTGGACGTGCGCTACCCGGGCATGGCTGATCGGCTGCTCGACGACAAGGGCCTGCGTCGGTTCGTCAACGTGTACCTGAACGACGAGGACGTGCGCTTCCTGGATGGCTTGGCGACGGTCGTCGCCGACGGTGACTCGGTCACCGTGCTGCCGGCCGTCGCCGGTGGCTGAGCAGCGCCGGCACTGAGGGCTTCGCACCGCTGCCGTGACTCGCTACGACTCCCTGCTCGACTCCGTCGGGCGCACGCCGCTGGTCGGGCTGCCCCGACTGTCGCCGAGCCCGGACGTCCGGCTGTGGGCCAAGCTCGAGGACCGCAATCCCACCGGCTCGATCAAGGATCGCGCTGCGCTGGCGATGATCGAGGCCGCCGAGGCCGATGGCACTCTCGCCCCCGGCGCCACGATCCTGGAGCCGACGTCGGGCAACACCGGGATCTCGTTGGCGATGGCGGCCCGGTTGAAGGGTTACGGCCTGATCTGCGTCATGCCCGAGAATACGTCGGCGGAACGCACTCAGCTGCTCCGGATGTGGGGGGCGGAGATCATCTACTCGCCCGCAGCCGGGGGCTCGAACGAGGCGGTACGGGTGGCCCGAGAGCTGGCCGCTCAACGCCCCGACCTGGTGCTGCTCTATCAGTACGGCAACGCCGCGAACGCGGACGCGCACTACCGCACGACAGGGCCGGAATTACTCGAGGACCTGCCGACGATCACCCACTTCGTGGCCGGCCTGGGGACGTCGGGAACCCTCATGGGAGTCGGCCGCTTCCTGCGTGAGCGGGTGCCCGGGGTCGAGATCGTGGCGGCCGAGCCGCGCTACGGCGAACTGGTCTACGGCCTGCGCAACCTGGACGAGGGGTTCGTCCCGGAGCTCTACGACGAGTCCGTGCTGACCAGGCGATTCTCGGTGGCGGCCGATGATGCGCTGCGGCGCACGCGCGAGCTCATCGACGCGGAGGGGATCTTCGCGGGCATCTCGACCGGGGGCATCCTGCATGCGGCGCTCGGCGTGGCTGACAAGGCCGTGCGGGAGGGCCGGGCGGCCGACATCGCCTTCGTCGTCTGCGACGGCGGCTGGAAGTACCTGTCCACCGGCGCCTACGAGGGCTCGCTCGAGGAGGCCGCGCGGGCGCTGGACGGGCACCTCTGGGCCTGACCCGCGTGGCGTCCGGGTGCGCTCACGTGACGAGGCTCACCCCGCTCGGATGTATCCCGCGCGGCGCCCGCCCGCCTACCCTTGCGGTGTGCAGTCACCGATCGGCATCTTCGACTCCGGCGTCGGCGGCCTGACCGTCGCCCGGGCCATCCTCGACCAGTTGCCCGACGAGTCGATCTACTATGTTGGCGACACCGCCCGCGGACCGTACGGCCCGCTGCCGCTGGCGCAGGTGCGCGCCAACGCTCTCGACGTCATGGACCACATGGTGGACGAAGGGGTGAAGGCCCTGGTCATCGCGTGCAACTCGGCCAGCGCAGCGGTGCTGCGTGACGCCCGCGAGCGCTACGCGGTGCCCGTGGTGGAGGTCATCCAGCCAGCCGTGCGTCGGGCGGTCGCCGCCACGCGCAACGGCCATGTCGGCGTCATCGGCACCCAGGCCACGGTCACCTCGATGGCCTACAACGACGCCTTCGCGGCTGCCCCGCACCTGCGGCTCACCTCGCAGGCGTGCCCCCGCTTCGTGGAGTTCGTCGAGGCGGGCATCACCAGCGGTCCGGAGCTGCTGGCTGCCGCGCACGAGTACCTGGATCCGATCGTGGCCGAGGGCGTCGACACGATCGTGCTCGGCTGCACGCACTACCCGTTGCTCACCGGTGTGATCTCGTACGTCGTCGGCGACGAGGTCACGCTGGTGTCCAGTGCGGAGGAGACCGCGAAGGACGTGTACCGCGTGCTCACCGCCAACGGGCTGCTGAACACCACCGGTGCGATGCCGCGGCACCGCTTCCTCGCAACGGGCGATCCGGCCGCCTTCACCATCCTCGGCCGGCGCTTCCTGGGACCCGAGGTCGCCGAGGTCGAGCATGCCGAGTCGGTGCTCGCATGAGGCTGACGATCGTCGGCTGCGCTGGCTCCTATCCGAACGGTTCCGGAGCGGCCTCGAGCTACCTCGTCGAGCACGACGGCTTCCGGCTGCTGCTGGATCTGGGGTCCGGGGCGCTGGGCCCCCTGCACCATTACATCGATCCGTGTGAGGTGGACGCCGTGGTGCTGTCGCACCTGCACCCGGACCACTGCCTGGACATCTGCGGCCTATACGTCGCCCGGCGCTATCGGCCGAGCGGGCCGGCGGCGAAGATCCCGGTCTATGGGCCGCGGGGCGTGGCGCGCCGCATGGCGACCGCCTACGGCATGGATCCCAAGCAGGGGATGGCCGACGTCTTCGATTTCGGGGTGTTCTCGGCTGAGCCCTTCGAGGTTGGGCCGTTCACAGTGACTGCCGTCCGCGTCGTGCATCCCGTGGCGGCGTACGCGCTGCGGGTCCAGGCAGGTGGGCGCACCCTGGTGTACTCCGGCGACACCGGTCCCTGCGCGGGATTGGTGACCGCCGCGCGAGACGCGGACGTGGCGTTGTTCGAAGCATCGTTCCGATCCGGCGATGACAACCCGACCGACCTGCACCTGACGGCCAGGCAGGCCGGCGAGCTGGCCCGCGAGGCCGGTGCCGGACGGTTGATCCTCACCCACCTGGTGGCGTGGCACGACAACTCCGGCGCCCTGGACGAGGCCGCGGTGTTCGGCGGCGACGTGCAGCTGGCGGCGCCGGGCATGGTCGTGGAGTGCTAGCGGCGACGCACGGTTAGTCGGCCGGCGCGAGTCGTTCGCAGGGCTGCCACTCGGCGCCGGGATAGGCGCTCTGCAGCCGCATCATGGTTCCCTGGATCGCGGTCGGTTTGACGGATACGCCCAGGTCGGTGAAGGGCTCGGCGAAGACCCCAAGCGAGAACACCACTCCCATGGTGAGCACCAGCGCCAGCCCCAGGCCCACCACTGCCGTCCTTGGTCGACCTGGAAAGCTCAGGAAGATCAGGGCGGCGAAGATGCACATCCCCAAGTCGATGACGAACCACACCACCCCCGGAAGCGTCGAGGGGGCGCTGAGCAAGCGCGTTTGCCCGGCGTTGATCCCCTCGGTGATGGCGTTGAGCGCGACGGCCTGCGAGCCCTCGTCGATGGGGCGGACGGCCGGCAGGGCGCCGACGTCGCCGCGGATGCGGTTCCACCAGGACGTGGTGTTCATGTCGCCGGACAGATCCGCGCGTTGGGCGGCGGCCCACGAGTCGGTGGCGATCGAGCGCATCAAGCAGACAGCGTCGCGCTCGACGGGCGCGCGCACCTCGGCCGGGAAACTTTGCACCGACTCGAAGATGTCACTGATCGCGCGGGCCTCGTCGCGCACGTGCGAGGCGGTGGACGTGAAGTGCTGCACGGTGAACAGCAGCATCAAGCCCAGCATGATGCCGAAGATCGTGCTGACGTAGGTCATGATGTCGGAGAACAACTTGAGCCCGCTCTTGCGCCCTGCCGCGGGATCGCGCAGCCAGCGCTGCAGCAGCAGGCCGATCCCTGCGCCGATCAGGGCGGCGAGCACGAGCCAGCCCTCGTTGATCAGGATCTGCCCCACGCGGGCCATCGTGGCATACGCGGCTTGGCGGGGTCGGCGTTATCGGGGCGGTTGTGGCGGGTTGGGAATGCCCACCATGGCGATCATCAGGTCGATCTGATCATCGAAGAACGACGCGCGTGCCGTCGGGTCCGATTCGACGACGTTGTGGGTGTGGCCGAACAGCTCGAACGAGAGTGCGCCCACGAGGGCGGAGTAGCTGGTGAGGGCGGCCAGGAGCGTCTGATCGTCGATGCTGTCGTCGGGCAGTTGCTCGCGCAGGGGTCCCAGCGCCGCGGCGAGCGTGGCCGCGCTCGCCTGACCTTGGGACGGTGGCATCGCGGCGCCGGCGCCTGAGCTCGCCAGCAGACCCAGGAGGACCCACGGCAGGCGAGTGGCGGGCGGGACGGTGTCGACCGGGGCCCGGTAGCCGGGCACGGGCGAGCCGTAGATCAATGCGTACTCATGGGGATGCGTCAGCGCCCAGGCGCGCACGGCGCGCCACACTTCACGGAAGGTGTCCGGCGCCGATAGCTCGGCCGCCTCAGCCGCGTCGCGCGCGCCCTCGGCGGCCTCGCCCACGGCGTCGTAGGCCTCGACGATGAGGCGTGTGAGCACGTCGTCGCGGCTGGGGAAGTAGCGGTAAACCGCGGAGGAGGACATGCCCAGGTCGCGGGCGATGGCCCGCAGCGAGATCGCGCCTGCCCCTGAGTCGGCGAGCTGGCGCCGGGCTGCCTCAAGAATCTCGGCGGTCACCTCGGTCCGCGCCCTCTCCCGGGCCGTGGGGCGGCGACGCGGCTGCCGGTCTGAGGTCCCCTGTGCGGCCGCGGTCATGGCTCCATCATGGCGCGGCTCGGCACACAATGCGAGCGATAGTCACAAATGCGAGCAGTGCTCTTGAATTGGCTCGACGCATGGCGTACCGTACAAAGCGAGAGCGGTGCTCACATAATAGAGCGCCAGTCGCACAAGGAGGCTCGTGATGGGTAAGTACGTGGTGGTCGGCGCTGGACCGATCGGCGCCGGTGTGGCGCGGCAGTTGCTGGCGCGCGGCGAGGAGGTCGTTGTTGTCACGCGTTCGGGCAGGGGCCCGGAAGGCGCCGAGTTGCGCGCGCTCGACATATCGCGCGCCGCGGCCCTCACCCCGGTCTGCGAGGGCGCCACGGCAATCTTCAACTGCGCCAATCCGCCCTACGAGCGCTGGTCGCAGGAGTGGCCGCCGATGGCAGCCGCAATGCTCGCGGCCGCGGAGGACAGCGGCGCAGTGCTCGTCACGGCGTCGAACCTGTACGGCTACGGGCCGGTGGCTGGGCGCATGACCGAGGACCTGCCGCTTGCCGCGCCGGGCAAGAAGGGACAGGTACGGGCCCAGATGTGGCAGGACGCGCTGGCGGCTCACCAGGCCGGCCGAGCGCAGGTTGTCGAGGTGCGCGGCTCGGACTACATCGGGCCGGGTGCGACGTCGCACCTCGAGCGGCTGATGCCGGCCGTCACCACCGGCGGCAAGGCACGTGTTGTGGGCGACCCGGATGCGCCGCACTCCTGGACCTACACCGAGGACATGGCCGCGGCGCTGGTCGCAGTGGCCGACAACCCATCGACCTGGGGGCACGCCTGGCACGCCCCGGTGGCTGCCACCAAGTCCCAGCGGGAGGCGCTGACCGACATCGCGCGGGCGGCCGGTCGTGACTCCGCCGATGTCGCCGCGCTGCCCGGCTGGCAGCTGCGCGCCGCGGGCTGGTTCAGCCCGATGGTGAAGGAGTTGCAGGAGACGGTCTATCAATTCGATGCGCCCTTCATCTGCGACGATTCCGCGATCAGGGCCGAGCTGGGCCTGCGCCCGACCTCCTGGGGCGAGGTCGTACGAACATCGGTGGCGGCTGCCACGGCGTAGCCGAGGCCCGGCGCCGGGCGCGCAAGTAGCATGTGGACCATGTCCCGCAGCGATGGCCGATCGGCCGATGAACTCCGTCCTGTCCGCTTCACCCGTGGCTGGCTGGACGAGGCCGAAGGCTCCTGTCTGGTGGAGTTCGGGCGCACGCGGGTGCTGTGCGCCGCCTCGCTGACGCAGGGCGTCCCGCGCTGGCGCCGCGACTCCGGCCTGGGCTGGGTGACCGGCGAATACGCCATGCTGCCCAGGGCGGCGACCCGGCGGGACACCCGGGAGTCGGTCAAGGGTCGCCCGGGCGGACGCACGCAGGAGATCTCGCGGCTGATCGGCCGATCGCTGCGCGCCGTGGTCGATTTCAAGGGACTGGGCGAGAACACCCTGGTCGTGGACTGCGACGTGCTGCAGGCCGACGGAGGGACCCGTACAGCCGCGATCACCGGCGCCTACCTGGCTCTGCATGACGCGATCGAGCTGGGCCGCGAGCGCGGCTGGGTGACCGGCCGCGGCCTGCTGTCGTCTGTGAGCGCGGTTAGCGTGGGGATCGTGGACGGCGAGCCGCGGCTCGACCTGCACTACGACGACGACGTGGCCGCCGCGACGGACATGAACGTCGTGATGACCGGTGATGGCCGCTTCATCGAGGTGCAGGGCACGGCTGAGGAGGAGCCCTATGACCGCGCTGAGCTGGACGACCTGCTCGACCTGGCCGAGGCTGGCTGCGCCCAGCTGACCGGTCTGCAGGTGGCCGCGCTGTCGCTGCCGCTGCCGGCGCCCGCGACCCTGCTGGATGGTTCGCCGGCGGTGCGGTCGTGACGGCGGCGATGACGGTTGTGCTGGCCACCCGCAACGCGCACAAAGTGCGCGAGCTGCGCCGCATCCTGAACGATGCCGAGCTGAGCATCGACGTGATCGACGTGCCGGAGGCCGAGCGCCGTGCTGGCGTTGAGGTTCCCGAGATCGCGGAGACGGGCACGACGTTCGAGGACAACGCCCTGCTCAAGGCGGAGGGTGTCTGCGCGGTGACCGGCCTGCCCTCCTTGGCCGACGACTCCGGTCTGTGCGTCGATGCGCTCAACGGGATGCCGGGCATCTATTCGGCGCGATGGTCCGGCCCGGCGGCAGACGACGCGGCCAACCTCACCCTGCTCATCGGCCAGATGTCGGCGTTGCCGGACGATCGGCGGGCTGCGCAGTTCGTCTGCGCGGCGGCGTTCGTCTGCCCCGACCAGCCGCCTACGGTGGTGGTGGGCTCGCTGGTCGGCAGCCTGATCACAGAGCCGCGGGGAACCGCGGGCTTCGGCTACGACCCGATCTTCGTCCCCGAGGGCGAGACCCGCACCACGGCTCAGATGACGGCAGCCGAGAAGGACGCGATCAGTCACCGGGGCCGTGCGTTCCGGCGACTGGCGCTCACGCTGGCCGATCGCTTCGCGCTCACCGGCGAGGGCTGCTAGGGCGCCGGTTCGCCAGCGCCGCGGGTGCTCAACCGGCGCGGGTGGGGCCGGCACCCGTGGTCGGGCCCTGGGTTTGGGCCACCACCTGCTCGACGCGCTCGCGGGCCTCGGCCAGGAACCGTTCGCAGTGCGCTGCGAGTCGCTCGCCCCGCTCCCACAGGTCGAGCGACTCCTGCAGCGACGCCCCGCCCCGCTGCAGCTGATCGACGATGGCCGCGAGTTCGTCGCGCGCCTGCTCGAAGGTGAGGGCCTGCGCGTCGGCGCCTGGCCCCGTCGCTGGTGCGCCGGCATCTGCCATGGATCAGTCTCCTGTCGAGTCGGTTTGGGGGTCTGCGGCGGGTCGCTGAGCGGTGAACGAGCCGCCGAAGAGGCGGACCCGGAAAGTCGAGCCAGGTGACACGTCCGCGGGCTCGCGTGCGATGCCGTGCTCTCCGACGACGATGGCGTAGCCGCGCTCGAGCGTGGCCGCGGGCGACAGCGCGTGTAGCCGGTGCTGGAGTCCGTCAAGCCGGTCGGCGGAGCGGGTGAGCAGCTGCTCGACTGCGCGGCGGCCCTCGTCTCGCGTCCGCCGCAGCAGGTCGGCCTCGTGCGGCACCCGGTCGATCGCCTGCCCCAGCGCGCCGGAGCGGCGCAGCGACTCGAGCTGTCGCTGCTCTGCGGTGATGGCCCCGGTCACGTGCGTGCGCAGCATCCCGCGCAGCCACTCGAGCCGCGCTTCCTCCTCGGCCAGGTCCGGCACGATCCGGCTCCCCGCGTCGGTGGGGGTGGACGCGCGGAAGTCGGCGACGTCGTCGAGCAGTGGCCGATCGCGTTCGTGGCCGATCGCACTGACGATGGGAGTGCCCGCAGCTGCGGCGGCCCGCACCAACTCCTCGTTGCTGAACGGCAGCAGGTCCTCCACCGACCCGCCGCCGCGGGCGATCACGATCACGTCCACGTCGTCGAGGGCGTCCAGCTCGCGCAGCGCGGCGGTGACCTCCGGGACGGCGCTGCTGCCCTGCACCGCGACCGAGCGGACCTCGAACTCGACGGCCGGCCATCGACGGCGGGCATTCATCAACACATCGCGCTCGGCGTCGGAGCGGCGACCGGTGATGAGCCCGATGCGCCTGGGCAGGAACGGCAGCGCACGCTTGCGCCGAATGTCGAACAGCCCCTCGGCGTCGAGCATGGCGCGCAACCGCTCGAGTTGCGCCAGCAGTTCGCCGAGGCCGACGGCCTTGATGGCGCGCGCCCGCAGGTGCAGCCCTCCGCGCTTGGCCCAGAACTCGAACTTGCCGAGCACGACGACGCGCGCCCCCGCCTCGAGCGGAGGCTGGAGGTCCTGGAAGAGGCGGGCGCTGGCGACCAGCGACAGCGTCGCATCGGCCGACACGTCACGCAGGGCCATGTAGACCTGGCTCGCGCCCGGCCGAACGTTCACCTGGCTCAGTTGCCCTTCGATCCAGATGTCACCGAGGCGACCGATGTAGTCGCTCATCACTTTGTTCACCTTGATGACGGGCCACGGCTGCTCCTCGCTGTTGCCGTCGGCCATGGACGCACCCTACGAGACGTGGCGGCCCGCCGAGGAGGACCTACCATTGGGGGCATGTCCCAGAAGAGAGTCCTGCTCGCAGCGCCCCGCGGCTACTGCGCCGGCGTCGACCGCGCGGTGACGACTGTGCTGAAGGCGCTTGAGATCTACCCGGCGCCGATCTATGTCCGCAAGGAGATCGTCCACAACCAGCATGTGGTGCGCACGCTGGAGGACAAGGGCGTCATCTTCGTGGAGGAGATCGACGAGGTTCCGGTGGGCAGCACCGTCATCTTCAGCGCCCACGGGGTCTCTCCGCAGGTGCACCTCGATGCCGCCGCGCGCGATCTGAAGACCATCGATGCGACGTGCCCGCTGGTGACCAAAGTGCACAATGAGGCGCGCCGCTTCGCTGCCGAGGGGTATCAGATCCTGCTGATCGGGCACGCCGGGCATGAAGAGGTCGAGGGCACCGAGGGTGAGGCCCCGGAGGCGATCACAGTCGTCGAGGATCCGGATTCCGCGGCCGCGGTAGAGATCGACCCGGATCGCCCGACTGCGTGGTTGTCGCAGACCACGCTGTCGGTGGACGAGACCATGGCGACCGTCGATGCGCTGCGCCGCCGGCTGCCACTGCTCATCGATCCGCCCAGCGACGACATCTGCTACGCGACTCAGAACCGCCAGTTGGCGGTCAAGAGCATCGCGTCGGACTGCGATGTGCTCGTTGTCGTGGGTTCGGGGAATTCGTCGAACTCGGTGCGACTGGTCGAGGTCGGCCTCGAGGCCGGTGCCGACACGTCCTACCGCGTGGACGGGCCGGCGGAATTGCAGGACGCCTGGTTCGAGAACGCGACCACGGTGGGGGTGACGTCCGGCGCCTCGGTGCCGGAGGAACTTGTCGATGGGGTGCTCGAACGCCTCGCAGCGTTGGGATTCGACGACGTCGAGGTGGTGGCTTCCGCCGAGGAGTCGCTCGTGTTCGCTTTGCCACCGGAGCTCCGTCGGGACCTCCGGGCCGCCGAGCGCCGCTAGGCCGCTCTGGCCGCTGCGCGGCGCGCAGCCGACGCCCGCATCAGCACGATGATGAGGGCTGCGCCAGTGCCGGCGAACACCCACGGCGCGTTGAAGGCCAGGCTGGTGATCATCGTCGTGGCCTCGTGCAGCCACAGGTTTCCCGATGCGCCGACTGCCGCGAATTGAGTTGAGATCACGACGGCTAGCAGGAACGCCAGCGGCGGCGAGATGACGGCCGTGGACAGGTCGGAACTGCGGATGAACACGGCCACGACGATGCAGGCGACGACGAATGCGATTCCGGTGAACCAGCCGATGCTGCCGATCGTGATCATCTCGACCGAGGCGACCACGCTCGTGACGACGGCGAGGATGAGAAAGCCCACCCACGTGTTGATCGCCCCACGCGACCTGCCCGACTCCGCGTGGTGAGGTGTGGGTTCGGAGTCGTCCTGCGCAAACGACGACGGCTGATCGTGCTCGCCGGTCGCGGTGTCGTAGGAGTCCAGTTCCACCTGAGCAGGTTACGCCACGGGCCTGTTCCGATCCGGCAGCGACTCATGATCGCCGGTGCCGAGCGGTCCGATCGTCCGCACCGTCGCATCGACCTCCTCGAGGTCGCGCACGGACTGGGGGTCGCCGTTGTGCTCGGCGATGCGCCGCGCAACGGGCCGCACGCGCCCCTGCCAGCTTCCCGCGACCTTGTTGTAGGCGGCGACTGTGCCGTTGATGCGGGCACCGAGGTCCTGCAGATGCCCGGCCAAGTTGCCCACGCGCTCGACGGCCTGCCCGGCGAGGCGCAACAGCTCCTCCGCGCTCTCCTGCGCACGCTCCTCGCGCCAGGCAAGGGCGACGACTCGTAGCAGAGTGAGCAGGGTCGATGGCGTCGCGAGGATCACTCCCTTGGCGTAGGACTGCTCGATGATCGCCGGATCCCCGGCGATGGCGGCGGCGAGGATCGGGTCGGCCGGCAGGAACAGCAGGACGAAGTCGGGCGGGCGATCGAATTGGGCGGCGTACTGTCGCCCGACCAACTCCTTCACCCGGTCCCGCACGGCTGCGGCATGCGCCTTCGCGGTCGCAGCGGTGACTTCGCCGCCGTCCGGCGACATGCCGTCCATCAGGGCGTCCAGCGGCACCTTCGAATCGATGACGACCTGTCGTCCGGCACCCAGATCGACGATCAGGTCCGGGCGCAGGCGGCTGTCGCCCAGACTCATCTGCGGCCGATGGACCACGTCCGGCAGCAGCCCGGCGGCCTCGACGAGGCGGGTGAGCTGGACCTCTCCCCACTTGCCGCGCACACCGGGGTGGCGCAGGGCCGAACTCAGCTCGGTTGTCTGCCTCGACATCGAGCGCTGCCCCTCGGCGATGCTGCGGAGGTCAGCCGTGACCCCTGCCAGGTCTGCCGCGCGACGCGTCTCGGCCGCAGCCACGTGGACGCTGAGGTCGGCCATGCTCTGCCGCAGCGGAGCCACCAGCTCGGTGACGTCGCCGCTGACGGCGCTGCGGGCCTCGGCTGCTGCAAGTCGTGCCTGCCAGTGCTCCTCGGCGACCTCTTGGCGAGTGCGGGCGGCCGCAAGGTCGCGTGCCGCGCGACCTCGCACCACGAGTGCGCCGAGGGCGGCGCCGAGGGCGGCCGCAACGACGGCCACCGCGATGATCGTCACGACGAGTGAGGTGGGGGAGTCCATGTCTGCAGGCTGCCGCAGGGGTCCGACACAATCGGCAACTAGTGTGGTGGGCCGTGACCCTCACCATCGGCATCGTCGGTCTGCCCAACGTCGGCAAATCCACGCTGTTCAACGCCCTCACGCGCAACAACGTGCTCGCTGCCAACTATCCGTTCGCCACTATCGAGCCGAATGTGGGAGTCGTGGGCGTGCCGGACCTGCGGCTGGCCCAGCTCGCAGGCATCTTTGGTTCGGCGGCGCAGCTGCCGGCGACAGTGAGTTTCGTTGATATCGCCGGCATCGTGCGGGGCGCGAGCGAGGGCCAGGGGCTGGGCAACAAATTCCTCGCCCACATCCGCGAGGCCGACGCGATCTGCCAGGTCATCCGGGTATTCGACGATCCGGACGTGGTCCACGTCGATGGCCAGGTCGACCCTTCGGCCGATATCGAGACGATCAACACCGAGTTGATCCTGGCCGATCTTCAGACCCTGGACAAGGCGATCCCGCGGCTGCAGAAGGAGGCGCGCATGGCTAAGGAGCGCGCCGGCGTGCTGGCGGCCGCCGAGGCCGCCCATGCGGTTCTGGACGGCGGGTCCACCCTGTTCGCAGCGGGCTTCGACACGACGGACATCGGCGAGCTGCACCTGCTCACCGCCAAGCCCTTTCTGTACGTGTTCAACCTCGACTCCGACGAGTTCGCCGACGATGAGCTCAAGACCCGGCTGGCGCAGGTCGTGGCACCGGCCGAGGCGATCTTCCTGGACGCCCAGCTGGAGGCGGACCTGACCGAGCTCGAGCCGGACGAGGCTGCCGAACTGCTCGCCTCCACCGGGCAAGAGGAGTCGGGTCTGGACCAGCTCGCCCGCGTCGGCTTCGCCACGCTGGGACTGCAGACCTACTTGACGGCGGGACCAAAGGAGTCGCGCGCCTGGACGATCCCAGTCGGTGCGACCGCCCCCGAGGCCGCCGGTGTGATTCACACGGACTTCCAGAAGGGTTTCATCAAGGCCGAGATCGTCAGCTTCGAGGACCTGCTCGCAGCCGGCTCGATGGCCGAGGCGAAGTCCCGCGGCAAGGTGCGCATGGAGGGCAAGGACTACGTGATGGCCGACGGCGACGTCGTCGAGTTCAGATTCAACGTCTGAACCGGCGGACGGTGGCGGCGCCCATGGCCTGTGTGTCAGGTTCGGACACGAGAATCTGCGTAGACTGCGGAGGAATGAATACGGTGGGCTAAGGCGGCCTTCGGGTCCCACGGGTCGAAGCGGAGCGAGGTGTCGATGGATCCGATCGCGCTTGCTCTCGCTCAGGCCAGCCAGTGGCCGACGTTCATCGCCGATGCCCACGACGAGCGATTGTTCGCGAACGCCGAGTGGCTCAACCTGGTTGGCCCCGGTGGGGGACCGGCGACTCTCCGCGATCTGATTTCGGACCCGCAGGACCTGGATCGCCTTGACGAAGCCCTGGGCGAGGCGGACCCGTTGGCGGAGGACCCCACTCGGCGTGTTTGGGTTCGGATCGCGGCGCAAGGCGATGTCAGCCGCTGGTGGACAGTTAGTCGCATCCCGGTTTTCGGAGCGGCATCGGAACTGATCGCCACGATCACTGTGGTCGTGCTGGCCTTCGGCACTGCTCAGGTGGGCGGATCGGCCTGGAGCGAGCAAGACGCTCTGGCCAAGGCCCAACAGATCGCCCACATGGGCGTCTGGGATTGGGACATCGCCAACGGCGGGCTGTGGTGGTCGGACCAGATCTACACCATCTTCGGCCTCGACCCGCAACAGTTCCCGGCCACGTACGAGGCGTTCCTGGCCGCTGTGCACCCAGAGGATCGGCGCGAAGTGCAGGCCCGGGTGGGCCGCGCGGTAGAGGGGATCGAGGATTACGACGTTCGGCATCGCGTCATGCTTCGGGACGGGTCCGTTCGCTACGTGCGAGAGCAGGGACTGGTCAAGCGGGACCGCTTCGGCACGCCGGTGCGGATGCTGGGGACTGTTACGGATGTAACAGACGAGACCCGCAGCGAACTGGCCAGGGAAGGCGCGCATTCGGCACTTGTCGCTAGCGAGGAGCGATATCGGCTGCTGGCCGAGAACGCCTCGGACGTCGTCTGGCAGATCACCGCCGATTCGTCAGTCGGATGGGTCTCCGACTCGGTGAGCACCGTGCTCGGCTGGGAGCCCGACCAGATGGTCGGTCGACCGGCCATGGACTTCGTCCACCCGGAGGATCGCGATCGCCTGGCCCGCGATTTCGGTGCTGCCCTCGAGGGCGAGGCGGTCCGAGTCGAGGTCCGGCTGCTGCGGCCGGACGGTTCGACGACCTGGATGGCGTCACACCTGCACGCTGCCCCGGGATCTTCGATGAACATGTTGGTGGGTTCTCTGCGCGACATCGGCGACGAGGTCGCTGCGCGTCAGGAACTCGCCCACGCAGTCGGCCACGATCCATTGACCGGGCTGGCGAATCGCAGCTCGACCATCAACCGGCTCGAAGCACGGCTGGGAGCGCTGCCAGCCCACAGATCGGTCGGCGTGCTGTGCATCGGGATCGACTCCCTGACGGCCATCAATGATGCGATCGGTCACGCTGCGGGGGACCGCGTCCTCGCCGCCATGGCGGCGCGCGTCGTCCGGCTGGTTGGCGACGCGGACTTGGTGGGCCGCGGGTCGGGCAACGAATTGCACGTCATCTTGCCCACACTGCGGGCGCCGGCCGACGCCGGGCTGACGGCCGAACAACTGTGCCGCGACGTACCGCACTCCATGACGCTGGCAGGTCACAAGGTGACGCCTTCCCTGAGCATCGGGATCGCCAGTGGGTCCCGTGGCGACGATCCAGAGCGGCTGCTGCGCGACGCGGCTCTTGCCATGCGGCAGGCGAAACTGAACGGCCGGGCGAGGGCGGAGTTCTTCGATCCGCAGGTCGGCATCGAAGCGCTCTCCCAGCTGCAGGTCGAGGCGGACATCCGGGCGGGCCTGCAGGCCGGCGAGTTCACCCCGTGGTTCCAGCCGATCGTCGAGCTGCCTTCGGGCACCGTGGTCGGCTACGAGGCCCTCGTCCGCTGGCTGCGAGCTGAGGGTCCGGTGGACGCCTGGCGCTTCCTGCCCTTCGCGGAGCGTGGAATGCTCATTACCGAGCTCGATCTGGCGGTGCTGCCAGCAGCGCTGCGCCACCTGGCCGAGGCGTCCGAGGACATCTTCATGGCGATCAACGTGGCGGCTGCCACGCTTCGCCGGCCGACCTACGCCGACGAGGTGCTCGAGGCCGCCGCGACCGCTGGTGTCGCGCTCTCCCGGTTGCATCTGGAAGTGACCGAGACCGCGCTGTTGGACGTGACGACCCAGGTGCGCGAAGGCATGGAGCGGCTCGCCGCGGCAGGTGCCTCGTGGTATGTGGACGACTTCGGCACCGGCTACTCGTCGATTAGCCACCTGCGCGACCTGCCCATCGCCGGACTCAAGCTCGACCGCTCCTTCGTCGCAGGCATCGAGTCCGGTGATATGACCTGCATCAAGCTGGCCGACGGCCTCGTCGGTCTCGCCGACGGGTTACGCCTCGACACAGTGGCCGAAGGGATCGAAGTCGAGGAGCAGGCAGACCTGCTCGCCGAACAGGGCTGGGCGCATGGCCAGGGCTGGCTCTACGGCAAGCCGGCGCCTGAGCTCGCCGAGTAGCGCCCCGAGCCGACATGCGACTAGTCGTGCAGGCGAAACCGGGATCCGCGCGGGAATCCGTCCAATGGACCGAGGTCGAGGACGGACCCCTGGTCGTTGTGCGTGTGCGGGCCAAGGCGTTGGACGGCGCTGCGAACGCCGCGGTGGTGTCCGCACTGGTCGCGGCTCTGGACCTGCGCCGCTCGGAGGTGCGGATCGTCCGCGGACACCGCAGCCGGATGAAGCAGGTCGAAGTGCCGCTGTCGGCGGCGGAGGTGAGGAAGAAACTGTGCGACGCACGATGACCCTGGCGGCGCTGCTCGCGCTGCTGCTGGCCGGCTGTTCCGGAACCGACGGCGGTTCCACCAATCCCTCGGCGAGCCCTTCGGGCGCTGACGCTTCGAGCGGCGGGGGCTCACCGACAGTGAGCCCGCTGCCGGCCCCGACGGATCCGCCGAACACGTCCGCCGTATCGGCTGTGCTCGTGGGACTCCGGCAGGGCGAGGCCGAGGCGCGCGCGCAGGAGGCGGGGTACACCACGCGCATCGCCAGCGTCGACGGCCAGCCGCGTCCACTGACCATGGACTACAGCGTCAGCCGCATCAACCTGGAGCTGGTCGACGGGAAGGTTGTCAGCGTCACGGTGGGGTAGCCGGAGACCGGCCGGACCCACCTGCCACGATTGCGGCCATGCCCAGCCAAACGCGCGACAGCCTGCGCAACATCGCCATCGTGGCCCACGTGGACCACGGCAAGACGACTCTCGTGGATGCGATGCTGCGGCAGTCCGGTGCTTTCGCAGCCCACACCGAGCTCACCGACCGGGTGATGGACTCGATGGACCTGGAGCGCGAGAAGGGCATCACGATCCTGGCCAAGAACACGGCCATCAACTACACCGATCCGGCCGGCACCAGGCCTGAGACCGTCATCAACATCATCGACACCCCTGGTCACGCCGACTTCGGCGGTGAGGTCGAGCGCGGCCTCGAGATGGTCGACGGCGTCCTGCTGCTCGTCGATGCGTCGGAGGGGCCGCTGCCGCAGACCCGGTTCGTGCTGCGCAAGGCGCTGCAGAAGCGGCTGCCGATCATCCTGGTCGTCAACAAGGTCGATCGACCCGATTCGCGCATCGCCGAGGTCCTCGACGAGACCTACGAGCTCTTCTTCGATTTGGACGCAGACGAGGGTCAGATCGACTTCCCCATCATCTACGCCTCGGCGAAGGCCGGTCGCGCCTCGCTCAACCGGCCCGCGGACGGCGGCCTGCCGGACAGCGAGGATCTGGAGCCGCTGTTCCAGACGATCCTTGGGACCGTGCCGGCGCCGGAGTACGACGACCTGGCCCCACTACGCGCCCACGTCACCAACCTCGACGCGTCGCCGTACCTCGGTCGGCTGGCGCTGTGCCGCGTGCACTCGGGCACGATCCGTAAGGGCCAGACAGTTGCCTGGTGCCGCGCCGACGGCACTGTGACGAGCGCCAAGGTGGCCGAGCTGCTCATCACCGAGGCGCTCGAGCGGGTGGCCGCGGATTCCGCGGGTCCCGGCGACATCATCGCGGTGGCCGGCATCCCCGAGATCACGATCGGCGAGACGCTGGCCGACCCGGAGGACCCGCAGCCGCTGCCCGTCATCACGGTGGATGAGCCGAGCATCTCGATGGTGATCGGCTCCAACACCTCGCCGATGGCCGGCGAGAAGGGCAGCAAGGTCACCGCACGGCTGCTCAAGAGCCGGCTGGACACGGAGCTGATCGGCAACGTGTCGCTTCGGGTGCTGCCGACCGAGCGCCCCGACGCCTGGGAAGTGCAGGGCCGCGGCGAGCTGCAGTTGGCGGTCCTGGTCGAGATGATGCGTCGCGAGAGTTACGAGATGACCGTGGGGAAGCCGACCGTGGTCACCCGGACGATCGACGGGACCCTCTGCGAGCCGATGGAGCGCCTGACGGTGGACGCGCCGGAGGAGTACGTGGGCGCGGTGACGCAGATGCTCGGGCAGCGCCGCTCCCGGATGGAGCAGATGGTGAACCACGGCACGGGCTGGGTGCGCATGGAGTTCCTGGTACCGGCCCGCGGGCTGATCGGCTTCCGCACCGAGTTCCTGACCGAGACCCGCGGGACCGGGCTGATGCACCACGTGTTCGAGGCGTACGAGCCGTGGGCCGGTGAGATCCGCACCCGGCCGACCGGCTCGCTGGTCGCCGACCGACCCGGCTCTGTGACCGGTAACGCCTGTCAGGGCCTGCAGGAGCGCGGTCAACTGTTCGTGTCCCCGGGCACTGAGGTGTATGAGGGGATGATCGTCGGCGAGAACTCCCGGTCCGACGACATGACCGTCAACATCACCAAAGAGAAGAAGCTCACTAACATCCGCTCGTCCACCGCCGACGAGCTCGAGCGGCTGATCCCGCCCCGACTGTTGTCGTTGGAGCAGTCGCTGGAGTTCTGCCGCGACGACGAGTGCGTTGAGGTCACGCCGACGGCGGTGCGCCTGCGCAAGGTCGTGCTGGACTCGACGGCGCGCGAGAAGACCGCCGCGGCCGCCCGTCGTCGGAACAACTGACATCTCACGGGACGAAGGCGCTGCCCCGAGGCCGGGCCGCGTCGTGCTCGCCGGCACCCCGCTGGGCCGTCCGGCGGACGCCTCGGGGCGCCTCGCTGAGCTCCTCGGCTCCGCTGACGTGGTGGCGGCCGAGGACACTCGGCGGACTCGTCGGCTGGCGGCCGACCTGGAGGTGGCCATCGGTGGGCGCCTGGTGTCGTTCTACGACGCCGTCGAGGCAGCGCGGGTGGATCAGCTCGTGGCGGCGGCCGCGGAGGGCGCGACTGTGCTGGTTGTGAGCGACGCGGGGATGCCGCTGGTGAGCGACCCCGGGTATCGCCTGGTGGTGGCCGCCGTGGCTGCGGGCATCCAGGTGACCTGCGCCCCTGGGCCCTCGGCCGTCACGGCGGCGCTGGCGGTGTCGGGGCTGCCTGCCGACCGCTTCTGCTTCGAGGGTTTCCTGCCGCGCAAGTCCGGCGATCGCCGCCGCCGCCTG
>JBIRBF010000117.1:0-8671 GCA_044326505.1 Candidatus Nanopelagicales bacterium | reverse complement strand
GCGGCCGGCATCGACGGCACCGGCACCCGGTTGTTGCGGTTCCTCAGCCATGGGCCTGCACTCCGTTCTCGACGAGGTCCCGGACTACCTTCCGGGCGGCCTGCCGCCCGGAAGCGATGCACGAGGCGATACCCACGCCGTCGTAGGCGGCCCCGGCCAGGGCCACGCCCGGCGAATCCACCAGGGCGGCCCTGGCGCGCTGGACCAATTCCACGTGACCCACGCGGTACTGCGGCAGCGCGTTGTCCCAACGTGTCACGCGTTCGGCGAGCGTCGCCGGGACCAGACCGACGATGGCCGCGAGGTCGGCGCGCACGAGAGCGGCCAGCTCGGCATCGTCGTGCTCCAGCACCTCAGCATCGCCGTATCGGCCCAGCGAGGCGCGCACGAGCACCATGCCCCGGGGCGACGAGCTGCGCGCCTCCCGGGCCAACCATTCCCACTTGTTCGTGGAGTAGGTGACGCCCTTGATCGAGTAGCCCTCGACGGGCGGTACCAGGAAGCCGCTGCCGTCGAGCTTGCCGACCTCCGACGACGGGTACGCCAAAGTCACCACCGCCACGCTGGCGTAATCGATGGCCATAATCTGCATGGCCGAGAACGGTGCCGAGGTGCGCAACAGCGCCGCCGCCTGCGAGGCCGGGACCGCCACGACGACCGCGTCGAACTCGCGCGCGCCAGCAGCCGTGTGCACCTCCCAGCGACGCCGCACGCGGCGCAAGCGTTCCACCGGGGTCTCCGTCAGGATGAGGCCGCCGGCGGCCCGCACCGAGTCGGCGGTCTTGGCCGCCAACCGCGCCACGCCGCCGCGCAGCCCCGCGAACGCCGGGCCCCGCCGCGCACCGGCCGCGACTGCCGAGCCCGAACGGGTGGCCGCCGCGGCCGCGAGCAGCGACTCATCGCGGGCCAGTTGCCGGTAGAGAGACGGGTTGGCCATCCGCAGGCTGAGTTGGTCCGGATTGCCGGCGTACACCCCGGCGAGCAACGGCTCGACCAGGCGATCGACGACCTCGCGGCCGAGTCGGTGACCGACGAACTCCCCCACCGACACGTCCTCGGTGAGCGTCGGCCTGCCCATGCACTGGTCCAGAGGCAGCCGCAGCAGTCCGCGGGTCGACATCACCCGGCTGGCCGCGAGCGCGCGCAGGTCCGTCGGCACGCCGCTTACCAACCCTGGCGGCAAAGGGCGCAGGTGACCGTGGCTCAGCACCGCGGCCGACTGGGTCGCGGGGTGGACGATGCTGGGCCGCAGGCCCACGTCAGCGGCCAGGCCGGTCGCTTCCGGTCGCACCGCGAGCATCGATTCGGCACCTTCGTCGACCAGCACACCGGCGACCTCGGACGCGCGCAGCTTGCCGCCCACGTGCGCATCCGCCTCGAACACGCTCACGACCGTTCCGGGCTCGTCGAGCAGGGCCTGGGCCGCCGCCAGCCCGGTGATCCCGCCACCGATCACGGCGATCTCGCGGACGACCGGTGCTGCCATCGTGACCTACTCTCAAGGATCGATTCCCAGGCTGTGCCACCACTGCGGCGGTGGGTCGCCGCCCCGCCTACAACCTAACGCCCGCCGACGCCGATCGACGTCATGGTGGCCGCGTGGACCTGCTCCACCACCGCCGTGAGCACGGCGGGATCGGTGGTGGGCAGGACTCCGTGGCCCAGGTTGAAGATGTGGCCCGGCAACTCCTGCGCGTCGTCGAGCACCTGCGCGACACGTTGCTGCACAGCCGCGCTACCGGCGAAGAGCACGGCGGGGTCGAGGTTGCCCTGCAGGGCGAAGCCAGGTCCGACCCGCCGGGCGGCTTCAGGGAGCGGCACGCGGAAGTCCACGCCCATGACGTCCACGCCCGCATCCGACATCGCCGAGAGCAGTTCGCCCGAGCCGACTCCGAAGTGGATCCGCGGCACACCGTCCGGCACGTAGGACAGCGCCGTGCGGGAGTGCGGCAGCACGTACTCGCGATAGTCCCGCTCGCTCAGCGCGCCGACCCAGGAGTCGAACAGTTGGACCGCCGACGCGCCCGCGGCGACCTGCGCGGCGAGGAAGGCGCCGGCGATGCGGGCCAGCCGGTCGGCCAAGGAGTGCCAGAGCTCCGGCGCCCCGAAGATCATCGATTTGGTACGGGCCAGGTCGCGACTGGGCCCACCCTCGACCAGGTAGCTGGCCAGCGTGAACGGCGCGCCGGCGAAGCCGATCAGCGGCACCGGCCCGAGCTCGGCCACGAGTTGGCGCGCTCCGGCGAGGGGCCCCGCCACCGCCGCCACGTCCAGCTCGCCGATCTGGGCGAGCCCTGCCTCGTCGCGCACCGGCGACTCCACCACGGGTCCGACACCCGGGACGATGTCAAGCGCCACGCCGGCCGCACGGACAGGCACGACAATGTCGCTGAAGAAGATCGCGGCGTCCACACCATGGCGTCGCACCGGTTGCAGAGTGATCTCGGCGATCAGGTCCGGGTCGTTGCAGGCGGTCAGCATCGACACGCCCTCGCGCAGGGCCCGGTACTCGGGCAGCGAGCGGCCCGCCTGGCGCATGAACCACACCGGCGTGCGTCCGACCGGCTCCCGGCGGGCCGCGCGGATCAGGTCGGAGTCAGAGGTCCGGCCATCGAGGAGGGGATGATCATCTGGCAGCTGCGAGGGGCCTGGTTGCACGTCCGAATGATGACACGCCCGCTCCTTGGGCCCTCCCGGCGCGCAACACCGGCGGGCGCATTCCACGGCAAGCCGACCCGTCGCGCCTAATCTGTCCCTATGCAGAGCGCCGCGTCGGACACGTTCCATCAGGCCGTGGATCTGGTGCGCACCATGCAATTGCGGCCCGAGGTCGAGCTCGCCGAAGCACCGGCCCCGCGCCGAATGGCGCCGGACGCGATGGCGCTGACCGCTGAGGTCGTCCGGGACGAAGAGGAACTCGGCTCCGGGCGCCTGGTCATCCTGCACAACCCCGCCGGTGACGAGGGCTGGGAGGGCACCACCCGGATCGTGCTCTACATCGATGCGCTGGTCGAAGCCGATCTGGCCGGTGACTCGCTGCTGCCCGAAGTGGGCTGGTCCTGGCTGGAGGAGTCCCTGGAGGAGGCCGCCGCCGAGTACTGGGCGCTCGGCGGGACGGTGACACGGGTGCAGTCGGAGTCCTTCGCCGAGATGTCGTCCCGCGACCCCGAGGGCCGGGTGCAGATCCGGGCGTCGTGGACCGCCGGCGACGTCGCCGAGCTGACCCACCACGTGCAGGCCTGGGCGGACCTGCTCGCGACCGCGTGCGGCCTGGAGCCGGTGGCCGCCGGCGTGACCCTGCTCCGCCCGCACTGACTACCGCGCAGCATCGGACTGCGGTGCTAGGGCGCGGCGGCACAAGGTAAGCCCACGGTGCCCAGCGCGCAATGAGGAAATCCGAGATTCACACCGGTCGGACCTCATGATCACCCTTGACATTGCCGAAGACCTTGAGGACAGCGCCGAACCGCGTCCCTCGTAGGGTGCGCACGCATGAAGGGGTACCGACATGGCCCTCGCGCACACGCTCAGACCACCAGCACCCCCGGCTGCGCGTCCCTACTCCGCCCTGGTGATCGCCCCTGAGTCACGCCAGCGCAACCTCTTCGCCGGGATGATCGAGGGCGTCGGCTGCCGGCGGGTGCTGTCCTTCGCCAGCGGCGGCGAAGCCCGTCGCTCGGCCCGCACCCACTCCCCGCACGACATCGTGGTGCTCGACGGCTGCCTCACCGACACACCAGTGCTCACGCTGGTGGCGCCACTGCGGGCAGTGGGATGGCGCCGGGCGGTGCTCGTCACCGGCCGACACGACTCGCTCGGCGTCCGAGCCGCGCTGGCCGGCGGCATTCGCGGCTACGTCGTGGTGGCGCCGCGGCGCAATCCGGCCCCGAAGGTCTCGGCCGCCTCTGTCGGGACCACCGCGCGGGAGGTCGAGGTGCTGCAGGCAGTGTCCGAGGGACTCTCCAACAAGCAGATCGGCGAGCGCCTCGGGCTTTCCTCGCTGACGGTGAAGAGCCACATGGCCAGGATCGCCCGCAAGCTCGGCAGCGGCGATCGCGCCCAGCTCGTGGCCATCTCAATGCGGGCCGGGCTGATCCACTGAGTGCCCAGCGACCCGCGCGCCGATTGAGCGCCGCCGCCGCGCACGCGGCATAGGGTCGGCACATGTCGGACAGTAGCGAGACCGACGGTGCCCAGGCGCCGCCCGCAGACACCCCCAGCGCGGCGCCCGCGTTGCCCGTGCGCCATGCGCCGGAACAGCCCACGCCGCCGGTCGTGGCCGACGCTGACACCCTCGCGGAGTGCCTGGCCGACCTCGCCGCAGCTGCCGGACCCTTCGCCGTCGATGTGGAACGGGCGGGCAGTTACCGCTACACCCAACGCGCCTACCTGATCCAAATCACCCGCGCCGATGCCAGGATCTGGCTTATCGACCCAATCGCGGTGCCCTCGCTCGGCGACCTGGGCCAACTGCTGGCCGCCGACGAGTGGGTGTTGCACGCGGCGAGCCAGGACCTGCCCAGCTTGGCCGAGTTGGACCTGCACCCGCCCTCGGTCTTCGACACCGAATTGGCCGGCCGGCTGCTGGGGTTGGAGCGGGTAGGGCTATCGGCCATGCTCGAGCGCTACCTGGGGGTCTCCCTGGCCAAAGCACATTCCGCCGCCGACTGGTCACGCCGACCGTTGCCGCAGGCGTGGCTGGCCTACGCCGCGCTCGACGTCGAGCTGCTGATCGAATTGCGAGATCTGCTGGCCGCCCAACTCGCGGGCGCCGGGCGGGCCGAGTGGGCGGCCGAGGAGTTCGAGGCCGTGCGCACAGCAGGGCCGCCGGAACCGCGGGTCGACCCCTGGCGGCGCGTCAAGGGCCTGAGCACGCGCTCGCCTCGCACCCTGGCGATCGCCCGCGAGCTCTGGCTGGCGCGCGACCGCCTGGCCAGCCGGATGGACCGGGCGCCGTCGAAGATCCTGCCCGACTCGACGATCGCTGCCCTCGCGGCATCACCACCGGCGTCGCGACAGGATCTGGATGCGCTGCCGGCGATGCGCCACCAGAAGCCCGATCGGCTACGCGCCTGGTGGGGCGCGATCGAGGCCGGACGTGCGGTGCGAGGCGACCAACTTCCCAGCCTGCGCGCCGCCAACTCGGGTCCGCCCAACCCGCGCTCCTGGGACCGGATCGACCCGCTGGCGGCAGCCAGGCTGGAGGCCGCCAGGTCAGTTCTCTCCCAGCTCGCCGAGGGCGTCGGTATGCCGCGCGAGAACCTCTTAGCACCACGAGTCGTGCGCGACTCGGTCTGGCGGCTTTCCGGGCAGCCGGCGCCGGACTCGCAGACGCTGGCCCAACTCCTCGCGGACGAGGGCGCGCGAAGGTGGCAGATCGATCAGGTGGCCGACCGGCTGGCCGCCGCCATCGCGGGCGCCAAATCCCCCGAACCCGCTGCCGGGCAATAACTTACCCGCGAGTAACATCGGCCTGTCAGACCACCCGAGTCAATCCAGGAGGCCCCGTGCCCCAGGCAGGCCGCAGCGTCGTCCTCGTAGACGGCGCACGCACACCGTTCGGAAAGTCGGGCCCCAAGGGCCTGTACGCGGACACCCGCGCCGACGACCTCATCGTCAAGGTGATCCGCGAGCTGATGCGCCGCAACCCCAACCTTCCGCCGGAGCGGATCGACGAGGTCGCCATCGCCGCCACCACTCAGATCGGCGACCAGGGCCTGACCATCGGGCGCAGCGCCGCACTGCTCGCGGGCCTGCCCGAGACCGTGCCCGGCTACTCCGTGGACCGCATGTGCGCCGGGGCCATGACGGCCGTCACCACGCTGTCCGGCGCGATCGGCGTCGGGGCCTATGACGTTGCCGTGGCAGGCGGCGTCGAGCACATGGGCAAGCACCCCATGGGCGAGGGCGTCGACCCCAACCCGCGATTCCTGTCCGAGAAGATCGTGGACCCCGAAGCCCTGCTGATGGGCAAGACGGCCGAGAACCTGCACGACAAGCTGCCCCAGTTGACCAAGCAGCGCTCCGACGCCTACGCGGTGCGCTCGCAGGAGAAGACCGCGGCCGCCTACGCAGCGGGCAAGATCCAGCCCGATCTCGTGCCGGTTGCCATCCGGTCGGTGGACGGCGCCTACGGCCTCGCAACCGCCGACGAGCCGCCCCGCCCCGGCACCACCATGGACAGCCTGGCCGGCCTCAAGACTCCGTTTCGCGCCCACGGTCGGGTGACCGCCGGTAACGCTGCGGGCATCAACGACGGCGCCACCGCCGCGATCCTCGCCGCCGAGGAGGTCGCCGACGAGCTGGGCCTGGCGAAGAAGTTGCGCCTGGTGTCCTTCGCATTTGCCGGCGTGGACCCGGCGATCATGGGCTACGGCCCGGTCCCGAGCACCGAGAAGGCGCTGGCCAAGGCCGGCCTGAGCATCGGCGACATCGGCCTGTTCGAGATCAATGAGGCGTTCGCCGTGCAGGTCCTGAGCCTGCTCGACTACTACGGCATCGACGACGAGGACCCGCGCGTCAACCCCATGGGCGGCGCCATCGCCGTCGGCCACCCGCTGGCCTCGTCCGGCATCCGGCTGATGACCTACCTCGCGCGCGACTTCGAGGAGAACCCGGGCGTGCGCTACGGCATCACGTCCATGTGCATCGGCCTAGGAATGGGCGGCACGGTCATCTGGGAGAACCCCAACTACACGGAAGGCGCGTGAGCATGAGCGAGACCCCCGCAGAGGTCGTGACGGAGTTCAAGGTCCGCTACCTCGACCTGCCCGTCGGTGCTGGCAAGGCCGCCATGATCACGATGGATAACGGGCACGACCACACGCGTCCCAACACCTTCGGGCTCGGGTCTCTGGCGTCGCTCAATGCCGCGCTGGACGAGGTGCAGGCCGCCGAAGGCCTGGCCGCCGTGTGCCTGACCGGCAAGCCCTTCATCTTCGCCGTCGGCGCAGACCTGTCCGGCGTGCCCTTCATCTCGTCGCGCGACATGGCGCTGGGCATCGGCGAGGCCGGCCACGCCGCGTTCAAGCGCCTCGGCGACCTCGGCGTCCCCACGTTCGCCTTCGTCAACGGCGCGGCGATGGGCGGCGGGCTCGAGATCGCCCTGCACTGCAACTACCGCACGGTGTCGGCGGGTGCGGCCGCCATCGCGCTGCCCGAGTGCTTCCTGGGCCTGGTGCCGGGTTGGGGGGGCACCTACCTGCTTCCCAACCTGATCGGCGCCAAGGGTGCTGTGTCGGTGATCGTCGAGAACGCGCTCAACCAGAACAAGATGCTCAAGCCGCTGCAGGTGGCACAGCTCGGCATCGCCGACGCCATGTTCGAGCCCGCGGACTACCTGGAGCAGTCGCTGCTGTGGACCGCCGGCGTGCTCAACGGCGACATCGCCGTCGAGCGCCCCGCAGTGGACCGCGGTCAGGCCTGGGACGACGCCGTGGCCAAGGGTCGTGCGTTCGTTGCCGCGAAGGTCGGCGCCGCAGCACCCGCGCCGCTGCGCGCGCTGGACCTGATCGAGCTGGCCAAGACGGCGAGCGCCGATGAGGCCTACGCAGCTGAGGACGCCGCCCTGGCGGACCTCATCATGAGCGAGGAGCTCCGGGCCGGCCTCTACTCGTTCGACCTGGTGCAGAAGCGGGCCAAGCGGCCCGTGGGCGTGCCGGACAAGTCGCTGGCCCGCCCGGTCACCAAGGTCGGCGTCGTGGGCGCGGGCCTGATGGCCTCGCAGATGGCGCTGCTGTTCGCGCAGCGCCTGCAGGTGCCGGTCGTGATGACCGACCTGGACCAAGGTCGCATCGACAAGGGCCTGGCCTACTGCTCCGAGCAGATCGACGGTTTGCTGGCCAAGGGTCGGCTCTCCGATGGGAAGGCCAACCGGCTCAAGGGCCTGATCACGGGGTCCACGGACAAGGCCGCATTTGCCGATGCCGACTTTGTCATCGAGGCCGTGTTCGAGGACCTTGAGGTGAAGAAGACGGTGTTCGCCCAGGTCGAGGAGTTCGTCACGGACACCTGCATCCTGGCCACCAACACCTCGTCGTTGTCGGTGACCGACATGGCCGCCGACCTCAAGCACCCCGAGCGGGTGGTGGGCTTCCACTTCTTCAACCCGGTGGCCGTGATGCCCCTGGTCGAGATCGTGCGGGCCGAGGAGACCGATGACGCGACCCTGGCGACGGCATTCGCCGTCGGCAAGTCACTGAGGAAGTCCTGTGTGCTGGTCAAGGACGCCCCCGCCTTCGTGGTGAACCGGCTGCTCACGCGGTTCATGAACGAGGTCACCAAAGCCGTCGACGAGGGCACGGACTTCACCACGGCCGACACCGCGCTGGCTCCCCTGGGTCTGCCCATGACGCCGTTCACCCTGCTGCAGCTCGTGGGCCCGGCCGTGGCCTACCACGTGTCGGAGACCATGAACCGGGCCTACCCGGACCGCTTCTACGTCTCGGAGAACCTCGGCAAGGTCGTGGCGGCCGGCAGGCCGGCGATCTGGTCGTGGGACGGCGGCACCCAGCACGTCGATCCCGAGGTCGAGGCGCTGTTCGTCCAGGGCGATTCCCCGCTCACGGCCGAGCAGGTGCGCGACCGGGCAATGGACGCGCTCGCCGAAGAGATCCAGATCATGCTGGACGAGGACGTCGTGGCCGAGGCCCAGGACATCGACCTGTGCATG
>JBIRBF010000067.1:0-13216 GCA_044326505.1 Candidatus Nanopelagicales bacterium | reverse complement strand
CGAGTCGGCGGCGCTGGCCGCCGGACAGGTTCGTCGTGCGGGCGCGGGCCTTGTCGGTCAGCCCCACTGCGCTGATGACCTCGTCGGGATCTCGCGGTCGCGGGTAGTACCCGGCGAAGTGGCGTACCGCCTCGAGCACGGTCAAGTCGGCGAGGTCCCGCGAGGTCTGCAACACGATGCCCAGCTCGGCGCGCCAGGCGCGTGGCCGATTGCCAGGGTCCACCCCCAGGACCTCCGCCGTCCCGCCGGTGCGATCCCGGTAGCCCTCCAGGATCTCGGTGGTCGTGGTCTTGCCGGCGCCGTTGGGCCCGAGCAGCGCGAAGCACTCGCCGTACTCGATCGCCAGGTCGACTCCGGCCACGGCCTGGACATCGCCATAGTTCTTGCGCAGGTCTTCGGTCTTGATCGCTAGGGCGCCCACGCTGTGAATTGTGGCGGCTGGACCGCCCGCGGCGTGCCAGGCGCGCGGCTCACTACCCTGACCGCTATGAGGTTGGTGATCGCGCGGTGCCAGGTGGACTACGCCGGGCGGCTGTCGGCGCATCTGCCCATGGCCACTCGGCTCATCCTGGTCAAGGCCGACGGCTCCGTGTCCGTACATGCCGATGATCGCGCTTATAAGCCGCTGAACTGGATGAGCCCGCCCTGCACGCTCACGATCGCGGCCGTCGGCGCGCAGGACGAGGACGGCGCCGTTTTCGGCGTGGCCGAGGACCTCGTCGAGGTCTGGCACGTGGTCAACCGGGCCGGCGAGGAGCTTCGGATCGCAGTCGCGGAGGTGATCGCCGACGTCACGCACGAGCTCGGCCAGGATCCGGGCCTGATCAAGGATGGTGTCGAGGCGCACTTGCAGGAGCTGCTGGCCCTGCACGTGACGACGCTGGGCGACGGGTGGCAGTTGGTGCGACGGGAGTTCCCCACCCCGATCGGACCGGTGGACCTGCTGTGCCGCGATGCTGACGGCATCACGGTCGCCGTCGAGATCAAACGACGCGGTGAGATCGACGGAGTCGAGCAGCTCACCCGCTACCTCGACCTGCTCAACCGGGACTCGCTGCTGGCGCCGGTGTCCGGGGTGTTTGCGGCGCAGGAGATCAAGCCTCAGGCGCGCGTGCTCGCGGAGGACCGTGGCATCCGCTGCGTGGTGCTCGACTACGACGAGCTCCGTGGAATCGAGGACCCGACGCTGCGGCTGTTCTGAGCCCTCTGCGAGACTCGGACGCGAGGAAATTCACCACGTTTCAGCCCACTATCCCGCCGGTGCGCCCGTCGCCCCGGCGCCTCGCGCGGAGGTCGCACTCGAATGGCAGACAACCAGTCCCAGGGCAACGAGCTCACCCACATCGAGACCGTCGGCCTGGCCGGTTTCGGCACCATGGGCTCCGGTATCGCTGAGGTCGCGGCCCGTGCGGGCTTCCCGGTCACGGCCTACGTGCCGAACGAGCGTGCGGCGGCGATCGGCACGGCCCGGCTGAAGTTCTCGACCCAAAAGGCAGTCGATGCCGGCAAGCTCACGGCCGACGAGCGCCAGGGCATCCTCGACACAGTCACCGTCACCACCGACCCGCAGACGTTGGCCGACTGCGATCTGATCATCGAGGCGGTGCCAGAGGAGATCGAGCTCAAGGCGCAGGTGCTCGCCGAGCTCGACGGGATCGTCAAGGCGGACGCCGTATTCGCCACCAACACCTCGGCCCTGAGCGTCACCGAGCTCGCCGTGTCGACCGGTCGGCCCAGCCGAGTAGTGGGCATGCACTTCTTCAACCCGGCGCCGGTGCTCACCTTCGTGGAGCTCGTGTCTACGGTGACCACTGATGAGGTGGCGCTGCAGCTGTCCCGCCACTTCCTGGAGCGGATCGGCCGCACCGTGGTCGAGGTCGGGGACCGCTCCGGCTTCATCGCCAACGCTCTGCTGTTCGGCTACCTCAACCACGCGGTGTCGATGTACTCGGAGCAGTACGCGTCGCGCGAGGACATCGACGCCGCGATGCGCTTCGGCTGCGGCTACCCCATGGGTCCGCTGGCGCTCGTCGACCTGATCGGGTTGGACACCACCTACGACGTGCTCGACGCGATCTACCACGAGTCGCGCGACGTGCTCGACGCCCCGGCGCCGCTGCTCAAGCAGCTCGTGACGGCCGGCAAGCTAGGGCGCAAGAGCGGCCAGGGGTTCTACACCTATGACGGCCCGGGTTCGGGTGCTGTGGTGGCCGATCGGCTCACGCCCGCCGACGGCGGCGATGGTGACGCGGGCGGCCGGCCGATCGCGAAGGTGGGAGTCGTTGGCACCGGCACCATGGCCTCGGGGATCATCGAGGTGTTCGCCAAGTCCGGCTACGAGGTGACCTTCGTCGCCCGCAGCGAGGACAAGGTCGAGCGCGTCCAGGCCGCGGTCGCCAAATCCCTCAACCGCGCCGTGAGCCGCGGTCGGATGACCGAGGACGCCAGGGACGAGGTGCTCGGCCGCATCACCGGCGCGACGCAGCGCGAGTCCCTGGCCGACGTCGATCTGGTGCTCGAGGCGATCGCCGAGGACCTGGACATCAAACTCGCGCTCTTCGCCGATCTCGACCGGATCTGTAAGCCGGGCGCGGTGCTGGCCACCACGACCTCCTCGCTGCCCGTCGTGGCGATGGCGGCGGCGACCCAGCGGCCGGCGGACGTGATCGGCATGCACTTCTTCAACCCGGCCCCGATCATGAAGCTGGTTGAGGTCGTCACAACCGTCGAGACGGCCGACAACGTCACCGCGACGGTGGTCGACCTCACCCGCAAGGTGGGCAAGCACCCGGTGCTGTGCGGGGACCGAGCGGGTTTCATCGTCAACGCACTGTTGTTCCCCTACCTCAACGACGCAGTCAAGATGCTGTCGGCGCACTACGCCACGGCGGACGACATCGACACGGCCATGACGAAGGGCTGCAGCCTGCCGATGGGGCCGTTCGCGTTGCTCGACGTGGTCGGCAACGACGTGTCGCTGGCGATCCAAGAGGTGCTGTACAAGGAGTTCCGCGAGCCCGGGTACGCCCCGGCGCCCATGTTGCGCGACGTCGTGACGGCGGGTTTCCTGGGTCGCAAGACCGGCCGCGGCTTCCGCTCCTACGCGCGCTGATCCGCGCCGACCACGCGCTCGCCAGGCCTCGTCGGACGCCCGCCGTGCCGCGCAAGAACAACCGTCGCAGGGAGGAGCCTGGGCCGGTGCGCTTCGGTCCATCAACCTGGACCGAGACGAACGGCCGTGGCGAGTGGACGGTCCAGAGCGTGCGCGGGAACGAGAAGGCCTACGTCTGCCCGGGCTGCAACCAGCGCGTCGAACCTTTCGCCGCCCACTACGTGGCCTGGCGGGAAGACACGCTGCTGGCGGTCGAAGGGCGCCGTCACTGGCACCGCCCGTGCTGGCAGCGGGGAGCCCACCGACGATGACCCTGTCCCAGCCGTCCGGCGAACACCAGCCGATTACGGCCAACTCGGTCCTGCCCGCTACTCGCCAGCAGGTGCGCCTCACCACGTCCGACGGGTTGGCGCTTGTGGCCGAGGCGGCGCTACCGCTGGACCGCGCGCCGAGCGCCACCATCATCTGCGCCCATCCGCTGCCCACCCATGGCGGCTCGATGGACTCGCACGTGTTCCGCAAGGCCGCCTGGCGGCTGCCCGCCTTGGCCGATGTCGCGGTCGTGCGGTTCAACACCCGGGGCACCGCCAGTGCCGCCGGCGCCTCCCAGGGGACCTTCGACAACGCCGAGGGCGAGGGGCTCGACCTGCGCGCGGCCGTGGAATGGGCGCAATGCTCGGAGCTGCCGAATATCTGGTTGGTCGGCTGGAGCTTCGGCACCGACGTCGTCCTGCGCCACGGCCTGCTCGACGGTGTGCGGGGAGCGGTGCTGCTCAGTCCGCCGCTGCGCTTCTCCGGGCCGGCGGATTTGGCCGCGTGGGACGCCGACGGCCGACCGATCACCGCGCTAGTGCCCGAGTTCGACGACTATGTTCGCCCGGATGCGGCAGTGCGCCGCTTTGCCCGGATCCGCCAGATCGCCATCGTGCCGGCGGCGGGGGCGAAGCACCTGTGGGTGGGCGAGCGTTGGGTGCGCTGGGTGCTGGATAGCATCGTGGCAGTCGTGGCGCCGCAGGTGTCGGTGCCGCTGCCGCACACGTGGTCCGGGCCGATGCAGCGCTGGGACGATCTGCGCGGCGGGCTCGGCGGACCTTTGGAGGACTGAGGAGTGGCTGAGGAACTCGCCGGGCGCAGGGCGCTCGTCACCGGAGCGTCGCGTGGCATCGGCCGCGCCATCGCCATCGCATTCGCCGCCGCCGGCGCCGAGGTTATCGCGCTGGCTCGCAACGGCGAACTACTCGCCGGACTGGTCGACGAGATCGCCGCGGCAGGCGGCAGCGCCAGCTACGTGACCTGCGACGTCACGGACCCGGACCAGGTGGCAGCCGCAGTCGAGTCGATCGTGGCGGCGGGGCCGATCGACGTCCTGGTCAACAATGCCGGCGGCAACTCGTTCTCGGCACCGGTGGTCGCCATGCGCGCCTCGGGCTGGACCAAGACTCAGATTCTCAACGTCGAGTCGACGGTGTGGCTGCTGCAGGCGGTGCTTCCGGCGATGTACGCCCAGGGCAGCGGGTCGGTCATCAACGTCGCATCGGTGGCGGGGCTGCGCGGCGCACCGCTCATGGCGCACTACGGCGCCGCTAAGGCAGCCGTGTTGGCTCTCACCCAGAGCGTGGCGGTGGAATCGGCAAGCGCCGGCGTGCGGGTCAACGCCCTCGTGCCCGGCTGGGTGGCCACCGATCTCACCGAGTTCCTGCGCGCGAGCGATGAGACCGAGCAGGGCCTGCTGGCGCGCGTTCCCATGCAGCGCTGGGGAACGCCCGAGGAACTCGCCGCCGCGGCGCTCTTCCTGGCCTCGGACGCGTCGTCGTTCATGACCGGCCAAGCGCTGGTGGTCGACGGCGGACTCTCGGCCATGCCCTGATGGCCGCCATTGCGCTGCTGCACCCTTTCCCGTTCGGGCCGGACATCATGGCCCCACAGGCCCAGGCGCTGCGCGCCGCAGGGCATGACGTGGTCGTGCCGGACCTGCTGGCGGCCGACGTCGTACGACCCGAACCAGCGTCGATGGAGTTCCTCGCTCAAGCCGTGTTCGGTGCAGCCACTGCGGCCGGCCATGAGCGGATCGCCGTGGCGGGTCTGTCGCTGGGCGGATACGTCGCCATGGCAATGCTGGCCGACTCGCCGCGCCGAGTGACCGGCGTCGCGCTGCTCGACACCAAAGCCGGCCCCGATGATGGACCGGCGGCGGCAGGGCGACTGGCCTACGCCGATCGCGTCACAGCCGAGGGGATGGGCTGGGTGCCGGGTGCGACCCTCCCCGGGTTGCTCGGCGAGACAACGCGCGAGACCCGTCGGGACGTCATTGCGCAGGTGGAGCAGTGGATCCTGGGCGCCGATCCGGCCGCGGTCGCCTGGACCCAGCGGGCGATGGCCGCCCGAGCGGACTCGCTGCCGGTCCTCGAGGCCTTCCGGGGACCCTCCCTAGTGATCGTCGGCGCCGAGGATTCGCTCTCGCCCCGGCCGGCGGCGCAGGCCATGGCGGCCGCGCTGGGCGGCGCGCCGTTGGTGGAACTTCCCGGCGCCGGGCACCTGACCGCCGTCGAGTGCCCGGACGATGTCTCGGACGGCCTGGTCGCATGGGCCGAACGGCTGCCCTGACCGGTACGGCTGACCCGTTCGCTCCCTGCCGGCGCGTGTCTGCCGACGAGCCTGCGGGGCCGCAGCGTAGGGTCAGCGGCAAGCCAACTGAGGGGGCCGTGCATGGCCAGGGCCTACGCTGCGGGCAACAGAACCGCACCCCCTGACTCCGTGCTGCCCGCAGCAAGCCCCGTTGCCCGTCCTGCGCGGCCGATGGGCTACGTCCCGGCCCTGGACGGCGTCCGGGCTTTGGCTGTGCTGGGCGTGCTGGTCTACCACGGCAGCACCTCGTGGGCCCGCGGCGGTTTCCTGGGCGTGGATGTCTTCTTCGTGCTGTCTGGGTTCCTGATCTCGACCCTGCTGCTCGAACAGCTCGGTCGTAGCGACCGAGTCGATCTCAAGCGCTTCTATGCCGGGCGTGCGCGCCGGCTGCTGCCCGCGCTGCTGGCGATGATGGCCCTGTGCGTAGTGCTCATCGCGGTGTTCGCCCACGATGCTGCAGCGCAGTTCCGGGAGTCGGCCCTGCCGTCCCTGCTGTACGTGGCCAACTGGTCTTTCATCGCCGACCACCAGTCGTACTTCGAGGCCGTCGGCCGGCCGCCGCTGCTGCAGCATCTGTGGTCGTTGGCGATCGAGGAGCAGTTCTACCTGCTGTGGCCGCTGATGCTGCTCGTGCTGTACCGATGGCGGGGGCGCAGCGGCGTGGCTCGCGCGGCGCTGATCGTGGCGCTCACCTCCACGCTGCTCATGGCGGTGATCTCAGTGGTCACGCATGCGCCCGGCAGCGCCGACGCCAGCCGTGTCTACTTCGGGACTGACACCCACTGCATGGGGCTGCTCGTCGGCGCGGCGCTGGCGGCGGTGCTGCGCCCGGGCAATATGCCACGTCGCCTGCCGGCGCCCAATCGACTCGCGCTGTCGGTGCTGGGCTATGCCTCCCTCGGCCTGGTGGTGCTGGCCTATCTGTTCGTCGACGAGCGCAGCGTCTGGTTGTACCGCGGCGGGTTCCTGGTGTTCTCGCTCGTGGTGGCTGGACTGATCGCCTTCTCCGTGCAGCCGGCGTCGCTGCTGGCACCGCTACTGTCGCTCGGGATCCTCCGGTACATCGGGAAGCGCTCGTATGGCCTCTATCTGTACCACTGGCCGATCCTGGCGGTCACTCGTCCCGATGTGGACATACCGCTGCGTGGCGCCTGGGCATTCGCCTTCAGCATGGCGCTGACGTTCGCCGTGGCCGAGGTGTCCTATCGCTACCTCGAGTTGCCGATCCGGCGCCGGCAGTGGCGGGCGTCCGTACAGCGCTGGCGGGCAGGCCTGAGTCCCCGGACGGTTGCCGTCGGCCTCGTCGGGACTGTCGCCGTGCTGGCAATCTCGCTGGTCCTGGTGATCGTGCAGCCGGCGCCGGACGGTCGGGAGTACCTGGGCGGAAAGACCTCGGTCAACGCCGCGCCCTTAGCGCCGTCGGCCGGCCCCTCGGCGAGCCCGAAGCCGGCCCCGGTCTATGGGCCCGTCATGGCAAACGCCCCGATCACCTTCGTCGGTGACTCGGTCACCGTCGGTGCGTCCGAGAACCTGGCCGCGGTCTTCCCGCAAGCCACGATCGACGCCGACATCGGCCGGCAGCCCTACCAGATCTTCAGCCGCATCAGCGAGCGCGCGTCGGCGGGTCAGCTCGACGAGGGCGTCGTGATCCAAGCTGGCACGAACGGCGTCATCACCGAGGACGACCTGCGGGCGCTGCTCGACGGTCTGCGCGATCGCCGCCGTGTGGTGATGCTGACCTCCTACGGCCCCAACGACTGGCAGCGCTCGTCCAATGCGGCCATCCAGGACCTGGCGTCGGACTACCCGAACGTTCGAGTGGCGGACTTCGCCGCGCTCGCGGCGGGCCACGGCGAGTACGTCGTCGAGGATGGCGTGCACCTGACCAAGGAGGGTCTGACGGTGTTCGGCCAGGCCATCGCCCAGGCGCTGGTCGCTCCCTGACACCGGCGGCCCGCGACGACTGCGTTGCGGCGATAATCCACCCATGGCGCCCCTCCTGCTGGCCGACGGCATCACGGTCGTGCGCGGCGATCGCACCCTGCTCGACCAGGCCACGGTGGCCGTCGAGCCCGGTGATCGGATCGGCATCGTGGGGCGCAACGGGGCCGGCAAGTCCACGTTGCTGGCCGTACTGGCGGGGGATGTGGGGCCAATCAAGGGCCGCGTGGTGCGGACCGCTGGCGCGCGGGTCGCCCTCGTGGCGCAAGGCGACGCGCTGCCGGCCGGCACTGTGCGGCAGGCGATCGTCGGGACGGCCGCCGAGCACGAGTGGGCCGCCGACCCTCGCATCCGCAACGTGCTGGAGGGTCTATTCGGGTCGGTTACCGCGTCGCTGCTCGACGCCGACACCGCCACTTTGAGCGGCGGTGAGGCCCGTCGCACGGCATTGGCTGCGGCGCTCACCGCGGACTTCGACGTGCTGCTGCTGGACGAGCCCACCAACCACCTGGACCTCCGGGCGATTCGCTGGCTTGCCGAGTTCCTGGTGTCGATGCCGCGACGGCGCGCGGTCGTCGTGGTGACCCACGACAGGTGGTTTCTGGACGAGGTCACCCGCCGGACGTGGGAGGTGCACGACGGCTGCGTGGACTCCTACGAAGGAGGCTATGCCGCCTACGTGCTCGCGCGGGCGGAGCGGGACCGGCAGGATGCAGCCTCTGAAGCTCGTCGGCGCAACCTGGTGCGCAAGGAGCTCGCCTGGCTGCGCAGGGGCCCCCCGGCGCGCACGTCGAAGCCCAAGTTCCGGATCGACGCGGCGAACGCGCTCATCGAGGACGTGCCCGCCCCCCGGGACTCGATGACGCTGCGGCGCGTCGCCGCGGCCCGGCTCGGCAAGAAGGTGCTCGAGCTCCGAGAGGTGGACATCAGTCCGGCGCCCGGCATCGCACCCATCCTCGAGTCGGTGACGTGGGGCCTGGGACCGGGCGATCGGATCGGGGTCGTGGGCGCCAACGGTGCGGGCAAGTCCACGCTGCTCCGGCTGGTGCGCGGAGCGGACGCGCCGCCGCACACGGGAGTGGTGGACCGAGGCGTCACGGTCGTGGCCGAGCAGCTTGACCAGCGCCTGCCCGACGTCGGCTCCGACGAGCGGGTGCTGGAGTGGTTGCGCCGCGAGGGCGAGCGGGTGGTCGACGTCACGGGTGAGGAGCGCACCCCGGGACAGTTGCTCGAGGAGTTCGGCCTCGCCGCCGACACTGGATGGAAGCGGCTGTCGGATCTGTCCGGCGGTGAGCTGCGCCGGATCCACCTGCTGCGGATGTTCCTGCGCGGAGCCAACCTGATCATCCTCGACGAGCCCACCAACGACCTGGACATCGACACGTTGACGGTGTTGGAGGACGTCCTGGACGCCTGGCCCGGGACCCTGGTCGTGGTGTCGCACGATCGGTACTTCCTGGAACGGGTCTGCGACGAGGTCTACCTGGTCGCCGATGGCCGGCTGCGGCACTTGCCGGGTGGCGTCGAGCAGTATCTGACCAGCCTGGCTGCGGGGGAGACCGCCGGTGGCGCCGAGCCGCGGGCCGGGGGGCCCGACGCGGACAGGCGGGCAGCGGCGATCGACCCTGTGTCTCCAGCGGACACCCGCGCCGCCCGCAAGCGGATGCAGGCGGTCGAGCGGCGGCTCAGCACTATCGACACCACCGCAGCGAGATTGCATGAGCAGATGGCTGAGGCCGCGACCGACCCCGAGCGGCTCGAGCCGCTGGTGGTCAAACTCGCAACGCTCGACGGCGAGCGGGAGATGCTCGAGGAGGAGTGGCTGGAACTTGCGGAATCCGTGGACTGACCATCGATCCGGACCGTCGCCGACCTTCGTCCCCCACGTCAGCCCCGTCGCTTCGACACGCGTGCAGCCGCCGGATCGGGCGGGTCTACTGTGGAAGAGGACGGTTGCAGCGCAGATGGCGAGAGGGGCCTGGACCCATGTCGAAGCAAGGATTGCCTGCGAGGACCCCCACTCCTACTCGGCGGCGGCGCGCGACGGCGGTTATGGCCGGTGCAGCGGTGACCGTGCTGCTCGCGGCGGGATGCTCCCAGGCGACCACATCTGCTCCCGCTCCCTCGGGGCAGCCGAGCCAGCCGGGTCAGTCGTCCCAGTCGGAGGACTTCCGCGTCGGCTTGGAGGCGCCGCTGACTGGTACTCAGAGCGAGTTGGGCCAAGGCATGCTGCGCGGCGCCCAGCTGGCCGCGAACAAACTCAACAGCAGCGGCGGCATCCTCGGTAAGCAGGTGAGCATCGTGCCGATCGACGATGCGGCCGATCCTGTCACTGGAACCGCAGCGGCCGAGGCCGCAGTCGGCAGCATCGACGCGGTCGTTGGCCCGTACAACTCCGGCGTCGGCCTGGCCACGCTGCCGATCTACCGCGATGCCGGACTCGTACCGATGCGGCTGACGTCGGCGGACAACACCGCGGGGCTCGGGTTCACCCTCCAGCCGATGACCTCCCAGATCGCCCCGACCGCCGGGGCGGCTATCGGCAACTGGCTCAAGGCGGGTTCGGTCGCGATCGTCTACGACGAGACGGCGGACTACACGCGCCTGGCGGCGTCGGCGCTGCAGTCCGACCTGCAGGGCCGGGGCGTGGCGGTGAGCGCGTTCATCCCCATCGCTCCCGGTCAGGCCGGCTACGACGACGCCCTTGCGCAGGCCGCCGCCACCAACCCGGCGGTGACCTATCTGGCGACCTACTACCCGGAGGCCGCAGTGCTGGCCAAGGGTCTGGCGGCGGCCAACAGCCCGAGCACCTGCGTGGCCGACTACTCGGCCTTCGACAACGGCTTCATCACCAACGCGGGCGTGGACGTCGCCCAGCGCTGCGATGTGCTCGGGGTGCCATCGCCGAGCGACTTCAGCGGATCGGCCGACCTGGTCGCGAGTTACCAGCAGGACTTCGCGGCGGCGCCGAACGTGTGGTCGCCCTACACCTACGACTCGGTGCTGCTGCTCGCCGACGCCATCACCCGGGCGGACTCCGCGGAAGCTGCCGCACTGGCGCCTGCGCTGGCGGCTACCAACGGCTGGTCCGGCTGGACCGGGCCCGTAACGCTCGAGACGCCGAGCGGCAACCGGGTGCCGTCGCAGGTGGCCGTGCTAAAGGTGGGAGCGGACGGCAGCTACACCATCAACGAGGCCTGGGCGCAGACGAGCGGCTTCAAGTTCTAGCGCCCCGCCGCGGCGCCGGTTAGGCGCCGCGGAAACGGTTGATCGCGTCGATGTGCTTGGCCCGCTTGGCCTCGTCGCGCACGCCGAGACCCTCCTCGGGGGCGAGCACGAGCACGCCGACCTTGCCCTGGTGCAGGTTGCGATGCACGTCGAAGGCGGCCTGGCCGGTGTCTTCCAGGGCGTAGGACTTGGACAGCGTCGGGTGGATCAACCCCTTGTCGATCAGCCGATTGGCCTCGTAGGCCTCGCGGTAGTTGGCGAAGTGGGAGCCGATGATCCGCTTGAGGTTCATCCACAGGTAGCGGTTGTCGTACTCGTGCATGTAGCCCGAGGTCGAGGCGCAGGTGACGATCTTGCCGCCCTTGCGCGCCACGAACACCGAGGCGCCGAATGTCTCCCGGCCGGGGTGCTCGAAGACTATGTCGATGTCCTCGCCGCCGGTGAGAGCGCGGATGTCCTTGCCGAACCGGCGCCACTCGCGCGGGTCCTGCACGCCCTCGTCGGTCCAGAACTTGTAGTCCGCGGCGCGCCGGTCGATAATCAGCTCCGCGCCCATGGAGCGGACGATGTCGGCCTTCTCCGGGCTCGACACGACGCAGACGGGGATCGCGCCGCCGTTGAGGGCGTACTGCGTCGCGAATGCGCCCAGGCCGCCCGAAGCGCCCCAGATGAGCACCGTGTCGCCCTGCTTCATGCCGCCGCCGTGGTGCGACACCAGCTGGCGGTAGGCGGTGGAGTTCACCAGGCCCGGGCTCGCGGCCTCCTCCCACGACAGGTGCTTGGGCTTGGTCATGAGCTGGTTGCTCTTGACGATCGCGAGCTCAGCCAGGCCGCCGAAGTTGGTCTCGAAGCCCCAGATGCGCTGCTCGGGGTCCATCATCGTGTCGTCATGGCCGGCCGGGGACTCCAGCTCCACCGACAGGCAGTGCGCGACGACCTCGTCGCCGGGCTTCCAGGCGCTCACGCCCGGACCGGTGCGCAGCACGACGCCGGCCAGGTCGGAGCCGATGATGTGGTACGGGAGGTCGTGGCGCTTGGTGGTCTCGTTGAGCTTGCCGTAGCGCTCGAGGAAGCCGAAGGTGCTCACCGGCTCGAAGATCGACGTCCAGACGGTGTTGTAGTTGATCGCGGAGGCCATGACCGCGACCAGCGCCTCGCCGGGTGCCAGCTCGGGCACCGGCACGTCGTCCAGGTGCAGCGACTTGCGCGGATCCTTGTCCCGCGAGGGGACGTCGGCGAACATATCCTGCTCGTCCTTGTGAATCGTGATCGCCCGATAGCTGTCGGGGATCTCGATCGTGGCGAACTCCTCAGCCGGGGTGTCGCCGGCCATGATCGCGTCGCGGATCTGGTCCATCGTCTCTCCTCGTCGCGCGCCCGCGGGGCGCTGGTGGTGTGGTGCTGCAGTGCTTCGATCGGTTGATAGGCGAAATCTACTTCATGTGTTTCGGATGGCGGCCGGTGGGTCGCCGCAGTGGCGTCAGTGCCCGCCGTCGGTCGCCGGCTCGACGAGTTCCATGAGCACGCCGCCGCAGTCCTTCGGGTGGCAGAAGTTCACCCGGGACCCCGCGGTGCCGCGCTTGGGCTGGTCGTACAGCACGCGCACGCCGGTGGCGCGCAGTGTGTCGGCGGCGAGGTCGATGTCGGTCACTCGCAGCGCCATCTGCTGGATGCCCTCGCCGTTGCGGGCCAGGAACTTGCCGATGGGGGAGTCCTCGCGCAGGGGGGCGAGCAATTGGATGCAGGAGCCAGAGTCCCCCACGGCCAGCATGGCCTCGCGCACGCCCTGCTCCTCGTTGATCTCTTCGTGCACGACCTCGAGCCCGAAGGCCGCGGCGTAGAACGCTTTTGCCTCGTCGAGGTCGGGGACTGCGAAGCCGACGTGATCTATGCGAGTGACGTGTGAGCTCATGGGACTATGTTGTCATCTACTCAACTCGAGCTGGGGAGCGCATGGCGATGTCGCCGGATCCGGGCAGCGCGGACCTCATCGCAGGTGCCCGTGCCGGGCAACCGCGTGCGATCGCGCGCCTGATCTCTCGTATTGAGAACGACGCTCCCGACGTGCCGTCGATCATGCGCGAGCTCTCCTCGACCGCGGGTCACGCCCATGTCATCGGAGTCACCGGCTCTCCCGGCGTCGGAAAGTCGACGTCGACATCCGCGCTTGTCACCGCATACCGCGAGCAAGGCAAGCGCGTTGGCGTGTTGGCGGTTGATCCCTCCTCGCCATTCTCTGGTGGTGCGCTCCTGGGTGATCGGGTGCGCATGCAGGCACATGCCACCGATGAGGGCGTCTTCATTCGCTCG
>JBIRBF010000131.1:0-7896 GCA_044326505.1 Candidatus Nanopelagicales bacterium | reverse complement strand
GCGGCGGGCTCGCCGCGGCGACCGGACTGGCCATGCTCGCCCTGATCGTCACGCTGCGGCGGCGCAGGCGCGCCGCGACCGCACCTGTGGCAGCGGCAGCATCCCAGACCTCCCGCGACCACGAGCGCTGCGGCACCTTCGCCTGACAACAGGAATGACCGGCGCTGCGCCGTTAGTGTTCGCTCAAGTCAGCGCCAACCCATGGAGGACGGATGTCCAAGCACGACAAGAAGGACGACGGCAAGGCCAAAGACAAGAAGGTCGTCAAACTGGACGACTGGCAGCCCGCCCGCACGCCCTCGCCCGTCCCGCAGGTCAAGGCGACCTGGCGGGCCGACGAGGCCGCGCACGACTACCCCGCGGCCGCCAACTACCTCGAGCTGATCGCCGACCCCAAGACGGTGGACAAGCTCGTCCAGGATCTGAAGAACGCCAAGATCGAGCACTTCCGCGCCAACGACCTGCTGCGCGCGGCTCGGCTGGAACTGCTGCCTTTCGACGACCTGCGCGTGCGGGCCGACCTGGTCAAGATCATGACTGGCGTGCCGTTGTCGCCCGTGCTGATCGTCCGCGGCGACATGCTCAACGGCTACCCGCTGACCATCGCCGACGGCTACCACCGGGTCTGTGCCAGCTACCAGTTGTTCGAAGGCACCTACGTGCCGGCGAAGGTCGTCGACCTGCCGGTCAAGGAGAAGCTCTCGGGCACCTGATCCACAAGCATCGGCGGCACTCCCCGGCTACTCAGGCGGTCGGGCGGTGCCGCCGAGCTGTGTGGCGAACCAGTAGCCGGAGTCCTTCACTGTGCGCTCCTGCGTCACATAGTCGGTATAGGCCAGGCCGAAGCGTGGGACCAGTCCTTCGGCCCACTCGAAGTTGTCCAGCAGCGACCAGGCGAAGTATCCGTCTACCGGTACTCCGCGCTCGCGGGCCTTGAGCACCTGGGCGATGTGCGACTCGTAGTAGGCGATGCGGCGCGGGTCGTGCACCCTCCCGGCCACCACTCGATCCTCGAACGAGGCACCGCCCTCCGTCACCACCAGCCGCGGGAACGATCCGTAGGCGTGCATCGCGTCGAGCACCATGCCCAGGCCGGCCGGGTCGATCTGCCAGCCCAGGGATGTGCTGTCCGGGTCGTTCGGGTCGCCGCCGCCGAAGCTGGGCACCGTCCACAGGCCGGGAATCGGCAACCAGGGGGCGCGTAGCCGGGTGTAGTACTGCACCCCCAGGAAGTCGAGGTCGGCGACGATGTCGACGTCGTCGCCATCGCGCATGTAGGCCCGCACGCCCTTGAGCAGCCCGACCTCCTCCCACGGGTAGCCCAGCCCCAGCAGCGGCTCGACGAACGCGCGGTTGAGCACTGCGTCCGCGGAGCGCTCGGCCAGGCCCGCCAGCGGGCCGGGGCCGGCGCCCACCGGAGGGGTGAGGTACTGGGTGGTGCCGATGTCGGCGTCCGGGTCGGCGGCGCGCAGTGCGCGGGAGCCGAGTCCCTGCGCCAGGTTGACGTGGTGGAGCGAGGCGAAGTAGGCGTGCAGCGACTTCATCCCGGGGGCGAACATGCCGACCAGGTGTCCTGAGATCACCACGTTCAGCGGCTCGTTGAAGAGCATCCAGTGCTTCACCAGGTCGCCCAGCGCCTCGCCCACGGTGCTCACGTAGTCCAGGTAGCGATACACAGTGTCGCGGTTGGTCCACCCACCTTGATCCTGCAGGCCCTGCGGCAGATCCCAGTGGTAGAGGGTCACCCAGGGCTCGACGCCATTGGCCAGACACGCCTCGACGACACGTCGGTAGTGGTCCAGGCCGGCCTGGTTGACCCGGCCCGAGCCGGTGGGGAAGATCCGCGACCAGGCCAGCGAGAACCGGTAGGCGTCGAAACCGAGCGCCTTGGTGAGCGCGATGTCCTCGGGGTAGCGCCGGTAGGAGTCGGTGGCGACGTCGCCGCTGGTGCCGTCCTTGATGGGCGATCGGCCCCGCCAGTCCCGGGAGTGGGTGAACGTGTCCCAAATGGACGGCCCCTTGCCGTCCGCCGTGGGTTCCCCCTCGATCTGGTAGGACGCCGTTGCGACGCCCCAGGTGAAGTCGTCGCCGAAGTCGGCCAGCCGCAGCGCCTCGGCGCCGGTCACGGGACGCTCTTGACCTTGACCACGAGCACGGCGCCGAGCAGGCAGATGGCGGCGCCGAGCAGGTAGAGCACCAGGTACGCGGTGTCGTAGCCCTGGCTTTTGAGGGCGCCGATGATGGCGCCGCAAATCACCGGCGCAAGCATCTGGGGCAGCGCGTTGGCGATGTTGATGACCCCGAGGTCGCGGGCGCGGTCCTCAGCGTTGGGCAACACCCGCGAGACTAGAGCCAGGTCCACAGCCGTGTAGGCGCCGAATCCGACGGCCATGAGCGCCGCGGCGATGGTCGCCATGGTGACCGTGCGCGAGAACGCCAACAGAGCAATCGCCAGGGCGGCGATCACCGAGGCGCCGATGACGAACGGCTTGACCTTGCCCACTTTGTCCGACAGCGGTCCGACGACGATGGTCGCCACAGTCAGCACGAGGACGTAGACCAGCAGGATGTTGCGCACCACGTCGGGTGCCTCGTCTTGGGACTTGCCGAGCACGTCGCGAGCGAAATAGAGCAGGTAGGTCGTGACGAACGCCGTGCCCAGAATGACGAGGAACCTGGTGAACCACACCCAGGCGAAGTCCGGGTGGTCCTTGGGGCTGACCCAGAAGTCCTTGAGGAACTTGCCCCAGTTCATGGGCGGGACGCGCGACTTGTCCAGTTGCGGGTCCTTGACCCGGAACACGAAGAGCAGGGCCGTCAGGAGCAGCACGGCGGCGACGACGGCGAAACGCGTGAATTGGCCGTTCGGCGACCCGTTGTCGCCCGGCACCACGGTCGCGATGACCGAGCCGACGACGACTCCCAGCGGCTGGGCGACGCCGACGATCGCCGAGGCGGTGCCTCGCTGCTCCACGGGGATCTGGTCGGGCAGGATCGCTGTGACCGCTGCATAGGAGGCGTTCAGGGTCAGCTGGGCGAGCGCCCAGCCGAGGACCAGGCCGCCGATGGTCGTGAGGCCGCCGATGATGATGAGCACCGCGAAGGCCGCGACCGAGGGCCACAGCACCCACGGACGGCGCCGGCCCAGCCTGGACGACGTGCGGTCGCTCAGGGCGCCCGCGATGGGACTGGCCACCAGCGAGACGAACGCGCCGAGGAACAGCACATAACCGAGGCTGCCCTCCTTATTGGTGGGGTCGATCGCCTCGACCTGCAGCGGCAGCAGGAACTGGATCGGCCCGAAGAACGCCGTCCAGATCCCCAGGTTCGTCAAGCCCAGGACGAGCATCAGGCCCTTTGACACCCGTTTGGTCGGCTCGGCCAACGGATCGAACTCGGTGGCCGCCTCGCCGTATTCTGGGGCCGAGGAAAGTTCGGACATGTGCCCTCCCGCTGCTGATGCGCCTGCGGTCACTGGGCGCATTTGACCAACTACCTGTTCAGCATCGTGGCAAAGTATCCAGGGCCGCGCATGCCCATCGGGCGGAAAGCGTGGATGAACCGGTGGGACCCCTCACCATGCCGGGGCGGAGAGGACGGTAGCGATGCGCAATATCGACGATGCGGTGGCCGCGTTCGAGCAGAGCTTTGGCCCGGGCGGCGACGTACGGGTGTTCTTCGCGCCCGGCCGGGTCAACCTCATCGGCGACCACATCGACTACAGCGGAGGCCTGGTGCTGCCCATGGCGATCGACCGCGGCACTGTGCTGGTGGCCCGGTCACGCCCGGACACGGTCGTACGCGCTGTGTCGCTCGACCTGGGGGGAATGGTCGACGCCGATGTGGCGGACACCTCGTTCGACCCGGTGCACGGTTGGTTCTCGTATGTGCTGGGAATGCTCGACGTCCTCGGCGCCGAGGGCTATCGCCTGAGTCATGGCGCGGACCTGCTGGTGAGCGGCGACATCCCCAACGGGGCGGGTCTGTCGTCCTCTGCGTCGCTGGAACTTGCCGCAGGTGTCGCCTTCGACGCGCTGGGCGGGTTCGGGCTGGATGCGACGACGCTGGCCCTGGCCGGGCAGCGCGACGAGAACGACTACATCGGCGTGAGCTGCGGCATCATGGACCAGCTCGCGGTGGCGCGCGGTCGCCGGGGGTGCGCGCTCTTGATGGACTGCGCGACCCTGGACGTCGAGTACGTGCCGTTCCCGCACGACCGGGCGACTCTCATCGTCGCCAACTCCAACCACCGGCGCGAGCTGGCGGACTCGGCCTACAACGCCCGCCGCGCGGCGGTGGAGCGCGCTGCGGCCGTGCTCGGCCGCGAGCGACTTGTGGACGCCGACGTCGCCGAGGTCGAGGGTGCGGCCGGGCTGACCGACGAGGAGGTCCGGCGGGCCCGGCACACCGTGACCGAGCAGGCGCGGGTGGTGGCCGCGGCCGCCGCCCTGCGCGCCGGCGACCTGGACCTGTTCGGAGATTTGATGCGGGAGTCGCACGCGTCCCTGCGCGATGACTTCGAGGTGACTGGACCGCAGCTCGACGCCCTCGCCGAGGCCGCCTGGGCGCAGCCGGGCACGATCGGAGCCAGGATGACCGGGGCGGGTTTCGGTGGCTGCGCGGTGGTGCTGGCTCGGCCGGGCGCCGAGGCCGCAGTGATCGAGGGCATCAACCGCGACTACGAGGCCGCCACCGGCGTACCCCCCACCTGCATGGTGATGACCAGCGGCGAAGGTGCCCGCGAGGTGGCCGCGTGACGGCGGATCCGGGCCCGGCGCTGGCCCGGCTCGTCGGCTACGCGCTGGGCACGGGGCTGATCCGACTGGGCGATGAGCGCTGGGCGGTGAACCGCGCGCTGGAGGTGCTGCGGCTGGACTCGCCGGGTACGTACCGTGAGGCCCAGGCCACGCGGCTCGCACCTGACGACGTGCTGGCCGACCTGCTTGACGACGCTGTTGCACGCGGTCTGATTGCGGACACCCCGGGTCAGCGCGACTTGCTCGAGGCCGCAGTCCTGGGTGCCCTCATGGCCCGGCCGTCGGCGGTCACTGCCGAGTTCTGGCGGCTCTACGGGCACTCGCCGCGCGCCGCTACCGACGCCTTCTACAAGCTCTGCGTGGACGCGAACTACATTCACGCGGCCCGTTCCGCGGCGAACCCCCGCTGGGAGTACCCGAGCAGGTACGGCCCCCTGGACATCACGATCAACCTGGCAAAGCCGGAGAAGGACCCGCGCGACATCATCGCGGCGGGCCGGGCCGCTTCGGCGGGCTACCCCGCGTGCCTGCTCTGCCCGCAGAACGAGGGCTATGCCGGACGAGCGGACCATCCGGCTCGGCAGAATCTGCGACTGATCGCCCTTGAGCTGGCCGGTGAGGAGTGGGTGCTGCAGTACTCGCCCTACCTCTACTACCGCGAGCACTGCATCGTGCTCTCCGCCGAGCACCAGCCGATGCGACTGACCCGGGCCACCTTCGGTCGGCTGCTCGATTTCGAGGAGCAGTTCCCCGAGTACTTCGTCGGCTCCAACGCCGATCTGCCGATCGTCGGTGGCTCGATCCTCAGCCACGACCACTTCCAGGGCGGCCGTTACGAGTTCCCCATCCAGCGGGCGGGCAGCGTCGCACGTTTCGCGGGGCCGGCCGGAATCGCGGCTGAGGTGCTGGAGTGGCCGCTCTCGGTGCTTCGGCTGACGGGCAGGGATCCGCAGTCGCTCGCCGACGCCGGATTCGCGCTGCTCGAGGCCTGGCGTGAGCACGACGTGCCGGCCACCGAAGTGGCGTCCCGCACCGGTAGCACCCCCCACAACACCGTGACGCCGATCGCGCGCAGGGCTGGGCGCGACTATCAACTCGACGTGGTCCTGCGCAACAACCGCACCAATGCCACCCATCCCGAGGGCATCTTCCATCCGCACGCCGAGATCCACCCCGTCAAGAAGGAGAACATCGGCCTTATCGAGGTGATGGGCCTGGCCGTGCTGCCGGGTCGGCTGGCCGCGGACATACCCCGGTTGGCGGCAGCTGTGGCGGGCGCGGAGCTGGCCGAGGATCTGGCCGCGCACGCCCCGATGGTTGAGCAGATCCGGGCGGAGTCGGTTCGCGGCTCGGCGGACGCGTCGAGGGAGGTTGCGCAGCAGGCCGTGCTCATGGCCATCGGGGAGTACTTCACCCGAGGCCTGGAACATTGCGGGGTGCTGGGGCCGGCAGCCGAGGCCGTCCCGCATTGGGATGCCTTGCTGCGGCCCCTTGGCTACCGTCGGCAGGCCGAGCCAGGCCCGGGGGACCGCTGACGGTCCCCCGGGCGCTTCCAGCGGCTACAGCGACTTGCTGGCCAAGAACCAGTCCTTGCGGTCCAGCGACGCATCGGTCTTGCGCGCGGCCAGCGCCTCGGTGGTGCGCGGCGCCGCCACCACCACGTCGTCGCCGGGGCGCCAGTTGGCCGGGCAGGACACTCCGTTGGCGTCTGCTGTCTGCAGGGCATCGACCAGGCGCAGGATCTCGTCGATGTTGCGCCCGGCGTTCATCGGGTAGTACACGAGCGCCCGAATCTTGCGTGCCGGGTCGATGACGAACACCGCGCGCACCGCCGAGGTGTCGCCTCCCTCGCTCGGGTGGATCATCCCGTAGGCGTGCGACACCTTCAGGTCCAGGTCGGCGATGACGGGGAAGGGAATCTGGACGCCCTGGTGCTCCTGGATGGCGTTGACCCACGCGATGTGCGAGAAGATCGAGTCGACCGAGTTGCCGATGAGCTGCACGTTGCGGGCGGCGAAGTCGTCGCTGCGCTCGGCGAAGCCGATGAACTCCGTGGTGCAGACCGGCGTGAAGTCGGCGGGGTGGCTGAACAGGACGATCCACTTGCCGTCGTACGTGTCGAGGGTGATGGGTCCGTGGGTGGACTCGCTGTCGATGGGCGGGGCCTGGTCCCCGATGCGGGGGAGTGTGGTGGTCGGGGCGTCGGTCATGGTGCTCGCTTTCCTCGGTCGGGTGGAGCCTGCTGGGGATGGTGGACGTTCGGTGTAGGAATGACAAACGGCGCCGTTGGACAGGTGTCCGCGGCGCCGCTGTGTTGCAGTGGAGGTGAGCTCAGCCCACCGACGCCGGGTCTCGGCGACAGCATGTGTTCCACATGCCGCAGGACCCTAGCGGCACGCTCTGCGCGGTCCGGTGCCCCATGGGGTACCAGCGGTGTGGGGCAGGCCGGGCCGGGGACTCAGAGGTCGCCGGCGAGGTGCTCGAGCAGGAGCGGCACGACCTCCTCGCCGGCCCGTTCGGGCAGCCAGTGGCCTTGGCCCGGCAGTGCCACGAAGGTGTAGGGCCCGGTCACGTAGCGGGCCGTCGCCTCGGCGGCCGCCTTGCCCAGGGCTGGGTCGTCCTGGCCCCAGATGTAGAGGGTCGGAACCGTGATCCGGTGCCAATCGACCGACGGCCGGCGGAAGTCCAGCGGTGCCGCGCGGTACCAGCGCAGCATGGCCGATAGGGCGCCCGGTGCCGAAGCGTTCGCGGTGTAGCGCTCGACGGATGCCCGGGGCAGCCCGCGCATCATCGCGCGCCACATCGGACCGCCCGGTTGCAGCGCCCGCTCACCCAACAGCGGGATCTGAAAGAGGCCCATGTACCAGGACTTGAGCATTTGGGTGCTGCGCAGCGCCACGGCCGTCATCGCCGCCGGGTAGGGAGTCGAGAGCACCGACAGCGTGCGCACTCGACCAGGCGCGGCCGAGGCCAGCGCCCAGGCGCTCGCACCACCCCAGTCGTGTCCGATGATGTGCGCGCTGTCGTAGCCGAGGACGTCCAGCATTCCCAGCACGTCGGCCACGATGGCGCCCTGCTGGTAGTCCGCCACCCGCGGCGGCCGGGCGCCGGGCGAGTAGCCGCGCAGGTCGGGGGCGAT
>JBIRBF010000102.1:0-9669 GCA_044326505.1 Candidatus Nanopelagicales bacterium | reverse complement strand
CGTCGCTCTCAGCCCGTGCAGCGCGTGCACCGCGTCGTGGGTGGCGTCGGTGACCCCAGCGTAGTAGCGCGGCACCATTTCGGGGTCCTCCCAGCCGCCCTGCTCGAGCAGCTGCTGCTCGGTGTAGCGCCACACGTCGCGGGCCTTCGAGCCTTTCGGCTCCTTCGTGCTCCCGTCATGGTTGAACTGGCGGCGCACCCGCACCTCGAGAGCGATCGCGTCGACGTAGTTGCCCCGCCTGGCGCCCGGCGGTGCCGGCGGTATCGACGTCGGCCATCACGTCGGCGGCCGGCCACCCCCGTAGCACGCGTTGCCGCACAGCGGGGCCGGGAAGCCGTCCCGGCGGGCCAGGAACCTCGCCGCCGACTCGCGAATGTGCATGAGCGCGGCGATGTGGGTGATCGTCCAGGTCATGTCGGACAGGTCCGCCGTCGGCAGCAGTGTCGTCGGTTTCCTCACGGAGCGGACCGTCCGAGCGGATCCGTCGCCTGCCCGCATGCCGTTGAGTTCGTCCCCCGCGCTCTTCCCCGGCGCGCGAAGGGGCAAGGGCAAAACAGGGGCAAACCGGGGACGGATGGACGACCACGGGACCACAAGAAACCCCTCCGAATCAGCGTTATCGCTGATCAGAAGGGGTTTCGATGCGAGCCGCCTTGGGGAATCGAACCCCAGACCTACGCATTACGAGTGCGTCGCTCTGCCAACTGAGCTAAGGCGGCGGTGCCCCCCGGCATCCGGAAAGGCCATTGTCCCGCGGCGCTCATCACAACACGCCCCCCGGATCCGCAAGGCGAAACCGGAGCGCTACGAGCGATAGGCGTCACACGACGGGGACAAGCATAGCGCCGCCCAAGAGTTGCTCGGCCGAGGCCCGCCGTCGCTCTAGGAGGCCGACGGTGACGCTGCCTGCGTCGCCGACTGGCATGCGGCGCCAGCCGCCGAGGCCGCCGCCTTGAGAGCCTCCTGGTTGGCCGCGCTGGGGTCAGCCGCCACGGCCGTGTAGGCATTCGCCAGATTCGTGATGACAGTCGCGTCTCCGGCGGGCATGGCGGCCGCAATCGCGTTCAACGAGGCTGCCGTTGCAGCCGGGTTGGCGTCCGGATTGTTCTCCATGACCGCATCTACCTCATTGCAGACCTGCGGCCACCTGACTTGGGCGGCCGACTCGCCTTCCGCTACACCACCGGCGAACACTGAAGCAGCGGATTCGACGCCCGAGGCCGCACTCGCCGCCTCAGAAGCGACTCCGGAGGTAGAACCCCCGCATCCGGTGAGGGCAAGGCCGAGCATGCCTGCTGCCACGATGGCCGTGGCCGTGTATGTGCGCATTGGTACTCCAAGTGTGGGCAACAACTCCCAACACCGTATCGGCTTCAGCCTCTCTCGTCGCCTCCTTCTCTGCTCCCGCGCGTCTAGATGTCGCATCCCATCCGATGCACCCGCACTCCCCCCAAGAGCCGCGCTGGTGGCGAAGTCCGCTCCACCTGCAGGCCTAACCGCTCATACAGCGCCCGCGCCTTTGCGTTCTCTGCATCGACGTCGAGCACCAGCCGCCGTGCGCCGGAACTCCGCGCCCGACCGAGCGCGTCGGCGAACAGTGCCGAACCGACTCCGCGGCCGCGCAGATCCGAATCCACGGCAATCGACTGCAAGTACCACTCCCCCGGTTCACGACGCTCGAGCGCACGCATCACCGGCCACGCAGCAAGGAACACAGCGGCCGCCCGCACGGCTCTCAGCCCGGCCGCCCGCAGCACCGGTCCAGCCAAATCCGCATGACCGCCCAGTGCCCCCGAGCAGGCGCCCACTACCCGCCCATCCAGCTCGGCCATCGTCACATGCTCCAGGGACAACTCAGTGCCGCCCTGCAGGCTCACCCGCGCCACGATCGGCACCGCTCGCGCGCCGAACATCGCGGTAAACAGCCCTCCCGCTGCGGCATTGAGGTGCTCCGCGTAGGCCTCGGCGTCGGTCTGGTCGAAACGGGCGGGGCGAAGGGCCGGAGTCATACCTGCCACTGTGCCACCCGACACCTGGACCGCCTGAACCGTCCGGCAAACCGGGCCGGGCTCCCCGCGGCGCTAACCGCGATCCAGCGCGCCGAAGGCCGACTCGCGCGGCAGCACCGCCACGATCCCCGCCACCAGGCCGAAGAAGGCCACCCCGGCGGCGCCGGCGCGGCCATGCGACCCCGACGGCGAACACCGCGCATACGGTCCAGTCGAACCACTCGACGATGGTGCCCGCGGCCCCCGCCAGCACGACGCGACGGCGCTGTCGGGACGCGGTCGGGTGGGACATTCCGCGGATGGTACGAGGACGCTCGGGATACGACAAAGTGTGCTTCCCGAACTACAGGCATTAGCCCGATCGGACCTCCACCGTGCTGGACCAACCGAGCGAAACACGCTTTGATCAAGACGGCTAGGCAACCGACCGATACATCGGAAACGTCACAGCTGACGATGGCCGCCCCGACGGCTTCGCGTTCGACGGCACGCCGCCCGACCGTTCGGAGGACTGATGATCCCGACAGGAAAGCCTCGACCCACCAAGGCAGTCGGCGCCGCGGTCGCGCTCACGGGCGCCGCCCTGATCGCTGCGCCCCTCTGGGCGTCCACAGCTGCGTCGGCTGCCACCACCGGGCCGCAGGTGACGGTCAAGGCCGTGACGACCTCGGACTGGGGCACGGCGCGCAATATCGATGTCACCGTCACCAACTCGGGCACCACGTCGGTGAGCGCCTGGAAGGTCACGCTGCCCTGGGGCATCACCGTGGTCTCGATGTGGAATGCGCAGAACGCCTCTACCGCCGGCAAGCTCATCGCCTCGAACGCTTCCTGGAACGGATCCTTGGCACCCGGCGCATCGGTGACGTTCGGAATGAAGGCCTCGCCCGGTGGGACGTCGGTGGCCAACCCCACAACGTGCTCAGCGACCGTGAACGGCTCGACGGCGGCCGGGTGCGCGGTGGCGGGGGCGAGCCCTTCGCCCACGCCAACTCCGACGCCCACCCCCACGCCTACACCGACACCGACGCCCACCCCCACGCCTACACCGACGCCGACGCCGACACCGACGCCGACGCCCACCCAGACGGCCGCCGGGTCCGCCGTGTCCGTGAAGGCGGTGACCACCTCTGACTGGGGCACGGCCCGCAACATCGACGTCACTGTCTCCAACACCGGCACAACCTCGGTGAGCAGCTGGAACGTGACGCTGCCATGGGGTGTGACTGTGTCGTCGATGTGGAACGCGACCAACGCCTCGACCGCCGGCACGGTCGCCGCCGGGAACGCGTCGTGGAACGGTTCGCTCGCGCCCGGTGCCTCGGCAACGTTCGGGATGACGGCGTCCCCCGGCGGGACATCTGTGCCGAACCCGATCAGTTGCACAGCCAAGGTGAACGGCGCGACGGCAAAGTGCGCGATCTCCGGCACGACGCCGACGCCGACCCCCACGCCCACACCCACACCCACACCCACACCCACTCCGACGCTGACCCCCACCCCCACACCCACGCCCACACCGACCCCCACGCCCACGCCCCCTCCCGGGCCGGCCGGATCCAAGGTCATCGGCTACTACTCGTCCTGGGCCACCTACGGCCGCAACTACCAGGTCGCTGACATCCCGGCGGACAAGTTGACGCACATCAACTACGCGTTCGCGAACGTCAGCAACGGCCAGTGCGTGCTCGGCGACGCCTATGCCGACACCGACAAGTTCTTCCCCGGCGACTCCTGGGACGCTGGCGCGAAGCGGGGCAACTTCAACCAGCTGGCCAAACTCAAGGCCGCCCACCCGAACGTCAAGACGCTGATCTCGGTCGGCGGCTGGACCTGGTCGGCCAACTTCAGCGCCGCCGCTGCGACCGACGCCTCCCGCACGGCCTTCGCCGACAGCTGCGTCAAGTTCATGAAGACCTACGGCTTCGACGGCATCGACATCGATTGGGAGTACCCCGTCTCGGGCGGTCTGCAGGCCGGCAAGCCGGAGGATAAGCACAACTACACGCTGCTGCTGCAGTCCCTCGACGCAGCGCTCAAGAAGTCCGAGGCGGCCGACTCGCGCGACTATCTGCTGACCATCGCGGCGCCCGCCGGCCCGGGCAACGTCAACAATCTGGAGGTGCCGGGGATCGCCGCCAGCACCGACTGGATCAACCTGATGACCTACGACTACAACGGGGCCTGGAACAAGTACACAGGTCACAACGCCCCGCTGGTCCGGTCGGCCAGCGACGTCGGCCCAGCCGGGTTCGACGTAACCTCGACGGTGAAGGACTACCTGGCCAAGGGCGCGCCGGCCAGCAAACTGGTGCTCGGCGTCCCGTTCTACGGCCGCAGTTGGGCGGGTGTCCCGTCGACCAACAACGGCCTCGGGCAGAACTCCACCGGCGCCGGACCCGGGACCTGGGAGCCAGGAATCGTCGACTACCACGACCTGGCCGCCAACTACCTGACGCGCTTGCCCGTGCAGCGCGACGCCGTGTCCAAGGTGCCGTACCTGTACGACCCGGCGGCCAAGGTGTTCGTCTCCTACGACGACCCGACGTCGCTGACCGAGAAGGCCTCGCTGATCAAGTCGCAGGGACTCGGCGGCGCGATGGTGTGGGAACTCAGCAGCGACGCCCGCTCGTACACCCTGATGAACGCCCTGACGGCCGGCCTGAAGTAGTGCGACCCGGGTCCACCCTCGCCCCCTCCGTTCGCGCCACTTCGCGAGGCTCGCGCCACGTGTACACGGCGCACACGCAGCCAACTGGCGCCAACGCGGGGAGGGAGGGAGGGAGGGGCCGTCCGACTGCTCAGCCGGCCGGCGGGGCGCCCGCGGCGAGTCTCTCCAGGGCGTCAGCCACCACGACGGCACCATCGACCTGAGGCACCGTCCGAGCCACCATCTGGGCGCGCATCCGGACCCCTGGCTGCAACAGGGCGAAGAGGGCATCGGAGACGTGCTCGGGGGTCAGGTCGGCCAACGCCAGCGTCCGGCCGACTCCCACCAGTTCCGCCCGGCGCGCGTTCGCCATCTGCTCGGCGCCGAAGGGCACCGTGACCATCGGCACTCCGGCCTTGAGCGCCTCGTTCATCGAGTTGTTCCCGCCGTGCGTGATCATCACCGGCACCCACCGCAACAGCTCGACTTGCGGCGCGAAGCGCACGACGATGTCGCGCTCATCGGCCAGCGCCCTGGCCGCGCGCAGCGACGCACCGGCCGCCACCACCACCCGCAGGCCGAGCCGGTGGGCACCCTCGATCAATACCCGGTACACCTCCGGCTGACCGTTGAACACCGTCCCGAGCGAGATGAAGACCCAATCGTTCAACCGGGTCGACGGGTCGCCCATCTGACCCCACGGGAATCCCTCGGCCCCTTCCGAACGCTGACCCAAGCATGGCCCCGACCACAGGATCGGCCCCTGGGCCGACTCCTCCAGTTCAGGCCGCGGCGGCTCGAACTGCTCGAAGGTCGTCAGAACGTTCAGGCCCCGCGCGAACGGCCGGGTGATCAACCCCGGCGCTACCGGTGCGAGCCCGAGCTTGGCCCGCGCCACGGCCAACCGCTCGTCGACCATCGCCGTCGCAGCTGCGGCATTGGCCTCAGCGGTGTCGGATGACTCCCCCAGCACCACCGCTGCGGGCGGCAGCTCGGGAGCCGGGAACGGCAGGCCGCTGTGGAACACCGCCGCGAAGTCGATGTCGGCCCGCTCGGCCGCAAGCCAGGCCCCGAGGAGCGTGAAGTCCGCCACCACTACGTCGGCGGACTGGCCCGCCATCGCCCGCAGCAGCACACGAGCATCCGGCAAGGCCCCCGACGTGAAGAAGTCCACGGCCGCGAGCGTTTCGTCCGAGCCCCGCCGTCCCGCGATGCGCAGCCCGCGCACCAGCCGCGTGGGGCCGGTCGGCAGGTCGAGCACCGTGAAGCCGTCGTCGCGCACGGCATCCGACACCCGGCCGACGGTGCGCACCTCCTCCGGCTGCGGCAGCCACTCCGGCAGCGACCGACCAGCCGAGATCGCGAACACCACCCGATGCCCGCGCGCGAGCAGTTCCCGGCCGATGGCCCGCAGAGCCTGGGTGTGCCCCACCGACGGTTGGGCGGCGAGCAGGAAGCGGCGCGGCCGCGCCGAGTCCCCCTGCGCCGAAGCCACCTCCGCGACCATCCGGCGACCTCCCTCAACGACTCCTGCGCACCAACTCTACGACCGGGCGCTCCGTGCCCTAGCGTGTCGGGAGTGGACCCCCTGCCGCGCACCTTCGCGAGCCGCGCATGAGCGCCGGGGTCGCACCGGCCCGCGGCGAGCATTGGTGGCTGCGACCGGCGGGGATGATCTTCGCGGCCTACCTCGCCGTGCTGACCCTCGGAACCGCGGCGCTGCTATTGCCCATCGCCCGCGCCGGCCAGGGCGGGGCGGGCCTGCTGGAGGCGGCCTTTACCGCGACGTCGGTGGTGTCCGTGACAGGCCTGTCCACAGTCGACACGGCGACCTACTGGTCCGGCTTCGGCCACGCCGTGATCTTCGTGCTGTGTGAGATCGGCGGCCTGGGCGTCATGACCTTGACGTCACTCGTCCTGGTGCGCCTTTCGCATCGGCTCGGGCTGCGCCAGCGCGTGACCACGGGCGCAGAGGCCGGCGGCTACATGCCGGGCAGCGTGCGGAACGTGGTCATCACCGTCGTCCGGGTGGCGCTGGTGGTCCAACTGGCGGTGGCCGCGGCGCTGTTCGGCCGGTTCTGGTGGCACTACGACTTCGACCCGTTGAAGGCCGCCTGGTTCGGCCTCTTCCATTCGGCGTCGGCATTCAACAACCTGGGCTACGCGCTGTTTAGCAACAACCTGGTCGGCTTCGAGGGCGACTGGTGGATCATCATGCCGATCTGCCTGGCGATCATCATCGGCGGCTTGGGCCTCCCAGTGCTCATCGAGCTCTGGTTCCACCGGTCGCTGCTGCTCAACCGTGTGCGCCGACTGCTCAGGCGCCCGGCCCGGGTAGCGCCGCCCAACGCCCGCCGCTGGACCGTGCACACCCGGATCATGATCGTCGGCTCGCTGGTCCTCTTGCTCGGCGGTTTCGTCACTCTGACGCTGAGCGAGTGGGGCAACCCAGCGACGCTCAAACCGCTGTCCCTCCCGTCGAAGATCCTGGGCGGCATCGGTCTGAGCGTGTTCCCGCGCACCGGCGGCTTCAACTCGCTGAACATCGGCGAGCTGCGCGACGAGTCCTGGTTCATCACCGACGTCCTCATGTTCATCGGCGCCGGCCCGGCGGGCACGAGCGGCGGCCTGAAGATCAGCACGGTCGCAGTCATCGGCGCGATCGCCATCACCGAGATCCGCGGAAACCGCGTCACCCACATCTACGACCGGGCGATCCCAGCGGCATCCCAGCGCGCGGCAGTGGCCGTGGCCGCAGCCTTCACAGCCATCACCCTGGTCAGCATCGCGGTGATGATGGCGATCACTCCCTTCGAGGATTCCGCGGTCGTGACCGAGGTCGTGTCCGCACTCGGCACGGTCGGGCTGACCACGGGGATCACGCCGGAGCTCAGTGCTCCAGCGCAGCTGCTCGAGATGCTGCTGATGTTCATCGGCCGCCTCGGTCCGGTGACGTTCGCGGCGGCGCTGGCGCTGAACTCCCGAACCACCCTCTACACGCTCCCAGAAGAGAGGCCCTTCATTGGCTGACAGTGCACCCGCCCCCGAAAGTGCGGCCCAAGCAAAGGCCCCGTCAAAGTCCCAGGCGAAGCAGTCCAGCGGGCTGGCCCACCGGATTCCGGCCCGGATCGCGGCGGGCGACGCGGTCGCAGTCATCGGACTCGGCCGATTCGGTTCTGCTGTGGCGCTCGGACTCATGGATGCAGGCGTGGAGGTCCTGGGTATCGACTCCGACATCACCATCGTCGATTCGCTCGCCGACCACCTCACCTTCGCCGCACAGGCGGACTCCACGAGCACGGAGGCGCTCCAACAGCTCGCCGTGCCGGAGTTCGACAAGGTCGTCGTCGGGATCGGCGCCAACCTGTCAGCCAGCGTGCTCACCGTGTCGCACCTGATCGACTTCGGCGTGCCCGAGGTGTGGGCGAAGGCGGTCAGCGACGACCACGCCCGGATCCTTCGGCAGCTCGGGCTCGCCAACGTGATCCAGCCGGAGGCCGAGATCGGCCAGCAACTCGCGGGGCAGATCGCCAAGCCCGCATCGCCATAGGCGGGCCACCGGCGCAAGTGCGAATACTCACATTCCCGGGTAGGTCGTAGCGGGGGTGAACCCCCGCTACGGTGGATAATGGCCGAGTGACCCACACCCACAGATCCAGCGTCCGCGCATCCGGCGCTGTCGCAGTAGCGATCACCATCGCGGCCGCCCTGGGTGCGTGTGGGACGACCGAGGGCGGGGAACAGGAACCCGCCCAGACTCCGGCTCCACCCGTCAACGCCGCCGCCCAACAAACCCAACCTGCCGCCGGCCCCGCCGTGGCGCCCGCACCGCCGCCGCTGCCCGCGGGCTGCCCGGATCCGTCCGCGTGGTCCAACCTGCAACTCGCGCAATTCGCCGTCGTTCCGGGCTTCGACGGCAACGGCGGGTGGCCCTCATGGCTGGGCGCAGGCACGTCCGGGGCTTTCATCCCCCACGGCTCGGCCGGGTTCGCCCGCGGCGACTTCGCCGACCGGCTCCCGGAGAGCCCCCGGCCCTTCATCGCCGTGGACTACGAGGGCGGGCAGGTGATGGACCTCGCGGGCCTCATCGGCGTTGCCCCCTCAGCCCGTGCGCAGGCCATGACCATGTCCCCGGAGCAGGTGCGGCAACTGGCGAACGAGCGCGGCGGCGCCATGCGCCACTACGGCATCACCGTCGACTTCGCACCCGTGCTCGACCTCGACTTGGGCAGCCCCATCGTCGGCGACCGCTCGTTCGGCTCGGACCCCACGACGGTCGCGACGTACGCCACGGCTTGGGCGCAGGGCCTGCACGACGGTGGTGTGATCCCGGTCCTCAAGCACTTCCCGGGCCACGGCTCGGCTCGCGGCGACTCGCACAAGGGCCTGGTCGTCACAGATGCGTGGGACGTGCTCAAGAACCGCGACGTGCCGGTGTACACCGAGGTGCTCAAGGGCTCCGGACCGGCGATGGTGATGATGGGCCACCTGGTCGTGCCCGGGCTGTCCACCGATCCCGAGAGCCCGACCTCGGTGGATCCACAGGCCTACAGGGCTTTGCGCGACACCACCGGCTTCACGGGTCCGGTGATCACCGACGACCTCGCCGCCATGAAGGCGATCACCGATCGGCTGCCGGTCTCGGAGGCGGTCGTGAGCGCCATCCACGCGGGCGCCGATCTGGCCCTCATCACGGACTCGGCGGGCTACCCCGGCTCGGTGGAGTCACTGGCGACCTGGGCGGACTCCAACCCGGGCTACCGACAGCAGCTGATCAACTCGGCGCTGCGCGTGATGCCGCTCACGCCGTGCGCGACCGGCTGAGGTCGCGCACTCAGAACGACGGCTCGGCAATCCACTCCGCCAGAGCCTGCGAGCATTCGGGGCGGTCGCCGATCACCGGTGTCGGCACGAGGCCCAGCGCAGTGGCACGGCTCGCGGCCAGCTCGGGCAACAGACCCTGCGCGTACATCACCGGCACCGCATAGATCGGCGCCTCGGGCCGGCCGG
>JBIRBF010000023.1:0-20627 GCA_044326505.1 Candidatus Nanopelagicales bacterium | reverse complement strand
GGGGTTTTGGTTTTAAACCCCCATTGTGGTTATAAACCCCCCCCCCCCCCCCCCTGCGGGGTGGGGGCCCCCCCGGCCCCCCCCCCGACGCTTGTCTGCGCCGTCGCCGCCTCTGCTTCCACCTGCCGCCGGCGCCAGGGCGCCATGCCGTCGATCTCGACGTCGAGGGAGAAGCTCAGCAGCGTGCGCACCAGGACGAGGATGCCGAGGATCACGACGTTCTCCAACGTCGTGGCCACGCTGACCGTTTTGACGATGTCCGCTGCCACCAGCACCTCGAGCCCGAGCAGTAGCGCTCGGCCGAAGTCGCTGCGGATGCCCTGGTAGACGTTGCGCTTGGCGCGGTAGTTGCCCACTGCCCGGAACGCGGCCCATATGCCACCCACGACCAGGATCAGGACGCCCACGAATTCAAAGGTGCGAGCGATCCACTCCATGACGTTCTCGAATTCCACCGATCTGCGTCCTAGCGCGCGCCGGGGGCACCGGTCGCGGCGGCAGCAGCGGGACACCCGGCGACTGTGACGGGTACAACTGTGGAGCCGTTGCGGTTGCCCACCACCAGTTCCGGCGTCGATCCGGGCGCGCACAACGCCGAGGGCAGCGGGATGCGGACGTACTCAGCACCCTCGCGCCCGGTCGGCTTCGCGTCCGGATCCAGCGGCATGTCGATATACATGCCGCTGGTGTCCTGCGCGTTGCGCAGCCGCAGCCAACTGCGCTGCACCGGGTCGGAACCGGCAGGCTGGAACCACGCCACGGCCACGTCCTTGCCGATGATGCGCGCCCGCGCGTCCAGCGGCGGCGTGGGTCGGTTGAGGCAGCCGGCGGCCAGGCCGACCTGCGTGAGCCCCGCCAGATCGCCGGCCTTATAGCCAGTGGCATCGGCCTCGTCGACGATCTCGTGCATGACCTCCGCCTCGGCCGCAACATGCGTGACCCCGAGCACGTGTCCGATCTCGTGCAGATAGAGAGCCGTGCGCAGGTCTGCGGAGGTGTCGCTCCCGATGCTTGCCTGGATCGAACCCGCATTGGCCAGCTCGCGCTGGATGCCGCCGCCGCGGAACTGCATCTCTCCCTCGCCGGTGACACGGTTGCCCGGGACGTATTCCAGGTCGACGTCCACCTTCGCGTCCTGGCCCGCCGCGACCTCGGTGAACGTGATCCCAGTGGCTAGGGAGGCAGCGTCGAAAGCAGCGGCCATGCGGTCGTGCTCCTCGGCCGGCGTGTCCGTCGACAGGCTCCAAGTCACGACCTCGCAGGGGTTCCAGCGCACGGGTGCGCCCGCGACGACGGTCTGCAGTGAGTAGTCGGTGGCCGCACCGATCGGCGGCGGCGTGGCGGCGTCCGGGAAGTAGTTCACGCCCAGCGCCAAGGTGTCGGCGAAACCGACTGTGACGGTGGAGCTTGCGGGTTGGGGCGTGACCGCGCCCAGAGTCCCGGAGCTCGGTTCGGCGGTGAGTGTGTAGGTGCCCGGGGGAAGGCTGCGCAGCACCGTGCTCGTGGTCAGCTCGGAGCGGAAGCCGTCCGGGCCCGTCAACACGGCGCGGGTCGGCGCGCCCCCTGGTGCGGGCGACAGTTCGATGGTGATGGCCGACTGGGACAGCGGTTCGCGCAGGGGCGCGGCATTCGCGGTGACGGTGGCACCGAGCAGGGCTACCGTGGTGGCGCCGGCCAGCGTGAATCGGCGACTCGATCGCATGGCGGCCTCCTTCCCCAACCCCACGACCGACGCACTCGGCCGCTGTCCGAGGGATGCACCTCTATTCGCTTCAGGATAAGTGCCCAGCGACCTGACGGGAAGTTGCGCAGCGGAATCTGGGGATAGCGGTTGCGACTTGGCTGGCCACCGGCCTCACCCACACCGACCTCCCCGACCCGACTCACACCGATGCACCGTCCGGGCCTCGCGAGCCGAAGCCACCGCCAAGTGCGCGGCTGCGTGCCTTCCGAACTGTTGCGGGCCGACGGTACGGCGCGGCGCGCAGCTGTGGGGGCGGTCGCTGGGGGCCCCTGAGCCGACCGCGATCATCCGTCTGGGGGGCCGCGGTGGTAGATTCTTGGCGCAGCAAGCGCCCGTAGCTCAACGGATAGAGCATCTGACTACGGATCAGAAGGTTGGGAGTTCGAGTCTCTCCGGGCGCGCCACTTGATCGACAGAAACCGCAGGTCAGGGCCATATCGCCTTGCCTGCGGTTTCTTCGTTCCGCCGAACTGGTCACGGATTGGTCACGAACCGGTGCGGAATACCCCCGTGAGCACGCTGGCCGCAGCGGCCATCCCGTCGTCATGCACCACCGAGTAGTGGCGCCTCATCACCGCTTCGTCGTGACCGTGCCATGCGGCAACGACGTGATCGGCAACGCCTCGGTTCCTCATTGCCGTGACCGAGCCGCGCCGTGCAGCCCGAAGGTCGAGATAGCGGACCTGGGCCTTGTCGAGCAGTTCGACCCATTGGCGCGAGTAGTCCTCGGGCGCCACCGGCAGGCCGAACGGATCGACGACCAGGAAGCCGCCGATCGTGGGCCGGGCCTTCCTCAACTCCCGCAGCGCAACGAGTAGCACGTCATCGAGCGGAAGGACTCGGTTGCCGTTGGCTGTCTTGGGCGCCCCGACGTAGGTGCCCTTCGATCCTGCCTGAGTGCGTGACTTCGAGATTGACAGTGTGCGCGCGTCGAGATCCACGTCCGACCATTACAGACACCCGACCAGCAGGCACTCGCAGCGACGGGTCCAGCGCAGCACCTGCCGGAGGTCGGGCTGGAGGACCTCGACGCCGCGTTCTCGTGACCCTCGCCACCCGAGCCGGACCTGACACGGTCGGGACCATCGCCGGCATGCGCGCCGCCGACTCTGCCGGCATCGTCCGGACGTCGTTGAAATGGGCCGGCGGGCGGCCGGGGGCGCAACTACTCTGCTCGGGTAGCCCGTTGAGCACAGAGAGGCCCGAACAGTGATCTTCTTCCTCGTCCCCTGGCTGGTCCTCGTGGTCGGCATCGTTGCCAACGTGCTGCTCGATCGGCACGCCCTACGACGCACGTCGGCGCGAGTCGTCGAGATCGCCCTGCTGTGGACGGTGGTGTGGTTCGCGGCGTGGGGACTGATCGGGGTGCTGGGCCACATCGGCCCCAATTCGGCCGAGATCGCCTCATCCATCGGCTACGCCCCCAGCATGTTCCAGTGGGAGGTGGGCTTCGGCGACTTGGCCCTGAGCGCCCTGGGCATCGCAGCGTTCTGGTTCCGCGATCGCTGGTTGACTGCGGCGGTGGTCGCGCTCGCCGTCTCCTACTGGGGCGACGCGATCGGCCACGTCATGCAGTACGTCAGCCATGACAACACCGCACCGAACAACGTCTGGGCCATCCCGAGCGACATCGCCCAACCGCTCCTGGGGATCATCCTCCTCGTGCTCTACCGCCGCGGTCTCGGCAAGCTGCCGGCCGGCTATCGGCACGGTGTCCGGGGCCCCGAAGGTCTGGACGCGGACTGAGCGCTGCGCCCCAGTTAGCAGCGGGCGCATGGCGAGCCACGATCGAGCGTCGTGCTTCCCCGCCATCGACGCGAAGTACGGACACCCGATGGCCTACTGGTTCGATCAGATGGATCAGACCAAGGGCTGGAAGTACCCGGACCAGATCGCCTTCCTGCGCGGGAACCATGGCATCCCCCAGGCTCATGCCAGTGCGCTGGTGATGTATTGCCGCCGCTCGGCGACCTCGTGGGTGCCTGCCTGGCGAGGGCCGACGGCGACGAGGACGGCGCCGGGGCGAGCTCTGCACTAGCGTGACGGAGTGGCAAAACGAACAGTGGGCTTCGCGCTCGGCGGCGGCGGTGCCAGGGGATCGTTCTCGGCCGGCGCCCTGGACTACCTGATCCGCGAGGCCGGCCTGATCCCGAAGATCATCACGGGCACCTCCGCGGGATCGATCTGCGCCTCGGTGCTGGCCCAGGCGCGCACGCCGGAGGAGTTCCACACAGCGGCGACGGTCCTGCGCGAGGACGTTATCCGGATGGGTGTGCCCGGGGTCGCCTTCGAGCCCCAGTCCTGGCTCACCGGCCTGGAGGGAACGCCACTCGCGGTCGACGTCCGTGAGCTCATGGCCGGCACCATGCGACCGACGATTCCCGCCGATCCGACCCTTGCCGAGGACGTGCTCGCGGCGGCGCTCAAGGACTCGAAGGCCAACGCCGTCCAGCAGGGAGTCGACGTGGCGCGATCGGTGGTGTCCGGCCTGGCCATGACCCACAAGGCGATCAAGGGTCTGAGCGCCAACGCCGAGTCGCTGGCCGTGATCGACCCGCTCGGGGACGCTTTCCTGGGCAAGACGCCCGGCGTCGGCCCGGCGCCGCTGGACACCGATGCGATCGCGCGCGAGGGGCTCGAGCTGCGACTCACGGTCACCGCGCTCGGCGCCGGTTGCGTCCGCTACGTGACCCAGTCCGGCGCGGTGGTCGAGCAGGATGGGGTGACGCCCGCGCCGGGCGCTCCGGTGCCAGGGGTGGTCGAGGGAGTGCTCGCCTCATCCAGTGTTCCCATGGTCTTCGCGCCGCGGTCCATCGGTGATGATGTCTACGTCGACGGCGGCGTACTGCAGAACATCCCTGTGGCACCTGCGTTCGCGCTCGGCGCCACCGACGTGTACGCGGTCCTGGCGGACTCGCTCGACTGTCCGGCCCCTGAGGTGGACTACTCGAAGGCCAACATGTTCTCGGTCCTGATGCGGTCGCAGGTCTACGTCACCCTGTACGGGCAGCAGCGCCGCGATGTGGCGATGCACCGCCCCGACGGCACCCGGTTGATCGTGATCGACCCAACCATCATGGCGATCGGGCTCTTCGAGACCGAGCCGGGCTTGATGAACATCAACATCGATTACGGCTGGCTGCGGGCCTGCGGCGAAACGGCGAAGCTCAGCGACGACGACCGTCATCGCGCCCACCAGTTGGCGGATCTGATCGTCACGGGTCGGTTGCGCTCGTGGTACCTCGAGCACGGAGTCGCCGGCGAAGTCGTCGATCGCGACGCTGAGGCGTCGGACTCGGCAGCGGCACGCGCGCTGGAGAGCGCGAAGCGGCTGGTGGCGACATCGCTGGCCGAATGGCGGGCCTTGGGTCTGGCGCTGCCGGCGAAGGCCGACACCTGGAGCGAGGAGCCGGAGCTGGCCTAAGGCCTGGTAACGATACCGGCGCGCGGCCGGCGCCAGCGCCAACCGATGGCCTCGCTGATCGCGGCCCCGACCTGGACCCCGATCGAGATGGCGATCACGGTGGCGCCCATTGTGAACAGCAGCGACTGGGCGGAACCTCGATCGGCGCTGGCGAACAGGGTGAGTGAGGCTAGCCCCATCGAACCAGGCACCAGCAGCCAGAACGCGGGCCGGAACGTCACGATGGCCGGCAGGTCGCGGCGTCGCTGCTCCAGCAGCCGGGTGAGGACGAGCATCGCCGCGGCGGCCGCGCCGCTGCCGACGATGCTGTTGGAAGTGGAACCGACCAGCACCAGAATCGCGTAGGTCAGGAACAGCACCACGACCACCACCACCGCCAGCTTGGGCGGCGCGCAGTTGGACATCGCGATGCCGATTCCCATCACCAGGAGCCCGGGCCAGGCCGCCCAGGCTGGCAGGGCGTCCGGCGGTCGCAGGACCAACTCGGTCAGCGATGCGCCGTTGGCCGCGGCACCCAGCAGGATCCCGAGGAGGAGCATCATCCAGGTGATGAGTCCCCCGATCAAGCGGCCGCCGCCGGACACCACGTCGCCTGCCGCGAGCTCGATCACGCTGTTGGTGATTGCGGCGCCGGGCACCAGCACCACGATGGGCGCGAAGACCGAGAACAGCGGCGCACCCGGCACGTGCAACCAGTGCGCCACCGCGAACACGACCGCCGATGCGACGAAGCCGAGTGCAAAGGGCATAAGTGCGGTCAGCCTAGGCACGCGGGCGGTCCACTCCAGCACCGCACCGACAAGCAGCCCGAGCAGGAAGTCGACCGCCACAGCCAGCCAGGTCGTACGGAACACCACCGAGACGCCCGCGGCGACGAACGCATTGCCGAGCATCGTCACCCAGGCGGGGTAGGGCGGCGGCAGCTCGGCCACAGCGGCGAGCCGCCGTCGGATGGACGGAGGTGCGGACTGCACCGACGTGGCGTCGGCCGCGATGGTCCCGACGAGTTGGGTCTGGTCGAACCGGTACATGGTGCCCGGCACCATGCCGGCGATGCGTGCCCGCTTCGTGTGCGGGTCGTCGATGAGGATGGCGGTGGGGATCGCGCCGACCGTCATGGAGTCCCGGCCGTGGGCGCGGGCGACGGTGGTGAGCGTCGAGCCCACGTCCGTGACGGCGTACCCAGCGGCCAGCATGGCGACGCCGAGGTCACCGACGAGGTCGTCGACCTGGGCAGCGTCGTCGAGCGAACCGATGGCCTCCACGTCGCGATCCTCCCAGAGCGCTGCTGCGCGCCGCGTGCTCGAGTCAGGGCGTCGCGGTCGGGCAATCGAGGTCGGCGGCCGGAGAAGTGCCGCTGATCAGGTACGACGTGACCGCAGCGTTCACGCACGCCGACTTCGCGCCGGGGAAGATGCCGTGCTGGGCGGTCGGCAGCGTGACCATGCGCGCGCCCGGGAAGTAGCGCTGCATCGCCCGTGCCCCGCCGAGTGGAGTCGCCGGGTCCGTCGTGCCGTTGACGAACAGCGGCGTGGGCCCGTCGGCCACCGGCGTCATCGGGCCGATCGGCGCCCAGGCGTCCGGGTAGCCCGAGCACATGGCGGCATAGACCATCAGGAACGACGCTGGCAGCGGCGTCTCGGGCTGGTCGGCGGCAGGCATCAGGCTGGCGATCGCGTCCGCGTCCGGCCGACCGGACAGGTCCGCGCAGTTGATCAGCCACCTGGCCGGGGATAGGTTCACCGGTCCGCTCGCATCCGCGGCTGCTGTCAGGTCGGCCAGCTCCTGCGGCGGCGTCGGGGTGGCGACCTCGTCGGATTCGACCGGGCACGGTGTGCTGGGCAGGCCAGCGGCGCGTGCGAGTTCGCAGACATCCGCCTGCACACCATCGGCCAGTTTGGCGCTTGGCGTCCCGGCGGCCCAGTAACCTAGGTTCCAGCCGAAGGTCCAGCGCGTGTTGTCGATCGTGGTGCCGTCGAAGATGTTGCGCTGCTTGATGATCGCGGTCTGCAGATAGCGCACGACATCGTCGTAGACCGTCTGCATCTGCGGGGAAAGTGACCCGCGCACCAGTTGGGCGGTCAGCGGATCGCCGGCCGACATCGTCTGGCCCAGCCCGAGCACCGTTCCGCTCGGATCGACGGTGCCGTCGAGCACCATGGCGCGCACCCGGGCCGGGAAGGTCTTGGCGTACTGGGTGCCCAGCCGGGTGCCGTAGCTGTAGCCGAGGTAGGTGATCTTGTCCTCGCCGAGCGCCTGGCGGATCGCATCGACGTCGCGCACGACCTCACGCGTGCCGATCAGCTTGCCGTCCACCGGGTTGAGGCGCAGGCACTCGGCGGCCGAGGGGGTCTGCTGGTTGATGCGGAAGGCGGTCGCCTGGGGCCAGCTGAACGGCCCCGCCGCGGGCTGCTGTCGATCCAGCAGCGGATCCTGACTGCAGCGCTGCAGCTGCGGCTCGGACTTGCCCGTCCCGCGCGGGTCCGGCCACACCAGGTCGAACTTGGCGCGCAACTCGCGCAGCACGCCGTAGGTGTGCTCCATCTCGTACCCGCTGGAGGCGATATCCGGTCCACCGGTGTTGATGATCAGGCTGCCGAGTTTGGCGTCACCCGGCGTCGCAGGCTGTGCGGGAAGGCGGCGCATGTGCAGCCGGAAGGTCCCGCCGCCTGGGTTGTCCCACGACTTGGGCACTGGCAGGAAGGCGCACTGCTGGTCGGCGGCGTCGTCGCATGGCTGCCAGTTCAGGGCTCGCGCCGTGGCGGTGGCACCGGACGACCGCACGACGCCGTCGTCGGCGCCCAGTCGCGGCACCAGGTACGCCGCAACGAGAACCAGGACGATCGCCAGCGCACCCGCGAGTAGCCACCGGATCGAACGACGCGGAACTGCCATGGATCGCAGAGTACTTTCGCTTACCGGCGTTCGTGGAGCTCGCCGGCGACTAGCAGCGAGGACGGCATGGAGTCGGGGTGGGCCAGGATCTGCTCGGTCGTGAGCCATAACACCTCGGCGACTTCCCGGGGGTCGGGAACGAGTACGCCGCTGACCGTGCATTCCCACGCGTGCAGGCGGATCGCACCCACGGGCGCCACCGTGAGCGGTCGTCGCGCGACCGCCACGACCCCAAGTTCCTCCGCGGCCTCGCGGACCAGGGCCTCTGTGAGGCTCTCGCCGGGTTCCACCGTGCCGCCGGGGAAGCACAGCAAGCCGGGGTGAGCAACGTCGGCGCCCCGGCGGATCTGCAGCCAGCGGCCTTCGCCGTCAGAGACGACGAGCGCGACGACGTCGGCCTGCTCCGCCGTCGCCCCGTCATCTGCGCGGGCGCGCTCTGCCTCGGCCACCCGGTCATCGTCACCCATGCCCGACCAGTTGGCCACGACCTCGCCTCGAATGCCCGCCTTCTGCCTAGACTCCGATGATGCTGGAGCACCAGGCCTCGATGACGGCGGCCGGCGGCGTCGCGATGGTGGCCGTCATCGTCATCGCCTACAACGTCTTCGCCAAGCGGCTGGGCGGATGGAACCTCACTGCCCCCATCGTCCTCATGGCCGCGGGGCTGGCGCTGAGTCCGCTGCTCGGGGGCGGGAGCTCCAGCCACGACGCCCTGAAGGTGTTGGCCGAGGTCACCTTGGCCATCGTGTTGTTCACCGACGCCGCGGGGGTGCGCCCGCGCGAGATCGGCAGCGACGCCGGACCGGTGTCCCGGCTGCTGCTCATCGGCTTGCCGCTAACCATCATCTTCGGCACCTGGTTCGCCTCGGTGCTGTGGCCCGCGATGCCCTTCGCCGCGGTCCTGCTGATCGGCTCCGCCTTGGCTCCCACCGATGCTGCGCTTGGTGCGGCCACGGTGCTCAACAAGGCGGTGCCGGCCCGGGTGCGACGCCTGCTCAACGTCGAGAGCGGCCTTAATGACGGCCTTGCGACCCCTGTGGTCCTGTTCGCGATCGCCGCGCTGGCCGGCCAGGAGGGCCTCAGCCCGCGCACGTCCATCGTCGAGGCGGTCGTGGAACTCGCGATCGGCCTTGGCGTGGGGGTGGCCGTGGGGCTGGGCGCCGGTCGCGCGCTCTTCTGGTCCAAGCTGCGCGGGCTGTCGTCCGGGCGGGGCCGGCGGGTCGCCGTACTGCTGCTGCCGATTCTCGCGTACGCCCTGGCCACCGTGGTGTCCGGCAATGGGTTCATCGCGGCTTTCGTGGGCGGCACCATGTTCGCCGCGGCCTTCCGGAAGGACACCAACGCCCAGCTCGAGCTCGCCGAGGGAGTGGCCGATCCGCTCGGCGCGATCACCTGGCTCGCTTTCGGCGCCCTCATCATCCCGGAGCTGCTTCCGGGTCTCGACTGGCGCACAGTGGTCTTCGCGGTCGCGTCGCTCACCGTCGTGCGCATGCTGCCGGTAGCGTTGTCCCTGATCGGGGCTGGTTTCCAGCCCCGGACGGTGGCGTTCGTGGGTTGGTTCGGACCGCGCGGACTCGCCTCGGTGGTGTTCTCCCTCATCGCCCTCGAGTCGCTCGCGGGCAACGAGATGCTGTCGCAGATCCTCGCCACGACGACGCTGACGATCATTCTCAGCGTTGTGCTGCACGGCATCACCGCCGGGTGGGGCGCCCGGACGTACGGAGCGTGGGCCGACGCCACCCGACCGCCGGCCGAGACCGCGGTTACGTCGGAGCCTTCCGGACGCGGGCCGATGGCGGCCGCCTCCCACCCGGCAGGCGACTAAAGCCGGAGGCTTCCTGGAGCCGCGATGTCAGTCCTCGGGTAGGGGAATAACCGGGTGGGAATGGCGCTGCCTGGTGCCCACGACGCGCAGGATCTCCTCCGCGGTCGTCAGCCCTTCGACGGCCAGCCGGGACGCGGACACCGACAGCGGCAGGTATCCGCCCGCCTTCGCAAGCGCGGTGAGCTCCTCGGTGCCGGCACCATCGACGAATGCGTCGCGGACGGTATCGGTCAACGCGAGGATCTCGAACACGCCGACCCGCCCCAGGTAACCGGAGTCCTTGCACATCTCGCAGCCCGTGCCCCGGACGAGTGTGGTCGCCTGCTCGGGGTTCAGGCCCAGGAGGCGCCGAGTCTCGTCGTTCACGGGAGCCGGGCGAGCGCAGAAGGCGCAGGGTCGGCGTAGGAGGCGTTGGGCCATGATGATGCGCAGCGAGTCCGCGATCAGGTACCGGGGCACACCCAGCTGCACGAGTCGCATGAGCCCGGACGGTGCGTCCAGCGTGTGCATCGTGGACAGCATGAGGTGTCCGGTGAGCGCAGCACTGATGGCCATGTGCGCGGTCTCCGGGTCGCGGATCTCACCCACCATCACGACGTCCGGGTCCTGGCGCAGTGACGCGCGCAGGGCGCTGGGGAACGTGACGCCATTCGACTCGTCGATCTGGATCTGCGTGATGCCGCCGATCTCCATCTCGACGGGGTCTTCCATCGTGATCGCATGGCGGTCGTCGCCGACGTACTCGGCTATCAGCGCATAGAGAGTGGTGGACTTGCCCGACCCGGTGGGCCCGGTCACGACCACGCAGCCCTGGCTGGCGGCCATGGTCTCCGACAGCAGCTCCACCTGCGGCCAGCTCAGCCCCATCTGCTCCAATCGCGGCAGATCCGACTGCTGGGTCATGATCCGAAGCACGAGGTTCTCGCCATGCAGGGCGGGCACCGTAGAGACACGAAGGTCCACCGCCCGGCCGTTCACCGTCACCCGTGTCCGGCCGTCCTGGGGGAGCCGCCGCTGGAAGACGTCGAGGCCCGACAGCACCTTCACTCGAGCGATGATCGGCGCCAGGCTCGCGGCGGGCAGCCGCAGTGCCTGATTCATCACCCCGTCCACCCGGAATCGCACCCGCACGCCGTCGGCGGCGGCTTCGATGTGGATATCGCTGGCATGGGCGGCGACAGCATCGGTCAGGATCTGGTCCACCATCCGGACCGCGCCGTGCTCTTCCTCCGGCTCCACGATGGCCTCGGGCAGCCGGCTGGGAAGGTTCTGCACGAAATTCCGCAGCACGTCGTTGCGCTGGGTGTCGCCCCAGACGCGCCCGATGTGGTCCTCGAGCTGCGACCGGCTGGCCACCACGAGCGTGACGTTGGCGCCGAAACGGGCCCGCAAGTCATCGGTGGTGAAGATGTCGAAGGGGTCGGCGATGGCGACGATCAGCTGGCCCTGGGCTTCGGCGAGCGGCAGCGCGCAGTAGCGCTGCGCCCGGGCCTTGTCCAGGCGCTTGGCGATGTCGGTGTTGATGTCCATCCGGTCGAGGTCCACGATGCGCAGTCCGTGCAGCTCTGCGAGGGCGGCCGACAGCGTCTGCTCATCGATCAGCCGCTCCCGCATCAGGATCGAGCCGAGCCGTGGACGGGTCGGGTCGGTGCGTTGGATCCGCAGCGCGGTGTCGAGGTCGTTCTCGGAGATCTCGTTCCATTCGCGCAGGACGTCGCCGAGCCGCCGCCGGGATCTCGGTTTGGTCTGCATGGTGCACCCGCTCCAGTCGAGGGAGGGTCCTGGGTCTACAGAATAACGGCTATCCGTGCCGCGGCAGCACGACCGCAGGGACGGGCGTCGATCGGAGCAGCTTGTAGGTCATGTCGCCCAGGAAGACCCGGCGGACCGGTCCGCTGACGGCCGATCCAATGACCAGCAGTTCGTCGCCCTCCCATTCGGTGCGCTCGATCGCCGCCTGCACCGAGTCGGCCGTGATCGTGACCGTCTCAACACCGGGCGTCGCGCCGGCGTCGGTGAGCACCTCCGCCACCGCGGTGGCCGCGTCCTCGCTGAGCGATGCCAGCACCGGTCCCTCGGCATCGGCGCCGAGGTTGCTGGCGTAGACCCGGTGGCGCAGCAGAATCGTCAGCACCTGCAGCGGCACCCCCGTGGCCGCCGAGTAGCCGGCGGCCGTGGCGAGCGTGCGGCGGCTCTCGGGGGTGTTCTGGAAGCACACCACGAGCTTGCCGATGTCGCTGTGCCGGGTGCGCGCGTAGCCAGCTGGCGCAACTGCGACCGGCACCCCGGCGCTGTGCAGCAGCTTGTCGGCAGTCGAGCCGATCACGAATCGACCGCTCGCCGCGTTCGGTGCGGCGCCGATGACGATCAGGGCCGATCCACGCTCCTCGGCGACCTGCACCAATCCCTTGCCACTCGATCGATTGCCGGCGATCACGGTCTTGACCTCACCGGGGTCCCACCCCCACACGCGGCAGAAGCGCTCCTTGGACTCGGCGAGGAGCTGCTCGGCCTCCCGTTCGATGAATGCACGCCACTCGACGTCTACATGGCCGGCAGACGGGTAGTCGAAGGACGTCGGATAGATGTGGGCCAGCAGCACGTCGGCCTTGAGCATGCGGGCCAGGTTCGACCCGAGCGCGAAGGCATCGTTGTCCAGTGAGTCGGGGTTGACCCCGATGATGATCTCCACGGATCCTCCTCAGCTACGACTGCCTTGCACCGAAGTAGTGCCTTGGCAGGGCGCTTATGGCTACGGTAGCCATAATCACCCACTCGCGGCGCATCTGCGGAGGAACCATGGCGACGACCTCAAGCCCCCAGAGCCTGACCGCGAAGTTCCGGCGCATCAAGCCCGCCGACGTGCTCACGGCCGAGGGCGACCACGGCGGCCTCAAGCGCAGCATGGGACTCGTCGCCCTGACCATGTTCAGCGTGGGCTCGATCGTGGGCACCGGAATCTTCGTCATCCTCGGTGAGGCAGTGCCCAAGGCCGGTCCGGCCGTGCTCATCTCGTTCGTCCTCGCCGCAGTTGTGTGCGCCTTCTCGGCCCTGTCCTACGCCGAGCTGGCGGGTTCGATCCCGGTATCCGGTTCGTCGTACTCCTATTCCTATGCGACGCTCGGTGAGCTCGTGGCCTGGATCGTGGGCTGGTGTCTGATGCTGGAGTACGGCGTCTCGGTGGCGGCGGTCGCCGTGGGCTGGGGCCAGTACCTCAACGAGTTCCTGTCTACGTTCGGCCTGGAGATTCCGGCGCAGTTCGCCAACCCGCCGGGCGAGGGCGGCGGCGTTTTCAACATCCCAGCCGTGATCGTCGTGGTGCTCTGCGCCTTCCTCCTGCTGCGCGGCGCGAGCGAGTCGGCGAAGGTCAACACAGTCATGGTGTTCCTCAAGATCGGCATCCTGCTTTTCTTCTGCGCCATTGCGTTCACCGCGTTCGAGCCGGGCAACTTCAAGCCGTTCCTGCCGCTGGGCGCCGCTGGCATCAGTGCCGCGGCCGGTCAGGTGTTCTTCTCCTATATCGGCTTCGACGCCGCCTCGACGGCTGGGGAGGAAGCGAAGAACGCCAAGCGCGACCTGCCTCGGGCCATCATCGGCTCGCTCATCATCGTGACGATCCTCTACGTGCTCGTGGCAGCGGCGGCCATCGGGGCCCGGGGCGGGCAGCCCGAGCAGTGGGAGGGCCAGAACTCCGAGGCTGTCCTGGCCGGCATCGCCCGCGAAGTGACGGGATCCAGCTGGGCGCCGACGATCATCGCGCTCGGCGCGGTGATCTCCATCTTCTCCGTGGTGCTGGTGGTCATGTATGGCCAGACCCGAATTCTGTTCGCCATGGGTCGCGACGGATTGCTGCCGAAGGTCTTCACCAAGGTCAACCCCAAGACCCAGACGCCGGTGAACAACACGATCATCGTTGCGGTGGTGATCTCGATCCTGGCCGCATTCGTGCCACTGGGCCAGCTGGCTGAGGCGACCTCGATCGGTACGCTCGCAGCGTTCGCTGTGGTGAACGTGGGTGTCATCACCCTGTGGCTGTCGCGCCCGGACCTCGAGCGCACGTTCAAGGTGCCGCTGCTGCCGCTCTTCCCGATCATCGGCGTGGTGCTCTGCCTGTTCCTCATCGCCGCGCTGGACTTCGTCACGTGGATCGTCTTCTTCGCCTGGCTCGCGCTGGGGCTGCTGGTCTACTTCTTCTACGGCCTCAAGCACTCCAACGTGTCCTCCGATGCGCCGAACGACGTGCCCGCTGCGGTTGCGGCCAAGGACCTGCCCACGCGGAATGTCAGCATCGGCTCCATCATCGGCGCAGTTCTCCTTGTGGGACTCGCTGTGGCGTCGTTCAGCAAGGCCTTCAGCGACGGCATGGGCGGGCTGAGGATGGTCATTTGGGTGGTGATGGGGCTGATCGCCCTCGCCGGGGTGGCGTTCGTCGTGCTCGGACTGCGGCAGGACGCCGCCGGGCGGGGCGACGTGGCCGCTGGGAAGGATGCACAGGGCGCGGCGGCTATGCGGGGCGGGGTCAACCGGATCACAGCGGCCCTGCTCATACCGGGCATTCTGTTCGTGTTGACCCTGACTTTCGCCACCTCGACCCGGGCAGACGAGGAGAAGGCCAACCAGGAAGGCGCCGCGCTGATTCCGCAGACATCCCAGACGCAACCGTGAGCCGGGCCAGGTCGCGCGGCGAATAGCGTCTGCTGGCCGCTGCGCCTAGGCTGCCCGTCATGAGTGACGTCATCAAGTTGATCCCCGGTCTTCCGAGCACCGCGACGGTTGAGGAGCGCATCGAACACGGCAAGCAGGCGCGTAAGAACCTCCCCCGCAAGGCGATCGCCGATTGGACGCCGCCGGCCAACCGGCCGAGCCCGGTCGATCTGCTCACCGGCCAGGAGGGCACCCGCATCCCGATGCTGGTGCCGTTGCGGCACTCGCGGATGGCGGTGTCGCCGTTCACGTTCTACCGCGGTGCCGCGATCGTGATGGCCTCAGACCTGGGGCAGTCGGCCAACTCCGACCTGTGGGCCCAGCTCTGCGGGGACGCCCACCTGTCCAACTTCGGCGCCTTCGGGTCCGCAGAGCGCAACTTGGTGTTCGACGTCAATGACTTCGACGAGACCTCACCCGGGCCGTTCGAGTGGGACCTCATGCGCCTCGCGGCGTCCTTCGTCCTCGCGGGTCGGGACAACCAGATCCCTGACAGCGAGTCCCAGGACTTCGCCACGACGGCGGCCTTGGCCTACCAGAAGGTGATGATGATCGCGGCCGAGCGGGCCTACCTGGAGAACTGGTACACGGTCTTCACCCCGGAGCAGATCCTCACCTACGCGCAGACGATGCTCGACACCAAGCAGCTGCAGAAGACGCGCAAGCGGCTTGACCTGACGGTCCAGAAGGCCAAGTCGCGCGACACCTGGTCGGCCATCAAGAAGCTCACCGAGGTCGGCCCGGACGGCCAGCGCCGCTTCCTCAACCAGCCGCCGCTCCTCATGCGGATTGCGGATATGCCGCAGGTGGCGAACATCCAGGAGGGCATGTTCGAGAACCTTTCGTCGGACTTCGTCGGGACCCTCGGGTACGACAGGCAAGCGTTGCTGCAGCGATATCGCCTCATCGATGTGGCGCACAAGGTGGTCGGCGTCGGTAGCGTCGGGCTGCCCGCGCTGATCGGCCTGCTGCAGGGCCGCGACGACGACGACCTCATGGTGCTGCAGTTCAAGGCGGCCGAGTCGTCGGTGCTGGAGAAGTGGACGCGGACCAGCCCGTTCTCCGAACACGGCCAGCGCGTCGTCGTCGGGCAGCGGCTCATGCAGTCATCGGGCGACCCCTTCCTCGGCTGGGTCACCGGCCCCAGGGGAGTGAATTTCTACGGCCGCCAGTTGCGTGACATGAAGTTCTCCGTCGACCTCAACGGCCTCAAGCGAGGCCAGTTCCAGGGTTATGCGGCGCTGTGTGGCGCCACGCTGGCCATGGCACACTCCCGGGCAGGCGATCCCATTGCGTTCGCCAGCTACATGGGCAAGGGCAAGGCCTTCCCCGCAGCGATCTCGGAGTTCGCGGTCACCTATGCCAATCTGACCGACGAGGACTACAAGACGTTCACCACAGCGATCGCCGATGGTGCGCTCGCAGTAGATGACGGCGTTGCGGCGAACTCGTGAGCGAGCTCATCGCCGGCTACACGACGGTGCTCGACACGGATATGGCCACGGCGGAGGAGCGTGTGCGGGAGGCTCTGCAGGCCGAGGGGTTCGGCGTGCTGACGGAGATCGATGTGGCTGCCACTCTCAAAGCCAAGATCGACCTCGACCGCGAGCCGCTGAAAATCCTCGGGGCCTGCAACCCGGTGCTGGCGTCGCAGGTGTTGGAGCGCGACGTGTCGCTGTCGCTCATGCTTCCCTGCAACGTTGTGCTCGAGGCCGTTCCCGAAGGCGTGCGCGTGCGCGCCATTGACCCGCTCGCGATGCTGCCCGGTGACGAGGTGGCCGACCTTGCCGCGGATGCCGGGGCTCGGCTCGCACGAGCGGTCGCCAGCCTGCAGGACTGAAGCCGGTCGTGGCTGGCGCTGCTGAAGCGCCCGACGCCAGCGGCACGGCCAGCCGTCTAGCCCGGCATCTGGGGTTGACCGATGCTGTGATGATCGGCCTGGGTTCCATGCTGGGCGCTGGGGTGTTCGCAGCGTTCGCTCCCGCGGCTCGGGCGGCGGGCGGCGCGCTGCTGGTGGGGCTGGCCGTCGCGGCCGTGGTGGCGTACGCCAATGCGACGAGCACGGCACGGCTGGCCGCGGTCCTGCCCACCTCCGGCGGGGCCTACGCCTACGGCAGGCGGCAGTTGGGCCACGGCTGGGGATTCCTCGCCGGGTGGTCGTTTCTGGTGGGCAAGACCGCCAGCTGCGCAGCCATGGCGCTCACCTTCGGCTCCTATGTCGCCCCCGGCTACGCGCGCCCGCTGGCCGTGGCTGCGGTACTCGGCGTCGTGGCTGTCAACCTGGTCGGCGTCGCCAAGACGGCGAGGGCCACCATGGTGATCGTCGTGATTGTGCTGGCGGTGCTGGCCCTGGTCGTCGCCGGGGGCGTCGCCGCCCCCTCGGCCACCGACGCGGACGCAGGACGTGCAGGCGTGTATGGCGTGCTGCAGTCGGCTGGGATTCTTTTCTTCGCCTTCGCCGGGTATGCGCGGATCGCGACGCTGGGTGAGGAGGTCCGCGATCCGCGCCGCACGATTCCCCGCGCAGTCCCTATCGCGCTCGGGATCGCGCTGGCCGTGTATCTGAGCGTTGCCTTGGCGTCCCTGCATGCGCTGGGGCCGTGGGGCTTGGCGACGTCAGCGGCGCCGCTGGCCGATGTTGTTGCCGCAGGGCCGCTGGCCGACCTGGCGTGGCTTGTGCAGGTGGGAGCTGCAGTGGCGACCCTCGGAGTGCTGCTGGCGCTGGTCGCGGGCATCGGCCGAACCGCATTCGCCATGGCGCGCGAGGGTGACCTGCCGGCGGGCCTCGGCCGGGTATCGCGCGGGTCGAAGGTGCCGCACGTGGCGGAGGTGGCTGTCGGGCTCGTGGTCATCGTCGTGGTGTTGGCGGCCGACGTGCGCGGCGCTATCGGCTTCAGCTCCTTCACCGTGCTGACGTACTACGCCGTTGCGAATGCCTCGGCATGGCGGTTGCCGGACTCGGGCCGTTGGCCGCGGGCGCTGGCCGCCCTGGGCCTCGTCGGCTGTGCGGTTCTGGGGGCGACCCTGCCGCTGGCTTCGGTGCTGGCCGGACTGGGCGTCGTGGCGGTTGGCGTCCTGGCCTGGGCCATCCGCCGGCGCTACTGAACGGCCGGTCCGTCCAGCGCTCGCCAGCAGTACCAGGCGGCCACGCTACGGTAGGGCCGCAGCGGGTCCCCGAGCCGGTCCAGGTCGGCCGGCGCGGGCTCTGCGGTCGCTGTGCCTGACGCTGGGTGCAGCAGGGCCCAGCCTCGCCGCAGCCCGAGGTCGCCGACTGGCCAGACATCGAGTCTGTGCAGCGTGAACATCTCGAACATCTCCGCGGTCCAACGGCCTATGCCCCACAGCGCGGTGAGGTCGCTTCGGACGCGTCCGGGGTCATCGTCGGCGACCATGTCGGCCAAGTCCAGGGCGCCGCCGTTGACAGCGGCCGCGAGTCCTTGGATGGTGCGCGCCTTCGCCCCCGAAATGCCGGCCGCGCGCAACTGCTCGGTGTCCAGTGCGAGGACCTTCGACGGTGAGATGTCGCCGTTCAGGGCCGCGCTGAACCGGCGCGTCAGGGTATCGGCGACCCGGGTGGACAGCTGCTGGGCGATGATGTCGCCCACCAGCCTGGCGAAGTGGTCGTCCGGGGCCGGTTCATGGGGGTCGGCGGATCGAGCCCGGCCGAGGGTGCACGTTCCAGCGGCCTCGATGATGGGGCGGAAGGCAGGGTCCACGGCGGCGATGTGGTCGGCTGCGGCGCGCATGACCCCCGTCGCGTCGGTCACAGGTAGGCCTCCATCGTTCGTCCAGCCTGGCACGGTCAGCAGCGGCCATTGTGTCGGGGGTGCGGGCCACGCTCGGCGCATGGATCAATCAGTTCCTCCGCGAGCGCCAGCACCCGCCCTGCGCGGCGAGGGTGCTGGGCCGCTCGTCGTCGAAGTCGTGTCCGATCTACCGCTGGCCGGGCGAAGCGTCCTGTGCTTGATCCGCTCCTTCCGGCCGCGCTGGGCGGTTGTGGAGTCGGTCCCGGGTTCGGCGCTGGACGGTACGGCCGATCCAGACGTGCGCAGGATCGCGATCCTGGTCACGGACACCTCCGCGCGGGGTGGGTGGATCGGCACCGAGATCGCGCAACGCAGCGCCTTGGGCCACCCAGTCGTCGTGATCGGTCCGGCCGGGCGGCGTTGCGCCGAGCCGACCATCTGTGGGACATCGACCGACTTGGACTGGTCGGCGGACCCGATCGAGGTCGTCGCCGCAGTTCAGTGGGCGGCCCGCAGCTCTCTTCCGCCGCGCCGCCGTGTCGGGGCCGAGCGCCTGGCGCCCGCCTTGGGACAAGTCGAGGACATGCTCAGCGAGCGCGAGCTCGACGTCCTGACCCTCTACACCGGCGGCCTCAAGATCGAGACCATCGGGCGCCGCCTGGGCCTTTCCCCTCACACGGTCAATACGTACCTGCGCCGTGTGCGGGCCAAGTTCGCCCGAGCGGGGCAACCGGCATCCACCGCCCTCGACCTCTATGTCGCCGCCGTCGGGCTCGGCGTGCTCGCGGCGCGGCCGGCCTGATCGACCGCTAGGTTCGTGGCCATGCTGGCAGTCGAGTGTGGTGGGGCTGGCGGCCCCGAGGTGATGGCCGTGGCCGAAGTCGAGGATCCCGTGGCCGGTCCCGGTGAGATCCTCCTGAACGTCGCCGCCGCCGGTGTCAACCGCGCCGACTTGCTGCAGCGCCAGGGCTTCTACCCGCCGCCGCCCGGCGCCTCGACGATCCTCGGTCTGGAGTGCAGCGGGGAGGTCGCGGTGCCGGACGCTGCGGGCCGGTGGCGCGTTGGCCAGCGCGTGTGCGCGCTCCTCACCGGTGGTGGCTATGCCGAGCAGGTCGCGGTCGCGGCCGAACAGGTGATGCCCGTGCCCACGGGCGTGAGCCTTGCCGACGCCGCCGCCCTGCCGGAAGTCGCCGCGACGGTGTATTCGAATCTGCACCTGGAGGCCGGGCTGCGGCCGGGCGACTGGCTGCTCGTCCACGGAGGGGGCAGCGGCATCGGGACGTTCGCCATTCAATGGGCCACGGCCATCGGCGCCCGGGTGGTGGTCACCGCCGGCAGCGACAGCAAGCGCGCCCGGTGCCTGGAGCTTGGCGCCGCTGTCGCGATCGACTATCACTGCGACGATTGGCCCGATCAGGTGCGCACCGCCACAGGCGGTCACGGCGCCGACGTCATCCTCGACATCATCGGGGCGAAGTACCTGCGCGGAAACGTCGCCTGTCTGGCAGTGGGCGGCCGAATCGTGGTGATCGGCCTGCAGGGAGGCACCCGGGGTGAGCTCGACCTCGGCGCGCTGCTCATGCGGCGGGGAACCCTGATGGCCACCTCGCTCCGCGCGCGCCCACCGGAGCAGAAGGCGGCTATTTGCGCCGGACTGGTCGCGGACGTTTGGCCGCTCCTCGCGCAAGGACGCGTCGTTCCGGTTGTCGACGCGGTGCTTCCGATAGCAGACGTCCGGCGGGCCCACGAGCGGCTGGCAGCCGGAGATGTCACGGGAAAACTTGTGCTGCAGATCGAACCCCCGACGGCGGGCTGACACAGGCCGTCAGAGGCGCTCACCCGGCCAGCCGGTGCAAGTCGTGGAGTCGCCCGCGCGTGTCGGTTGCATTTGCCTGCCCTGCAGGCGCACCCTGCTGCAATGGTCGGATTGGTAAGCCAAGTCGCAGGGTCCTTCTCCACACCCGCGACTAGGCATCCCCTCGCGACCATGATGCGTCGGGCCTTCAGCGACCTCGGCTACCCCGTCGAGTACCTCAACCTCGATATCAGCGCGCTGCGCCTGGGTGACGCCGTCACCGGGGCACGGGCGATGGGCTGGCTGGGCTTCCTGGTGGGCGACCCGCACAAGGTCAGCGTCGTCGCTCACTTGGACGGCCTGGCCGAGTCGGCAGCCCTGATCGGTTCGGCCACAGTCGCCGCCCTCCGCTGCGTTGCGCTGGTCGGCGAGAACACTGAGGGCTGGGAGCTCGTCGAGGCCGTGGAGGAGTCGATCTACCCGGAGCACTGCCG
>JBIRBF010000118.1:0-8648 GCA_044326505.1 Candidatus Nanopelagicales bacterium | reverse complement strand
CCAGAATCCCCCTCACCGCCGCCTGCATCCGATCCACGACCTCTCGCCCATCCGCGCGCCCACCGGACGCCTGACCGGGTGCGCGCTGCGCCCACCCGCCGCTAGAGATATTCGCCACTTGGGCGACCCAAGTTAAGTGCCGTTCGACCGAGTCGCGGTCATCACTTCGACGGTGGAGTGCGGCCCTTCAGCGGATGGACAAAACCACATGGGCGAGGAGTTCTCACGGGAATCAGGAAAAGACGCTCAAAATCCACTCGATCAGCGCACCCGATTCACCCCGGCGGCGGTACTGAACTCACGCCCAGTGAGTAGATGTGGCAACAGACTACGCGCCGTGGGACTCGCCGATATCCGTCCCAGGCCCCGGCGGACCGGCCTCCGGCGGCGATTGTGTCGGTTGCGCGGCCAACGCGCCCGACGCAGCGGCCGACTCGGGCCTGGGCGTGAAGCGCAGCCAACTGGTAATGAAGATTCCCAGCGCGATCATGAGTCCGATAAGGATCCACAGGAACACCAGAAAGTCCAGATACACCCCGATCGGCGGCGCCCCCGGCAGGTTGGTGCGCAGCGGCACCATGGCGAAGAGCAACGCAGCGAACCAGCTGGCCATCGTGGCCTCGATCTTGCGTCGCCGGATCGCCACCGAGCGCGCGACGACCAGGGCGAGCAATGTGAGTACGACCATGGAACCCACCACGATGACGACGATCGTCATCGTCGAACCGCTGCGCGCCACCGTGATCGGAGCGACGGCCATGGTGTCCGGCAGGCCCTGGAGCTCGGGGTCTGCGGCGAGCACCGCCGCCGGCAGGGCGTCCCTCGACGTGGCGGGGAATACCCGCCACCCGGGGAACTTGCCCCACACGACGAGTTCGGTGGGCACCGCCACTTCTTGGCCGTCGGGCCCCTTCGCCGTCGCGAAGGCAACCACGGCCTCGGTATAGCGATCGAACGGGTAGTGCTCGTAGGTGCCGTCCGTGGCGATGAAGGCAGCCTCGCCGGACACTTGCTTCGCTCCGGCCTTGAACTCGAAGGACTTCGCGACCGAGGTCAGGTGAATCTCGAGGTCTCGCGACAGACCGTTCGCGCCCACGAATGACTCCGGGGGCTGCGCCACGAATCGAGTCTTGATCAGGTCCTCTGCCGGCGTGAGTCCGATGGGGTTGAGGTAGACGACAACCTTGTCGGGAGCCGCGATCTGCGGCACCTCAGGGGCGACGGTGCTGGTCGCGTAGATCAGATTCACCCCGAGGTAGACGACGGCGAACACGATCAGCGAGCCCAGCCACCATCGCGTCGAGCCACCCACCACGAGCTCGCGGACCTGGTGGCGGTGCTTGACCTCTTGCTGCTCGCTCACGCCTGGAATGCTACGTCCGACGCGAGCCGCCATGGCGGATCAAGGAGAGACAATGCCACCCATGACCTCGACGGCAGTTGCAGCCGGCAGTGCCACGGCCGCGATCCGAAGCAGCGCGCTGCACGGCCTGCGGCTTCACCGGGCGCCTTCCCCCGCATGGCTGCTGGCCCAGTTCGGCGAAGCCCGTGCGATCCTCGAGCCGCTGTTCGGGCGCTGGCCGAGCGAGCCGATCGACGTCGTGTACCCCGACACCTCCCCGGCGCGGCTGGCCTTCGTCGAGCCCGCGGCAGGGCTGCATGCACGTCCCCGCCTGCGGTTGCAGGACGACGACCCGCGGCTGCGCGGCGTGGACGGCTGGCCGGCGGTGATCGTGCCTCATGAACTCGCCCATGCCGTCCACTTCGCCGCCGTGCCCATTCGGGTCCGTCTCCGGATCGAGGCGCGGTACGCGGCCTGGTTGGCAGGCAGGATCCTGGTGCACCGATTGCCCCCCGTGCACGGCACCGCCGACCCGAGCAGCCCGCTCGTCGCATGGCTGGAGTCCTTCGGCCTGCTTGCGGAGCGGTACTGGTTGTACGCACGGCGTCACGATCGGGGTGGCCGCCGAGCGGGCTCGCCCAGGTACGATCCCGCCGAATTGGGCCCTGCCTTCGTGCGCGACGAACTGTCCGACCAACCGAGCCTAGCCCGGGACTTGCGCGGCTACGTCGGGGTCACACGCCTGCCCGAGCGGCACTCGGCGACCGCCGATGCCACCGAGGGTGCGGTGTACCGCGACGTCTTCTTGTCTCCTGAGCGCCCGACCACGCTGACCGAGTCCGTGGCCAGCTACTTCGACGCCACCGCAGACGGCGCCCTGAATATCAATGACTATCGGCAATGGTTATTGCGGAATTGACCGATCGCTGACTGAAGAATTCCACCGGACACAGACTCCGCGTCAATTTACACAACGATCACACAGAATTCAGGTGCGGCGTATTCACTTTTGGGACCAATCCTGAGAGGCTTCAGATGTCGCGGCCCCGACTCTGGCGACCCCAGCTCGGTCGGGGCCGCCGCCATGTCCGCAGTCGGAATAGCCACGGCGGGCATCGCAGCCCGCCGCACGCAAAGGCGCATCCTCGACGTGGTTTATGCTTGCCTTAGCGCGAAATTGTTGATGCCTTTCGTTTTGCTCTATCGGGCCCCGTCAACAACGCTCATCAGTGAGGCCCGACCATGCGCGAGAGGATCCCATGAAGTGGCACGTGAACGTCATCCGGCACCGGCCGCGCGCGTCGTGGTGGCAACGGGGGCCGGGTAGGTCCAGTTTCGGCTGGTCGGCATCATCACCCGACGGCGGATACGAGTTCAACAGCGGCCCGTTCGCAACCGCCGACGAGGCCCTGGAATCGGCGACGCAGGCCATCGCCCACCTTGGCGGCAATGTCGGCACGACCGAGGACATCTCCGAGGGCTAGTCCGAGCGCTGCTGACCCGCCGGTGCGCCATCGGCCGCCAGGCACCCCCAGTCCTCGTCCGAGGCGCCGAACTCGGGCGGACAGTCGGGCATGGATCCCCCAGCAGCCTGCACCACCGTCCGAAGGGCCGCCAAGATCACCTCCGGGTCGTCGGCAGCGATGTCGTGGGATGACTCGGGCGAATCCACGACGACGAAGTCCGCCGACCTGCCGGCGACGTCACGCACACCCGCGAGCACCAAATCCCAGTTGTCACGGTTGTTCTCATTGTCGCCGGCAACGAGCACGACCACCGGTGCATCCCCCAATCGCACCGTTGCAGCGGCGGCCTCGCCGGCAGCCATGTCCAACTCCTGGTCCCCTTCCTCCCAGCCCTCGGGGTCGAGCGTTCGGTACTCATCGGGCAGCGTGGGGTCGATCAGCACGAGTCCCGCCACGGAGGCTGGATCGGCGGCATGCGCGGCCCCCGCTGCGAGCAGTGCCACGAGGCCGCCGTACGACCATCCGGCGAAGATGAAGGGCCCCCGCTCCCCCGCGGCCGCCAGTCCGGCCAGCAGCTCCTGCGCATTGAGCGGCGGGGAGTTCGGCCCCTCGGGGCGGTCAGGGCTGAGTCCCACACCGGGTCGGTCGACCATGCAGGTGCGCAGCGACAGGTCGTGGGCATCGCTGGGGAAGACTCCCTCCCACGTCTGTGCGGCTCCGGCCCCTAGGCCGGCGAGGAGCACGACGGTGGGCGCATTCGGGTCCTGCTTGGCGCCCGCACACGTGATGTGCTGGACTACGCCGGCAGCAGGCACATCGCGCCCCTGCGGAACGTAGGCCGCTGGCGTGCTGCGCTGCGGGCCATCGGTGGCCTCGGCCGACCGCCCGAAGGATGGCGGCGGGGTGGCACCATCCGCCAATCCAGGTGAGGCGCAACCGACCAAGCTGCACACCCAGATGCCGCCGATGAGCGCTCGCGTAGCCCTCCTGTTGTCAGCCACGGACGTCCCTGCGACGCCAGAACATCAGCCCTCCAACGAGCAGCGCCACGGCCACCAAGGTCAGGCCGACGAGTGCGCCCTGGGCCGCATCGCCACCGGGCAACTGCGGTGAGTGCGCGAATGGGGACAGGTCCAGCACCCAGCGGGGCAGCTGCCACAGACTGCCGAACTCCCCCAGCACTACGAAGGCGAGGAGCAGTGCCCAGCCCGCACCAGTCCACCTCGGCGCCAGCCCGAACAGCAGAAACGTCAGGCCTGTGACCACCAGCGCCGCCGGGACCTGGCCAGCCGCCGCCACCGTCAGCCGGCCCGCCTGGCCCACTGGGTCGCCCGTCGCAAGCCCGTGTGCGACGCCCATGGCCGCTCCCGTAGCGAGCAGGATCGCCACGACTCCGACGATCCCGACCACCAGGTGCCCGCCGGCCCATCGGAGCCGCGACACCGCGGTTGCCAGCACCTCCTCGGCTCGGCCGGCGCCCTCCTCGGCCGACATCCGCAGCACCGCCGAGACCCCATAGGCCGCCACGATGGCACCCAGGATGCCCACCTCTGCGGCCAGGAACGCGTCTGTCAGTCCTTGCTCGCCGCCCAGCATCTCGATGTACCTGCGCATCTGGGGCGAATCCAGCATGCCAGTCACCGAATGCGCGATCGAACCCAGCACCAAGCCCATGAGCACCCCGCCCACCAGCCAGGCGAACAGGACACCGCGCTGCAGCCGCCAGGCCAGGGCCAGTGCCGATCCCATCCGGCCGTTCGCAGACCCCGGGCGATCGGGCAGGTAGCCAGCCCCGAAGTCACGATGGGCGCGCAACGCAAAGGTCGCCGGCACCACCGCAGCCGTCGCGAGCAGCGGCAGGACCAGCACCCACCAGCGATCGCCGGCGAAGGGCCGCAGTTGCTGACTCCACCCGATGGGCGAGAGCCAGGACTCCCAGCCGGGATCGGCGGCACCCAGGTCGCCCACCGCGCGCAGCACGTAGGCCACCCCCACGACGGCCAGGCCCAGACCAATCGCTGCCCGAGCCGAGACGGTCAGCTGCGCCGCAGCCACCCCGGCCGCGGTGAAGACGATCCCGGTGGCGGCCCAGCCGGCGCCGAAGGCAACTGCCCCGGACCACGGCAGACCGACCAGCCCCAGGCCCAGGGCACAACCGGCGCCCAGGACCAGACTGGCTGCGGTCCCCTCGATCAGGGCCGCGCCCAGCGGGGCGAAGCGTCCGACTGCGCCGCCCGCGAGCAGTTCCATCCGGCCGGACTCCTCGTCCGAGCGCGTATGCCGGACCGCGATGAAGACGAACAGGATCGCGACGATGGCGGCCCCGAACGCGGTGAGTTTGATCAACGCGATCGCGCCCAGCGAGGTCGGGTCGTAGACCCTGCCGTAGAGGGCCACCAGGGCGCCCGTGGAGTTCAGGGTCTCGGCGGCCGTCGCCAATGAGGCTTGGTCCGGGTAGACGTCGCCGGTGGCCGCCGCTGAGCTCACCACAACCAGCACCAGGCCCAGCAGCCACGCGGGCAGCAACCAGCGATCCCGACGCAGGTCGAGTCGCAGCATGGCCATGGTGCCGTTCATGTCGCGCCATCGGAGTAGTGCCGCAGGAACAACTCCTCCAGCGTCGGCGGGTGCGCCACCAAGGACTCGATCCCGGCGGCGCTCAGGGTCGCCATGAACGAGTCCAGGGCCTGCGGCGACACACTGGCCCTGACGTGCTGGCCATCGACGACCACGTCGTGCGCGCCCGGGTGTGCGGCCAGGCCGGGTGGCACCGAGCGCAGGGTCGCCGCCACCGCCGTGCGGGTCAGATGCCGCAACTCGACCAGCGCCCCGCTTTCGACGACCACTCCGTCGCGGATGATGCTTACCCGATCGCTCAGCGCCTCGGCCTCACTGAGGATGTGCGAGCTGAGCAGCACGGTCCGGCCCTGGTCGCGGGCTGCCCGAATGCAGTCCCGGAAGGCGGACTCCTTGATGGGATCCAGCCCCGAGGTGGGTTCGTCGAGCAGCAGCAGCTCGGCGTCGCCTGCGAGTGCTGCGACGAGGGCCACCTTCTGCCTGTTCCCCTTCGAGTAGGCCCGCCCGCGCTTGGTCGGGTCCAGGTCGAAGAGATCCAGCAGCTCGTCGCGCTTGACCGGGTCGAGGTTGCCTCGCAGGCGTCCGAGCAGGTCTATCGTCTCGCCACCCGTCAGCGTCGGCCAGAGCGACACATCACCGGGCACATAGGCGAGCCTTCGGTGCAGCTGCGTGGCCTCGGACCAGGGGTCGCAGCCGAGGACCGTCGCGCTCCCGCCGTCGGCGCGCAACAGGCCGAGCAGGACGCGCAACGTGGTCGTCTTTCCTGCGCCGTTGGGCCCGAGAAAGGCGTGGACCTCTCCTTGGCGCACCTGCAGGTCGAGGCCGCAGAGCACCCTGGTCCGGCCGAAAGACTTGGTCAAACCGCAGACGTCGATCACGGCGGGTGTTCCCATGACTCCACTGTGCCGCACAAGGCGTTGCGACCGGTACGGCACTTGGTCCCGCGCCACCGCTGGCCTGTGGACAGATGTTTGACTGCACCCCGTACCTGTCGCACCCTGGTTGTGCGAAGACGGGCGACGCCCGCACGCGGGGGGCGGGATCAGCACCGTTGCCCTGCACCAGCACTCAGACCAGACTGTAGATCCGCGTGCAACACCTCGACAACGATCGGACCGCCGTCTACCAGGCCGAGGACCTCTACCAGCGCATGTGCTCCCGTGCGCACCCGCCCGCCGGGCCGGTGCTCACCGAGCTCGCCGGTTCCCAGGTGGTACTGCCGGCGGAGCGCAAGTTCGGCGACCTGGACTCCGTGCAGCGCTATGTCGATACCGTCCTGCCACCCGCCGCTGTCCTGTGGCAGGTGGACCTGCCTCCGGTCCGGGTCCGGCGCCGCAAAGGTGCGACCAAAGCCCACTGGGAGCCGCCGGGGACGATCGCCCTGGCCGACGATCGTGCGTGGCTGCGTGAGTTCATCGTGCTGCACGAGCTGGCCCACCACATCGACCACCACACGCGCACCCAGCCCGCTGCGGCCCACGGTCCGGCCTTCCGATCTGCGCTGTGCCGGCTGCACACCGTCGCCACAGGACCCGTGGGCGGCTGGGCCCTCGGCATCGTCTTCGACCTCGAACTCGGCGGCGGACCCGCCATCTCATCCTGAAAGGAACTGGCTTGCCCACTATCGACACCGTGGCCGCCCTGCTCGCCAAGGCGGAGCGGACGGACAACCCCGACGAAGCGGACGCCTACTTGTCCAAGGCGCAGCAGTTGGCGACGCTCTATGCCATCGACCTCGCTGCCGCGGCTGCGGCCAACGGCGGCCGCTCACGGTCGTCCACCCCGGTCCAGCGCACCATCGTGATGGGACAGCCGCGCAAGCACGTACTGCCGCATCTGGTCGCGCTGTTCCTGGCCATCGCCCGGCCCAACGACGTCAAAGCGGACATCGCGCACAACAGCACGTACGTCATCGCCTACGGGCTGTCGGACGACATCGACACGGTCGAGGGAATCTGGCTGGCCTGCGCCCCGCGGATGGTGGCCGAGTGCGCCCAGTGGATAGCCGGCGACTCCTGGCGCGACGATCGGGTCGGGCGCTGGACGCACCAGGGCTTCGTGCACGTGCCGGCTAGCGCCCGGTCCGCGAAGGCCGCGTTCTGCTCGGCGTTCGCGGCACGCATTGGTGCCCGTCTCAACGACGCCCGGGCGGCCGCCATCGCGGAGTCCGACGAGACCGCCGGCCAGAACACGGCGGATCCGGGCTCTGGCGGCGCTGAGCTGGTCCTGGTCCAGAAGTCCGAGCAGATCGACGAGTTCTACCGCTCCACGAGCAACGCCCGCGGCTCGTGGCGCGGCTTCCGGGGAGCGACGGCCGGCCGCGCGTCCGCCTCCGGCCAGGCCGGCGACGCTGCGGGGCGCCGGGCGCGGCTGGGCACCGAGGAGCCGCTACCCGGCCCGCGTCCCGGCATTCGCGCGGGCTGAACCGACCTCAGACCTCTGTGCCCGGCTTCTGCGCGACGTACCCGGCGTTGCGCAGCATCCGTCGCAAGTCCACGACCATCTGGACATCGATGTCCTTGCCCTTGGGCCGCTCGAACGTCTCGGTTTCCTCACCGACCGCGACCAGGAACTTGCCGTCGTGCTTCTCCTCGATAGTGCCCACCGCGCCCAGCAGCGACTCGACGTCAGCCCAGCGAATGTTGCCGCTCGCGGGGTGCGAGTAGATCGCCGTAAGGGTGTCGAGGTGGCGGTTGTTGAGGTGCGCCGGCTCGGAGCCGTTCGTGTCATGTGCCATGCGGCAACTCTGGCATAAGCCCGCGGCCGGTCACCGATCACTCGCCTGGGCGGGGGGCGCCCCAGCGGGAGTCCGGGTAGTCTCGCTCGGGCTCGTCGGCGCCGAAGTACATCTCGCCGAGGCGCAGCAGCTGGTTGTCACTGATGTCGTCGATGTCGCACCGCACGTCGGCCACGACTTTGGCGGCGACATCGGAGTAGTGCTTGTCGAGGTAGTGGGCGAACAGGCTGCTGGCGTTCGCCTTGCCCTTGCCGTGACCGAGCAGCAGCACCTCGTCGGCGGCCTTGAGCTCGAGTGCCAGGGTGCGGAAGAAGTCGTCGGTGTCGATCTTGTCGATGTCGTAGGTCCCGTCGGGGTTTCCGGCCCGGTGGTAGACGTTGTGGTTGAGGTGCCACGGGTCCGGTGCGGCGACGGCTTCCGGCGTGGAGTGGGTCGGAGCGTCGGTGGCGTAGATCCGCGCATGCGAGAAGTCGATGGCGACGATCGCCCGCTTGCCCTTGAGGTTCACCCTGTCCGTTGTGCCGTG
>JBIRBF010000074.1:0-12547 GCA_044326505.1 Candidatus Nanopelagicales bacterium | reverse complement strand
TCCCTCAAGCTGCGCGCGGTGAATGCCATGGGCCCGGGACCGGCGTCGGCTCCGGTGAGCGTGTCGCTACCGCGCACACCCCAGGCGCCAGCTCAGATCTCCGCGATGCCGGGCGACGGCTCGGCGCAAGTCGCGATTGTGCCCGGGCCAGACGGCGGACTCCCCGTGACCCGCTACGAGTACTCCCTCGACGACAATGATGGTGTTCCGCTCTCACCCTCGCCGGACACGGCGGTCAGTCCGATCACGCTTGCGCACCTGACCAATGGTGTGCCCGTGCGCATCAAGGTCCGGGCTGTGAACGCGTTGGGAGCCGGCGACTGGTCGGCGCCCACCTCCGTCACCCCAGGGGCGCCGGTGGCGCCGAGCATCACCAGTGTCGTGGCCGCAGCGGGGCAGCTCACGGTGAACTTCACCGAAGGCGCCAATGCGCTGGTGCCCACCGACCATCAATACTCGCTGGACGGCGGCAGGAGTTGGAACGCGTTCCGCTCGCCGCAGCCGACCTCGCCGCTGGTCATCGGCGGCCTGACCGACGGCGTCGGGGTGCAACTGGCGGTTCGGTCCTTGTCTGGCGCCAATCCCGGCGCCGCTTCCGGCGTGGTCCGCGCCACCCCGGGCACGCCACCGGGAGGTATCCCCGGCCTGTCGGCCACGGAGGGCGATGGCTCGGCCGACATGACGTTCACCCCGCCCGCAGGAGTCGTCACTCACTACGAGTACTCCCTCGATTCCGGCGCCCGCGTAACGACGGCCGCGTCGGTCGGTGCGAACCAGGTTCGGATCACCGGACTGACCAACGGCGTCGCGGTGAGCATCGCCCTGCGAGCGGTCAACGACTCCGGGCCGGGTCCCTGGAGCCCACCCGTTCGAGTGACACCGGGATCCGTGCCAGCACCTCCCACGGGCTTGACCGCGACGCCCGGGCCTGGCCAGGTGAGCATCGCCTTCACGCCTGGGGCAGACGGCGGCTCGCCCATCACCGGCTATGAGTTCAGCGTCGTGGGCGTGGGCGCGCACTGGTTGCCGGCCGCGGGTGCGAGCTCGCCTGTGGTCATCACCGGACTCGAGGACTGGCAGGCGTACCGGATCGCACTACGCGCCGTGAGCGTCCGGGGGGCGGGTGTCGCATCGGCGCCGGTGGACGTGACGCCGGCGCCCAGGGGGACGGTATTCGTGCCGACCGAGCCGGCGCGGGTCCTCGACACCCGCCCCGCCTTCGGCGGCACTGGTCCGATACTTCCGGGCGATGCCAACATGCGGACGTTCTCCGTGGCGACTCGCCAGGCGGATAGCGCCCCCGTCGTCCCGGCCGGCGCGACTGCGGTCATGTACAACCTGACCGTTCCCAACCCCGCAGATGGCGGTCACCTCCGCCTGATGCCCGCTGATTCGCCGCTCGTGTCCACCTCGGTGATCAACTTCCGCGCGGGCGAGTCCATCGCCAACGGGGCGACCGCCAAGATCGACGCGAACCGCGAGATCAAGCTGTACGCCACGGCTCGGGCGGACGCCGTCATCGACATCCTCGGCTACTTCGTCCCCACCGGGCAGGCCCCGCAGGATCCGGCCGGCGGACGGTTCAGCGCGATCACGCCGACTCGCGTCTACGATGCGGCGGCCGATGCCAACGGGCCGCTCGCCCCTGGGCAGAGCCGACAGGTCTCGGTGCGCACCACCCAGGACGCTCGTACCCAGGTCGTTCCGGCCGATGCCTCGGCGGTGACCTACAACCTGACCGTCGCCGGCACCACCGCTGGCGGGCACTTGCGAGTGATGCCGGGCGACGTTCAATCCACCGGTGCCTCAGCGATCAACTGGGGCGCTGCCCGCGAGTCGATCGCCAACGGCCTGTCGGTCAAGATCGATCGCAATGGTCAGTTGCGCATCTTCAACGGATCCGCCGCACCCGTGCGGTTCCTCGTGGACGTCACCGGCTACTACGCCGACGCCGGGACGCTGTTCTATCCGATCGAGTCCGCGCGGGTCTTCGACTCCCGGCCCATCAGCAACGGCTCCGGGCGCATCGGCACGGGTGAGGCGGCGCAGCGGACGGTGGATGTATCCAAGGTCCAGCGCAACGGTGTGGAGGTCGTGCCGAACGGGGCCGTTGCGGTGTCGTACAACCTCACCGCGGTGGACACGACGAGCGGACCCGGGCACCTGCGGATCTACCCAGCCGACAAGCCGCTGGTCGGGGCGTCTGCCCTGAACTGGCCGGCGGCCGGTTACACGCGCGCCAATGGCTCGGTCACCGAGATCGGTGCCTCGCGCGATGTGAAGATCTACAACGGTTCGACGCCGGTGCACGCCCTTGTGGACATCCTCGGCTTCTACCGCTAGGGCCAGCTGCGAGGGCCGGGCGACCAGCAGGGTCGCCCGGCCCTCGGGCGCTCTATCCTGTCGGCATGAGTGTGTTCGAGTTGACCCCCGACCTGCCCGTGTACGTCGCGGGGCACCGCGGGCTGGTCGGCTCGGCGGTGTGGCGCCGCCTGGCGGCCGAAGGGTTCAGCAACCTCATCGGGTGGCGCTCCGACGAGGTCGACCTGACCGACCGCGATGCGACCTTTGACGCTGTGGGCAGCGCGCGACCGGCCGTCATCGTCGATGCCGCGGCTCGGGTGGGTGGCATCCTCGCCAACTCCACGTCGCCGGTGGAGTTCCTCAACGACAACTTGATGATTCAGACCAACCTGTTCGACGCAGCCCATGCGGCCGGAGTCGACAGACTGCTCTTCCTGGGCTCATCGTGCATCTACCCCAAGCACGCCGCCCAGCCGATCCGCGAGGACTACCTGCTCACGGGCCCGCTGGAGCCGACGAACGACGCCTATGCGATCGCCAAGATCGCCGGGGTGATCGCGATGAAGTCGTACCGCCACGAGTACGGACGGCGGTGGATCTCGGCGATGCCCACGAACCTCTACGGCCCCGGCGACAACTTCGACCTGGCCACGAGCCATGTGCTGCCGGCGACGATCCGCAAGTTCCACGAGGCCAAGCTGGCCGGCACTCCCGTCGTGATGTGGGGCACGGGTGCGCCGCGCCGGGAGTTCATGCACACCGATGACGCCGCCGCGGCCGTGCTGCATCTGCTCCGCGAGTACGACGACGACTCGACCATCAACATCGGCACCGGCGAGGATGTCACCATCGCCGAGCTAGCCGCCACCGTCGCCGACGTGGTGGGGTTCACCGGCGACGTCACCTGGGACACAGCCAGGCCCGATGGCACCCCCCGGAAGCTGCTGGACGTCTCGCGGCTGCGGGCGCTGGGTTGGGAGCCGCAGGTTGCGCTGCGCGAGGGCATCCGGGATACCTACGCCTGGTACGTGGCACACGAGGCGGGTTCGTCGCGGTGAGTCCGACGCAGCAGAACCCCTTGACCGACCTGCCCGTGCGCCCCGTGGGCGGGGTGCCATTCCGGGTGGCAGGGTTCAGCGAGGCGGTTGCGGCCGTGCTGGCCGGTGCCGCGCAGGTGCGCACGCAGGGCACCGGCGGCGTTGCCGTGCACTTCGCCAACGCCTACACGGTCGCGCTGGCCGATGACGACCCCCACTTTGGCGAGCTCTTCAACGCCGCGGACAGCGTGACGTTCACCGACGGTGTGCCCGTGCGCTGGATCGGCCGCCGCCAGCATCCCGATGTTGCGCAGGACTGGGACCGCGTGTATGGACCCGACGTGATGACGGGCGTGCTCGCCGCATCTACGGCCCAGGGGCCCCGGCACTATCTGCTGGGCGGCTCGTCGCAGACGCTGGCGCTGCTGCGCGCTGCGATCGCCGAGCGCTGGCCGGACGCACAGGTGGTGGGCGCCGAGAGCCCACCGTTCCGACCGCTGTCGGCCGACGAGCAGGCCGAGGTGTCGCGCCGCATCGACGCCTCGAGTGCGGAGATCGTCTGGGTGGGCCTGGGCACTCCCAAGCAGGACTGGGAGGTCGCTCGGATCGCGGCGGCCAGTCCGGTGGTGGCGATGGCGGTGGGGGCTGCGTTCGACTTCCTCGCCGGCACGAAGCCGCAGGCCCCGCAGTGGCTGCAGCGTGCGGGCCTGGAATGGGGGTACCGACTGGCCACGGAGCCCCGCCGCCTCGGTCGGCGGTACCTGTGGGGCAACCCGCGATTCCTCGCCGCCGCATGGCGGGGACGCCGGGACCGCTAGGCGCCGATCGTGCCGGCGTTGCTGGCATGATGTGGCGGGGCACAGCCGCGTGCCCGTTGTCCGAGGCGGAGATGTCGATGACGTTGCAGCGCCGGCCTCGCGTGCTGCGGGTGGCAGAGCGCCCGGCCTTCGAGGCCGGGGAGCGCCGCGGTCGCGATTTCACCGCTGACAAGGTCGTCTTCCTGGCGCACTGGGCCGATCGGCCGCGGGTGACGCGGTCGGTGTCCACCCTGGTCGAGCAGTTCACCGAACACGGGTACGCGGTGTTGATGGCCAGCTCGGCGGTCTGCCGGGGCCCGCTGGAGTGGCCCGATGGGCTCCCACCCGGGGTGACGGTCTACCGACGGCCGAACGTGGGCTACGACTTCGGGTCCTGGGCCGCCGTGATGGATCTGCACCCCGCGGCGCTGGCCGCCGATCAAGCGCTGGTCGTCAACGACAGCCTGGTGGGCCCTTTCGCTCCGCTCACCGACATCCTCGCCGGGTTCGAGCAGTGCGGCACCGATGTCTGGGGCCTGATCGACACCCACCAGGACGAACCCCACCTGCAGAGCCACTGGATCGGCTACCGCGGCGGACTGCTCGCCGAGCCGCCGCTGCGCGAGTTCTGGTCGGACATCCGCGTCGAACCCACCAAACGAGCCATCATTGGGCGCTATGAGATCGGCCAGACCCGCAATTTCGCTGCGCTCGGCTATTCGATCAGCGTCCAGTTCCCGTTCAACCTGGTGGTGCAGCCGGGCCAGAACCCAACATCGATTGGATGGCGACGGCTACTATCCTTCGGGTTCCCCTTCGTCAAGCGCGAGATCGCGCTGCGTCCCCCGCCGGAAGTACCCGACGGGTTCGCGGTGGCAGAGGTCATCGCGCAGCGTTTCGGCACCGATGTGATGGAGTGGCTGTGATGTCCGGCTACTGGGCGGCGGCGGCCGACGACCCGAAGGGGCGACGTTGAGCAGCGTGCGCGACCGCGTGGAGAAGCTGAAGTGGGCTGCCTACAGCGCCCGCGACGCTTGGCAGGTAGGCGGGCTGCGCGAGTTGGAGTCCAAGACCCGCGGCTGGTGGTCCAAACGCGGCTCGGCGGGCGTGTGGCCGCCGGTGGGCGAGACGGCCACCTGGTGGCGCGGCAACATCGTCATGATCGCTGGTTTCGACCCGCCGCAGTGCTGGCACTACCGCGTGCAGCAGAAGGTGGCCGCCTGTGCCGCCGCCGGCATCCCCATGCGGGTGGTGCAGCCGCAGCACCTCGACGAACTGATCGCCGCGCTACAGGTTGCCTCGATCCTGATCGTCTACCGGCAGCCGATGACTATCCACCTGCCCAACATCATCGCCGAGGCGCACCGCCTGGGAATCCCGGTGGTCTACGAGGCCGACGACATCGTCTACCGGACCGATCTGGTCGCCGCCAACCCCAACTTGGCAACACTGCCGGCGGACCTGCGCGATGCGGTGATCAGCGGGGCCGCGGACTACGAAGCGGCATTGCGGGCCTGTGACGCAGTGCTCGCGTCCACGGCGCCGCTGGCGGCTGACATGGAGCGCTTCGTGCCCGGCTCCGCGGCAGTCGTCGAGAACGGCATCGACCCCGTCATGACCGCCATGGCGCGCGGGATCGAGGTGGATCGGGCCGCTGGGCGGCTGCGCTCGCCCAGCGTCGATGACGGCATCGTCGTGATCGGCTACGGATCGGGTTCCCGGGCGCACGATCTGGACCTGGCCGTGGCAGCCGCTCCCCTCGCCGCCGTCTTGGCGGCGCATGGGCATGTGCGACTGCGCCTCATGGGTCCGCTGGCCCTGCCCGCCGAGCTCGAGGGTTTCACGGACCGGATCGAGCGCATCGATCTGCTGCCCGAGGGTGAGTACCTGCGCGAGCTGGCGCAGTGCGACATCAGCATCGCGCCGCTGGCCGATGTCGGTTTCAATCAATACAAGAGCCAAGTCAAGTACTTGGAGGCCGGGCTGCTGGGCCTGTGCTTCGTCGCTTCGGACGTCGTCTACGGCACCTACGTCGATGACGGCCGCACTGGCTTCATCGCCCGCGACGCCGAGGGGTGGCGGGCCGCGCTGGAGCGGTTGGTGACCGATTCCGGGTTGCGCCGCCACGTGGGTGCTGCGGCTCGTGAGCACGTGCAGCGCTGGGACGTGACGACCACGGGCGCCGAGCAGATGCGCGCCATGCTGGCAACCTTCGGGGTGGAGGTGAGCGGCTGATGCGCGCGATGATCGTCAACGTCCACTTCTCGCCGGAGTCCTTCGGCGGCGCGACGCTGGTCGCGGAGGAGACCGCCCTACGGCTGCGCCGACGCGGGCACGAAGTCGTCGTGGTGACCGGGACGGGCGAGGAGCACCTGCCCCCTGGCCAGATGCGTCGCTATGAGGCGCTCGGGGTGCCGGTCGTGGCGATCCGCCACGCGGCGCCGCCGGACCCCGCCGAGCAGTATGACAACGCCGTGGCCACCTCCCGATTCCGCGAGATCCTCGCCGCCACCAGGCCCGACATCGTGCACGTCCATGCCTTGCAGGGCCTGGGCGTGGGGCTGGTGGAGGCCGCGCAGGAAGCCGGCATCCCGACGGTGGTGACCCTGCACGACGCATGGTGGCTGTGCGAGCGGATGTTCATGGTCCGGGCCAACGGGCAGTACTGCGGTCAGACGGCCATCGACGCGGACGTCTGCGCCACCTGTGTGCCGCAGCCCGTACTGCACCAGGCGCGGCAGGAGCGCTCCCTGCGGATCCTCAACGCCTGCGCCCGAGTGCTGACGCCAAGTTCGTTCTGGCGCGACATCATGGTGGCCAGCGGGGTGGACGCCGAGCGGGCCTTCGTCAACGTCAACGGGGTGAGTCGGCCGGCACCCGGTTGGCGGCATCCCACGCATGGCGGACCCGTGCGGTTCGGCTTCGTCGGCGGGATCAACGACGTCAAGGGCTACCACCAGGTGGTCAAGGCGTTGCGGTCGCTGCGCAGGTCGGACTACGAGTTGCTGGTGGTGGATTCGTTGATGAACCTCGGCGGCGTCGGCTTCACCCTCGCCGACTGGGACGTGCCGGGCTTCGTGCACATCGTGCCGGGGTACAACCGCGAGACCATGGATGACTTCTTCGGCTCGATCGACGTGCTGCTCTTCCCCTCGCAGTGGAAGGAGAGCTACGGACTGACGGTCCGAGAGGCCGCGCTGCGCGGGGTGTGGCCGATTGCCACCGACGGCGGCGGAACCGTCGAGCACATGGAGGAGGGCGTCAACGGGACTGTGATCCCGCTCGACGGCGGATTCCATCATCTGGCTGCCGCGATCGATGCTGTGTTGGAAGACCCCGGTGCGTTCGTACCGCGGCTGCGCGACGGCCACGGCGGCATCGCCACGCTGGACGAGCAAGCGGCGGACCTGGAGCGGCACCTGCTGGCGGCGGTCGAGGCGTAAGCAGGACCGACCCGGGCCGACCCCAGCGCTACTGGTGCGTGCGGCGCTGTGCTCGATCCCGCAGGTTGATCTCGGTTGGCGGCGCGCTCTCGATGCTCAGCACAGGCTGGTCGGTCAGCGACAGCGACTCGGTCGTCGTGGCGCTCACCAGTCCGCACAGGAGTTCGCCGAGCAGCTCCGCCACGACCGTGCTGTCGAACCGTTGAGCCACGAACTCCCGCGCCGCCGCGCCCATCCCTCGAGCGAGCACCGGGTCGTCCAGCAGGGTGGCAACGGCCTCGGCGTAGGCACTGGCATCGCCGGGCTGGCAGAGGATGCCGGTGACGTCTGCACTTATCGCGTCGCGGGTGCCAGGACCGTCCCAGGCGACTGTGGGGACTGCTGTTGCGGCGGCCTCCAGCACGAGGTCGGTCCGGCCGCCGTCGGAATCGGTCAGCAGCAGCACGTGGGCGCGGCGCAGCAGCTCGGCGACGTCGTCCTCATCGCCCACCAGCGTGACGCCGGGGTGGGTCGAGAGGAAGTCCAGCGCCGCGCCGGGCGGGTCGCGCGGATCGGGTTCGCCCGCGATGAGCAGTCGCACATTGGGGATGCGCGCCGCTACCTGTGGCCAGATTTCGGTGAGGAGGTCCAGGCCCCGGTGCCCGGACAGGGGACCGAGGAGGATCGCGGTCGGGGGTGTGGGGAGGCCTCCGGACGCCCTCGTCTGGCCCGCGCTCTGTCCGCGCTCAGCGCCACTCGGCGGCGCAGCCTCGTCGGCCGGGTAGAAGATGTCCAGGTCCACCCCGGCGACCGAGCCGAAACCGAGCACGAGCGGGCGCTGTTCGGATCGGTTGGCCATGTCGTCGGCCACAGCGGTCGAGGCCGCCAGCGTGACGGTGGCCGCGCGGGCGGCGGCGGATTCGGCGGCGCGGCGGCGCATCCTGCGCGCGCGGTGGCTGCCCTCGCCGGTCAGGGCCTCCGGCGACCAGATCCAGTAGATGCGGTGCGGGACCCGGGCTGCGCGCGCGGCGGTGAGCGCCAACGGGGCGGCCGCGCTCGTGGCGGCGACGACCACATCGGGGCGCAGTTCGCGGATGAGCGCGGTGGTGCGCTGCAGCGCCCGCGCCTCGGCGAATGGGCCGTGCCCCTGGCGCAGGTCGATGCTGTGCACGGCTGCGCGGGGGAACAGGGTGCCCTCGGCGCCCTCGCAGACCATCACGTCCACCAACCAGCCCTGCAGGAGCAGATGATCGACGTGCGCGGCGATATGTTCGAGGTCGACGACCGAGGTCACGGCGAAGAGCACTCGGTGGGGCGTGAGGAGCCGTGCGGTCATGGCGTGAAAATACGATCGGGACGGCCAGCCAACTCGCAGGCGCGCGGTCAGGGATCGGTCAGGGTTCGGTCAGGGTCGTTCTCCGAGACTGGGGCCGCGACCTCCGGCTCGGTGTCAGTGTCAGTGTCCGTGTCGGGGACGTTGACGCTCATCCAGCACAGGGCGAACATCACGCCTCGGACAGCGACGCTGACCCACAGCAGCAGCAAGATCGCAACGGCGAAACCGCCGCCGCCGTCGGGGTCGGCGAGGATCTGCAGCATGAAGTAGAGCAGCGTGAAGTTGCCCCCCACGGCGAAGACGGCTAGGAGCAGCGCGCCGACGATGCGGGTCCGCCGGTCCATGCGGTCGCGGACCCGCCGCAGGCTCAGATCCACCATCAGAGCCACCAGCAGGACTGTCAGGGCCAGCGAACCGACTTTCAGGGCGAGAACCAGCAGCCACGGGAAGCGCTCACCGGTGAGGTCCGTGATAGTGCCCCGTCGGACGACCAGGCCGAGGCTGAGCAGCCACGACAGCAGTACGCACACGGCCAGCCAGATGCCCGCGGAGAAATCCAGCGCAGGCGCGCGCAGCAGGCTGCGCCTCGGGCTGGTCAGGCCGAAGACCATGTCGACCCCGGCGCGGAAGTCCGATGCTGTGGCTGCAGCCGCCAGCACGACGCCAACGCCGCCGACGAGGCCGACGAAGGCATCGAAGGAGGTGCTGTAGGTGCTGCTCAGCAGGTCCCCCAGATCAGTGCCGGCCGGAAGTTCCAGGATCGCCACCATGAAGTCGTTGCTGCGCGGCGACGAGTGGAACAGCCAGGACAGGACGAGCAGGTAGATCACCAGCAGCGGAAAGGCGAGGAAGTACGCGGCGTAGGTGATGACCGTGGCCTGGCGGCCGACCGAGCGACGGTGGTAGCGGGCCGTGGCGCGGAAGACCCGGTCGAACGATGCGTGGCGGTCGCGGGCGGCCTGGGTGCGGGTGACCAGGTGGGCCGAGGTGGTGGAGGCGGTGCGAGCGAGGCGCTGCCCGAGGCCTTGATGGTCTGGGCGGCTGGGCATACAGGCATTGTGGCCCAGCGCTGGGAATGTCGTTCTGCGACTGGCACATCGCACTAGGTGCGCGAGCGCGCCGCGAGCTAGGAATCTATGCCCACCCTGGGAACGCTCCGCCAGAGCAGGTCCACGCTGGCTGTGCTGAGGCGGTGGTTCGGGCCATGAGAGGGGAAGTTGCATGGGGGGCACGTCGGGGGTGGCGGGCGCTGAAACGATTCCAGGTCAGGTGGCTGCGGACTGGGCTGCTTTCGCCCAGGGCTTCCTACGCGGCGGGCCGACGATTTTCCAGCAGATTGATCTCTACCTGCGGTGCGACCCCTTGGTGTGAGTTGACAGTCCCTTTCGGGGGCTTGCAGGCTGCATGATCCGAGTGGAGGACATGCAGATGGGACGGAGATCGACGTTCACGGCGGCGCAGAAGCGCGACGCAGTGATGGGTGTGTTGACGAAGCGCAAGACGGTGTCGCAGACGTGTCGGGAGCTGGGGATCTCCGAGACGACGTTCGCGCGGTGGCGCGATCAGGCGGTGGCTGGAATGGAGGCCGCGTTGGCGGACAAGGGCTCGCGGGACTCCAGAGAGGAACAGCTCGCCAGGCAGTTGTCCGAGGCCGAGCGCACGATTGGCCAGTTGGCGTTGGAGAACGACCTGCTGGGAAAAGCATCGCGGCGGTTGACGTGAGCACCCGCGTTGCCGCCGCGGTCGACTTCGTCGTCGGCGACCGGGTGCAGGTAGCGCCGGCGGCGCGGGTGATGCAGGTGTCCCGCCAAGCGGTCTACCAACGGATGGCCCCGGCGCCGCGGCGCGAGGGCGCTCCGGCGCTGCGGACGGTGGCCCCGCTGCTACCGGAAGGCTGGCAGGTGATGGACCTCGGGCCGGTTCATTGCGACGTGGACACCGCGATCCACGTGCTGGCACGTCGCCATCCCGCGGCCGGGTATCGCAAGGTCACCGCCAGGGCCTGCCGCCAGGGGTACGTGCTGAACCGCAAGAAGACCGCGCGGCTGCTCACGTCACCGCCGTCATCGACTGCTACGACCGGACCCTGCTGGGCTGGTCGTTCACGCTGCGCTGCCGCGCCCGCGACGTGTCGCCGAGCCTGGAGATGGCTTGGGCCACGGCGTTCCCTCACGGCGCCGACAGCGACGACAAGACCGCCGTGACAGTCCGCCACGACATCGGCACCCAGTTCACCGCGACTCACTACCGCGACGTCGCCGGCAGTCTGGGACTGAAGCTGTCGCGCACCGCCTACCGCCACCCCGACGGCAATGCATTCATGGAGCGCATGTGTCGCACCTTGACCGAAGAAGCCGTCTGGCCCAACGAGTTCGACAACTTCGACCAGGCCAGCCAAGCGATCCGCACCTGGATGATCGACTACAACCAAGAACGCCCACATGCCTCACTGGGCCAACGAACCCCCGCAGAGGCGCGAGCCGAAGCGGCACAACACAAAACAGCAGCCTGACCGTCAACCACGACGGGGGTCACTACGGTCCACCCTCGCTACTACGGACGGAGGCCCGTAGTCGAAGCTTGCTTGGGGAGGTCTTCGCGAGGGAACCATTCGACGATGAACGGACGGCGACCGAGCAGTTCCGCAGAGCGGATGTCGCCATCGATCGTGCGATCGCCGGCCAGCGGGTTGCCGAGGGCAGAGGTGCCCTGCTCATCGCGGAGTTCCGGAGCATCCGGGGTCAGATTCAGCTGCGCAGGACGGCCTTCGATATCGAGGTTCGGGCTCGTCGGATGATCCGGGAAGCGGCTGAGCGGTCCCAATCGGAGGCGCAGACCGCGGTCGAGGACTCGAAGAAGGAGTTCCAGACCACAGTGGAGGGCTCAAAGAAGGAGTTCATCCAGCTGCTGGGCCTGCTCGGCGCAATCCTCGCCTTCCTGCTGGTCAGCGTCAACATCGCCACGAAGTGGTCAACAGTCGAGCAGCCGATTGAGCTCATCGGAAGCGCAGGCCTCTTTCTGGTGCTCGGCTCGTTCTCCTGGAGCCTGTTCGTCATGCAGCCGAAGCTTGACCGGGACTGGCTGGTCAAGGATCTCATAGATGGTTTGGGCCTGGCCGCGGGTGCCGGCATTGTGGCCCTCCTGCTGGATGCGACCCCGCAGGGAAACATACCGACCGAGCGGCCGACCTCCTCTCCCTCGGCCGTCGCGCAGCCGTGATCCCAGGCGCCGTAGGTGACTCCTCGTGGGCACTGGTCGACAGCGTCCAGGCGTCTGTGAAGGCGTTCATCGAAGACGCCTGGGGCCTTCGCGGCACCACCTTCTGGGTGATTGGCGGCGCCACGCCGCTCAGTGGCGACCCCGATGCCAACAAGGCGACCCATGACTACGTGGAGGGCCTGTCGGAACAGATTTGGCAGGCCAGCGTGCGGGAGCAAGAGCCCCGCGAAATTCTGCGCCTGGCCGTGGCATCAATGCCCCCGCACCTTCTGGGAGGCCACAGTGCGGCGGTGGCGATTGTCTGTGGCGATGGCATCCGCTACGCGATCCTTGGTGACTGCACGGTCGTTGTCGCCACCGACCGAGGTGTCGAGGCCTTCACGGACGCCCGAGTGGGCGCCTCGGAGGGTCACGCCCGGGCAGAGTTCCAGC
>JBIRBF010000230.1:0-3152 GCA_044326505.1 Candidatus Nanopelagicales bacterium | reverse complement strand
GTCGGTTCGCTGGCCTCGCGCAGTGCCGTCGGCAAGGTCCTGCTGCAGATCCGCTGAGATCTCGGCGGCGGTCGCCTCCCCGTTGCCGATGATCGCGCGCCGCCCTCGTACCCTGGGAGCAGAGTCCGAAAGGACGTCTCATCCCCCCGATTAGGAGTTGCGCCATGGGCGCTGTGTCCCGCTGGGCAGTCCGCAAACCCTGGCAGGCGGTGATCGCCTGGATCGTGCTGCTCGTGCTCATCGGCGGCGCGGCGGCCATGTTCAAGGGGTCCTACAAGGACACCTTCAACCTGCCCGACACCGAGTCCACGACGGCGACGAAGATCCTGTCGCAGCAGTTCCCCGAGGCTGCCAAACAGCAGGCCTCGATCGTGTTCAAGCCCGATACGGGAACAATCACCGACCCTGCGACCAAGGTGAAGATCGAGGCGCTGGAGCAGCAGGTCGCCCAGATTCCCTCGGTCGAGACGGTCAACTCGCCCTATCAGCCCTTCGCCGCAGAGCGCGGGCTGGCTAGCCCAGACAACCAGTACGGCCGGGTCGGCGTCGTCTTCGGCGGCACGACGGCAACGCCGCCGTTGGCCGAGATCCAACAACTCGTCGCCGACGTCGAGGCGCTCAACGGCGACGGCATGACCATCGGTGTGGGCGGCCAGGCGGTCGAGTTCGCGGGCACCGAGCCACCCAAGTCCGAAGGCGTCGGCATTCTGGTGGCTATCGTGATCATGCTGGTCATGTTCGGCGCCGTCGTGGCCGCCGGCCTGCCCATCCTGACCGCCTTGGTCGGCCTGGGCGCCGGGCTGGCCCTCGTGACGGTCGCGGCGCGGTTCATGGACATCGCCACGTTCGGACCGACCCTGGCCGCCATGATCGGACTGGGCGTCGGGATCGACTACGCGCTCTTCGTGATCAACCGCTACCGCCAGGCCGTGAACGTCGGCCGGGAACCGCGGGAGGCAGCGCTGGAGTCAGTGGACACGGCGGGGCGTGCGGTCGTGTTCGCCGGGACGACGGTGGTGATCGCCCTCGGCGGCCTGTTCGTACTCGGGATCTCGTTCATGAACGGTCTCGCGGTGGGTGCCGCCATCACCGTGGTGATGGTGATGCTGACCGCCGTCACGCTGCTGCCGGCGGTGATCTCGCTGCTGGGCACCAAGGTCTTCGCTTGGAAGATGCCCTGGGCGCGCAAGCCGAACACCCGGGAGGGCCGCGGTCTGGCGCGCTACTCCGGGGCCCTGCAGCGACGCCCGTGGTTGTTCGGCCTCGTCGCCCTCATCGTGATGCTGGCCTTGTCGGTGCCGACTCTGTCGATGCGGCTCGGGTTCCCCGATGCAGGCGGGAAGCCGGAGGGAAACACCTCTCGCATCGCCTACGACCTGACCACCCAGGGTTTCGGGGCCGGCGCCAACGGACCCTTCCTGGTCGTCGTCGAGCTGCCGACCGCAGGCGACGTCGCCCCGGCGAACGAACTCTCGAAGGCGCTCGCCGCGACGCCCGGCGTCGCGTCGGCCTCCCCGGTCGTCCCCGGGACGCCGTCGGTCGCTGCTGACGGCTCGGCGGCCATCGTGCAGGTGCTTCCCACGACCGGCCCGCAGGACGAGGCCACCTCGCAGCTTCTGGACACGATCCGTACCGAGGTCGTCCCCGGTGTGGAGGCCAAGACCGGCGTGACGGCCTACGTCGGCGGTGCCACGGCGGTGACCGACGACTTCACCACCGTGCTGGGTGAGGCGCTGCCGGCGTTCCTGCTGGTCGTCGTGAGCCTGGGCTTCTTGGCGCTCATGGTGCTGTTCCGGTCCCTGGTCGTGCCGCTGACCGCAGCGCTCACAGCACTGCTCAGCCTCGGCGCCGCGCTCGGCGCCATCGTGGCCGTGTTCCAGTGGGGCAACCTGGCCAGCCTGTTCGGCGTGACGGCCACCGGACCCATCCTGCCCTTCCTGCCGATCATGCTTTTCGCGATCCTGTTCGGGCTATCGATGGACTACCAGGTGTTCCTGGTGTCGCGCATGCAGGAGGAGTGGACGCGTACGCAGGACAACCGCGTGTCCGTCCGCCGCGGCCTCATCGGCTCCGGCCGTGTAGTCATGGCTGCTGCGGCGATCATGTTCAGCGTGTTCATCTCGTTCGTGTTCGGCGACGACAACACGATCAAGATGTTCGGCCTCGCGCTTGCCATCGCCGTGGCGCTCGACGCGTTCGTCGTCCGACTCGTTCTGGTCCCGAGCCTGATGACAGTGCTCGGTCGGGCCAACTGGTACCTGCCGGGCTGGCTCGGCAAGGTCCTGCCCAACGTGCACATCGAGTCCGAGGAAGAGGCCGCCGAGATCGTCGACCCGCTCGCCGACGAGGCCGAACCGGCGCAGCGCTAGGCCGGCCCCGGGTACAACTAGCGGCCAGCGTTGCCGCCTGCCGGCCGGTCACGGACGATTGCCCGCAATCGCTCGGCACGCTCGCCCAGCGCCGCCTCGGCGCCTCTTTGGCGGGGTTGGTAGTAACGCCGCTCGGCCAAAGCCGGGCCGACGTACTCCTGCGCCACAACACCGACCGGATCGGCATGCGGGTAGCGGTACCCGGTGCCGTGGCCGAGGCCGGCAGCCCCGGCGTAGTGGGCGTCACGCAGGTGCGGCGGTACCGTCGGCGCCAGCCCGGCGCGCACGTCGGCCAGCGCCGCGTCGATGGCCTCGATCACAGCGTTCGACTTGGGGGCGAGCGAGAGGTGGACCACCGCCTGCGCGAGGGTGAGGCGGGCCTCCGGCATGCCGATCAGCGACACCGCCTGCATCGCCGCCATGGCCACCGGCAGGGCGGTCGGATCGGCTAGTCCGACATCCTCGCTGGCGAGGATGACCAGCCGCCTGGCGATGAACCGCGGGTCCTCGCCCGCCGCCACCATCCTGGCCAGATAGTGCAGCGCCGCATCGACGTCCGAGCCGCGCACGCTCTTGATCAGCGCGCTGGCGATGTCGTAGTGGGAGTCCCCATCGCGATCGTACGCGGGGACGAAGGACTGCACGGCAGTCTCGACCGCCCCGGCATCGATCTCTTCGCCCTCCCGGGTACCGGCAGCGGCGGCCTCCAGCGCGGTGAGTGCCCGGCGGGCATCGCCGCCGGCCAGCCGGATCAGGGCATCGCGCGCCGGGGGCGACAGCCGC
>JBIRBF010000182.1:0-5569 GCA_044326505.1 Candidatus Nanopelagicales bacterium | reverse complement strand
CATGCTCGGCCCGGATCCGCGCGAGGAAGCCGACGGCCCGGCGCGCGGCCACCTCGAAGCCGCTGGCGACGAAGATCTGCGAACCGATGTGGCTGTGGACCCCCACCAACCGCAAGTGCGGATCGTCGAGCACTCGTCCCGCCGCTACGAGCGCGCGACCGGACGCCAGCGAGAAGCCGAACTTCTGATCCTCGTGGGCGGTGGCGATGAATTCGTGGGTATGCGCTTCGACGCCCAAGGTCACGCGGATGAGCACAGGTGCGACCACGCCGAGCTCGGCGGCCAGGCCCGAGAGCCGGTCGAGCTCGTCGAAGGAGTCCGCAACGATCCGCCCGACGCCGGCCTCGAGCGCCGCGGCGAGCTCCTCGGCGGACTTGTTGTTGCCGTGGAGGAGTATGCGCTCGGCCGGCATCCCCGCCGCGAGGCCGAGGGCGAGCTCGCCACCGCTGCAGACGTCGAGGTTGAGCCCCTCCGCCGCGAGCCAGCGCACCACCGACGAGGCCAGGAAGGCCTTGCCGGCGTAGTAGATATCGATCCCGGCTGGGCACAGCGGAGTGAATGCCTCGAGGTAGTCCCGCGCACGGGAGCGAAGGTCGTCCGAACTCATCACCATCGCCGGGGTGCCGTATTCCGCGGCCAGCGCGGCGACGGACACGCCGCCGATCGCCAGCGCGCCGTCGTCGGCCCGGAACGCGCCGCGCGGCCAGATCTCCGGATCAAGCCACCCGGGCGACGCGGGCGGGGCTGGCGCCGACGGCGCGACCAGGACGTCGCCGTGGCGGGGGCCGGCCGGATGGGCCCTGGTCACATCCGCTCCGGGGCGCTCACACCGAGCATCGTCACTCCGTTCGCCAGCGTCTGCCGGGCAGCGGCGCAGAGCCACAGTCGGGCGATGCTGGTCTCGGTCAGTTCCTCGTCGCCGCGCGGGAGCACGCGGCAGGAGTCGTAGAACTTGTGATACGCGTTGGCGAGTTCCTCGAGGTAGCGCGCCACCCGGTGCGGTTCGCGCAACTCAGCCGCGCTGGCCACGACTCGGGGTAGGTCGGCGATGACGCTGATGAGGTCGCGCTCGCGATCCTCGCCCAGCAGCCCGGCCTGGAACGGCGCCGCCCGCCAGTCGATGCCCAGGTCCGCGGCGTGGCGCAGGACCGACGAGATCCGGGCGTGGGCGTACTGCACGTAGAACACGGGGTTGTCGTTGGTCCGCTTGACCAACAGGTCGAGGTCCAGCGTGAGCGGCGAGTCGGCCGGATAGCGGATCAGCGAATAGCGAGCCGCGTCCACGCCGACCTCGTCCACCAGGTCCTCGAGCGTCACGATGTCGCCAGCCCGCTTGGACAGGCGCACTTCCTCGCCGCTGCGGTAGATCTTGACGAGTTGGCCGATGAGGATCTCGATATTGAATTCGGGATCATCACCGGCGCAGGCCGCGATCGCCTTGAGCCGGCCGACGTAGCCGTGGTGGTCGGCGCCGAGCAGATAGATGTTGACGTCGAAACCGCGGGTGCGCTTGTCCAAGTAGTAGGCGCTGTCGGAGGCGAAGTAGGTCATCTCGCCATCGCTCTTGACGAGCACGCGGTCCTTGTCATCGCCGAACTCCGAGGTCCGCAGCCACTTCGCGCCGTCGGAGTCATAGGTGTAGCCGGCCGCGTCGAGGGTCGCGAATCCCCGTTCGACGGCGCCGGAGTCGTGCAGATGGCGCTCGGAGTACCAGACGTCGAACTCGGTCCGGAAAATGCGCAGGACCTGCTGCTGCTGAGCGAGTTGGTGGGCGTAGCCCTCGTCGCGGAAGAACTCCATGGCCGCGTCGCCGGTGAGTTCGAGGGCCTCGGGATGCTCGGCGACGATGATCGAGGCCAGATCGACGATGTAACCGCCGTGGTAGCCGTCGGCGGGCGCCGCCTGACCATGTGCGGCGGCCACAAGCGAGGCGCCGAACCGGTCCATCTGCACGCCACGATCGTTGACGTAGAACTCCGTGCCGACCTCTGCCCCGGCTGCTGCCAGCACCCGGGCCATCGCATCGCCGACGGCCGCCCAGCGGGTGTGGCCCAGGTGCAGCGGACCCGTGGGATTCGCCGAGATGTATTCCAGGTTGATGCGCTGGCCCGCGAGCGCGTCCACCGTGCCGTAGCCCGCCCCCGCCTCGACGACCTCGGCCACCAACTGGCCGGCCGCTGCCGCCTCGACGGAGATGTTGATGAAACCGGGACCGGCAATGTCCACCGCCGCCACCCCGGGGTTGGCCAGCAGGCGATCGGCGATCGCCTGGGCCACCTCGCGCGGCGGTCGACCGGCCTGCTTGGCCAAGCGCATAGCGACATTCGTCGCGTAGTCACCGTGCTCCGGGTTGCGCGGGCGCTCGATGACGACGTCGTCCGGCACGTCGGCGCCCCCCAGTGAGATCTCACCGTCGGCGACGGCGGCGCGCACGGCGGACACGACGGCTTCGGCCAGCAGGTCTGGGGTCATGGGGCAAGGGTACTGACCCGCCGAGGGCATCACGATCTGGTGAGGCGTGCAGCCCGGCACCCATACCGGGCTGCACGTCCACGGCCGGCGCTCAGCAGGGCGGCGCGGAACCGTCCTCGGCCACCGCCGGCCGACGGGTGCTCGGCGACAGGACGACCCGCAGCGAGAGCGGGTCGGTCGCGGGAACCGGTGAGGGCACCACCACGCCTGCGGACGCAACGGCCGTCGGGCGCGCCTGCGGCTCACCCGACGAGATCACCCTGATTGCGAGCGGGGCACCGGACCGCTCGAACCCCTCGTCAATGTCGCCGTCTGCTGCCACCCGGCCACAGACACGGTCGTACCCCTGTGCGAGTAGGTCTAGGCGCATCTGATCGACGTCGAGATTCACTTGGTTGGCGAGCTCGGCATCGGTCAACTGTGCCTGCGGTGTGCGCGCGAAGGCCCACAGATAGACCGTCGAGCCGTTGACGGTGGCGCACCAAGGACCCTGGTAGTACAAGCTCGAGGGTCGAGTCAGGTCCCCGGGGTAGCCCTCGGCCTCGAGGCCGGTGCACGGCCCGTAGGTCTGACCGTGGGCCGCCAGGTCGGCCGACGCCGCACCGGTCGTGAACTGCGCGGAGGACGCACTGGTCGGCTGCCCCTGAGAGCATCCCGCCAGAGCGCCACCCAGCACCACCACACCGGCCGCCCAGGCACGCCAGCGCGGCCGCCCGGGTGACGGGTCGGACCCGCTGCGCCGGCTCGTGCGGACCGCCGCAGACCGGGTTTCGGGCACGCGCTTCATGGGTCACACTCTGGCATTGCGAGGGGCTCACGGCCAGGAGGACCCGCACAACGTGTCGACCCTCCCGCTGCTAGGGTTGACGCACCCTGCGCCCCCGTAGCTCAGGGGATAGAGCGGTGGCCTCCGGAGCCATGCGCGCAGGTTCGAATCCTGCCGGGGGCACGTACCCTGGTGCTGTGGACCCTCAATCCCCGGAGTTCGACCACCTCTTCCGCGACGAGCCGCCGAACCCTCGCAGCACGGCCGCTGATGCAGCTGCGGACTCGCCCACCGAGTCCCTGGCCGACGCCCCGCGCGGCGCCGGTGCCGATGCCACCCGGGTGGAGATTCCCGCAGCCGCTGCGGTACCTGTGATCCCGGCACCGCAGACGCCCGACGGACCACCGCGCCGGCGGCCCTCGGGGCCAACGCCGCCGCCCCCGCCGTCGGCCCGCAACCGACCCCGCAAGAAGCACCGGGTCAGGCGCGCCGTGCTGTGGATCGTCGCCATCCTGCTGGTCTACATCACCGCTCTGTTCGCCGTGTTCTACAGCGCCGTCAGCACGGTTGCCGCGCTGCCGCCGGAAAGTTCCGCGGCATCCGCCGGCATGAACGTGCTGATCGTCGGCAGCGACAGCCGCGCCGGGCTGACCGAGGACCAGCAGAACGAACTGTCGACGGGCTCGGTCGAGGGCAACCGCACCGACACGATCATGCTGTTGCACGCCCCGTTGTTCGGCAAACCGACCCTGGTGTCCATCCCCCGAGACTCGTGGGTGCCCATTCCGGGCTTCGGCTCGGACAAGATCAACAGCGCTTTCGCCCTGGGCGGCCCGCAACTGCTGGTGCGCACCGTCGAGGACGTCACCGGCCTGCAGATCACCGACTACGTGGAGGTTGGGTTCGCCGGAGTGGCGGCCACCACCGACGCGATGGGCGGAGTCGTGCTGTGCCCCAGCCAGGACTTCAGCGACGAGAACTCCGGCCTCAACGTCAAGGCCGGCTGCCAGACGATGGACGGCCCCACTGCCCTGGCCTACGTACGGATGCGCTACGCCGATCCTCGCGGTGACCTCGGCCGGGTGGAGCGCCAACAGGAATACGTGGCGGCTGTCGCCAAGCGCGGGATGAGCCCGCTGACCTGGTTGCTGCCCTGGCGCGCCTTCCCGGCGGCACGTGCGGCAGGCAAGGCACTCACCGTGTCGAACAGCACCGGAGCGGTGGACTTGACCCGCATCGGCATCGCCATGGGGGCGATCGGGGCGGGCTGGGGCACCTCGGTGACCGTGCCGACAGAGGAGGATCCCCTGATCGTGGACGGGCAGGACGCCCTGAAGTGGAAGACCGACGAAGCGCTCTCGCTCTTCAACGGCCTCCGCTGATCGGCGCCCCGCTCAGCTCAGGGGGCGACCTCAGTCTTCGTCGCCGTCGGTGACCGCTTCGACGGCGCCCTGCGCCTTGCGGGCCCAGTCGAGTTTGGTCTGGGCCTCGGACAGGTCCGCCTTGAGCTTGTCCACGTTTGCCTGCAACTGCGCCTCGCTGACGCTCGCGTCGTCGCGGGCGCCGCCGAGCAGGCTGCCGATGACCGGTGTGTCCTTGATCTTGTCGAGCAGGTCGCCGGCGTCGCCGGTGGCCTGTAGTTGCGCCTCGGCCTGCTTGAGCTCGTTCGTGAGCGTCGCCACCTCTGCCTCGTACTGCGAGACGGATGCTTGTGCCTTATCCCGTGCTGCATCGGAGATTGTCATGCCTCCAGGCTACTCGGGACGCCGCCGCCCGAACTGCCAGGCCGTCGCGCCGATCGCCGCCCCCACTGTGTCGGCCACGACGTCTTGAAGGGAGAACGTGCGCTGTACGGCGAGTAGCTGCACGGCCTCTGACGCGAGGCCGAATACCAGTCCGGCAGCCACGCTTGCCCACCACCCCAGGCCGGTTTCCCAGCGCAGGAGCAACGCCCAGGTGGCGAACAACGCCGCATGAATCGCCAAGTCGAGGCCGTCGACTCCCACCTGGGGCAGATCGGGGCCGGGGATGAGGAGGAGCCCCACGATCACCGCCGAAACGGCCAAAGTCGCCCAGGGCGCTCGACGACTCTGCACGAGTGGGCATGTTAGCGCCGCCCTCTCATCCCAGGCCGCGAAAAGCTCGAGGTCCCCACATGGCGCAGTTCCGGCGTACCCTGCGCTCATGCGGCAGATTCCAGCATCAGGCCTGATCTTCGACGTGTCCCTGGCCGGCCCCGAGGATGGGACCCCTGTCGTGCTCTTGCACGGCTTCCCACAGGATCACTCCTGTTGGGACGAGGTTGTGGCCGACCTCGCCGCCGCCGGCTAT
>JBIRBF010000161.1:0-6374 GCA_044326505.1 Candidatus Nanopelagicales bacterium | reverse complement strand
GCACATCGTCGGGTCCCTCTGGACCGCCGAAGGAGACCAGCAGCAGCGCATCGTATTCGGGCATGGCAGGAGTCTCGCCGTTCTCACCTCAGCGCGCACGCCGACCCCGGACCGACCGGCGCAGAAGGCGCCGCCGTGGCTTCCGCGGATGGCCGCGCGCATCTGCGACACTTGCCGCCGAGCCACTGGAGGAGCATCGGATGCCGCATCTGACTTTCACCCGCGTTTCGAACAACGGGGAGACCCTGTACCTCGCGGATGCCGAAGGCCAAGAGTTCACCATCACGGTGACCGAGGGGATAAAGGCGGCTCTGGCACCGAAGAAGACCCGCGCGCAGCTGCAGATGCGCATCCCGGTGGATGGCCCGCTGACGCTCAAGGACGTGCAGCGCAAACTGCGCCACGGCGCGACCCTGGACGACGTTGTCGCCGAATCAGGTCTGCCGATGGAGAAGGTCGAGAGCTTCGCAGTGCCGATCCTGCAGGAGCGGGCCTATGTTGCCGAACAGGCTCAGGCCTGCACCGTCGCAAGCGGCGACACTCTGAGCGAGGCCGTCACCGAGAAGTTGCGCTCGCGCGGCATCCTGAACGACCCTGAGTGGGACTCGTGGCGTCGGCGCGACGCGTTGTGGACGGTCATCGCGCGCATCCCGGCGGATCAGTCATCCGTGTCGATGTCCGACGAGGCGGCCGAGTTCACCTTCGACCCAGCGTCCCGGACGGTCGTCCCCGAGAACGACTCGGCGCGCTGGCTCAGCAACGCCCCGGAGCCGGTGGCCCAGACGGCGCCCGAGCCGGAGTCCGCCATCGTCATCGAGGACGACTCGGTCACCGGCCTGACCGAGGAGCAGGCGATCGCCCGGCACCCGGCGGGATCGGGTCGGGACGGAGTCGACGCCGGCGCCGAGGCGTCGAACGTGTCGCCGCTCCCGCGCGAGGGTGCGCCGGCGGGGACCGGCAACAAGCCGCTGTCCCGCCGCGCCGCGCGACGCCGCTCCTCGCGCCAGCGAGCCGAGCAGCGCCGCGAACCGACGTGGGACGAGATCCTCTTCGGCGTCAGCCGGCACGACCCCAAGGACGAATAGCCGACAGTTGCGCCGTGTCCGAGCAGACCGCTCGTGCACGATGTCGCCTAGCGCGCGCTCACTGCCGAGAGCGTCGCCGCGAACGCCAGCGCCTGGAGCACCGCCTGCTCGCCATCGGCCTCTGAGATGCGGACCGTGAAGTCGTCGTTGGACGAAGTGCCGGTGTAGCCGTGGTCAGCGTCGCACTGCGGATCGCCGCAGTGAGCGGGTTCCAGATCGATCCGGTTGACTGCGCCCCAGCCCACCGTGATGACGACCTCCGTCGGCGGACGATCCGGGCGGTACTGGGCGGGCTCGGGGATGGTCCGGCTGACCACCACAGACGAGATCAGCTCGATCCGCACCGCCTCGGTAGAGGATGCCGCCCGGGCTGGCACACCATCCTCGGCCGGGAACTCGTCCACGTGAGCGACGATCAACCTGCTCTCGGTGAGTACGAGCACCGTGATGTGCCGGCGCAACTCGTCGCCGTCAAACGTGGCCTCGTGGTGGACCAGGAACGAAGCGATGTCCTGGGAGCCCAGCGCCGTGCGCAGCGAATCGAGCACTAGTTCCGGGTAGTAACCCGTGCGCTCGACGGCCTGGCGCAGTCGGACGTGCTCGGCTGCGGTGTGTCGCATGTCCCCATCCTGCCATGCCGTATGCGGGCGTTGGCGGCGTCAACACCTCGCTAGCCCATGCGGCGCGGGCGGTGCTCCTGCCGCTCGGGTGCGGGAGCGAGGTCGATCGCCGCCCCCAGGACATAGCAACCGACCCCGGTAGCAAGAATCGGATTGAGCTCCAGACGCCGCAGCTGCGGCCAGTCCTCCGCCATCCGCGACACCCGCATGAGCAGCGAGGAGAGCGCATCGGCATCCACCGCGCCGGCCCCTCGATAGCCGAACAGCAGCGCTGAGGTCCGCGGCGACCGCAGCAAGTGCTGTGCGTCGATGTCGGTCAGCGGCGGCGTCCAGTACGCCCAGTCCTGCACCAGGTCGGACACGTAGCCGCCCACGGCGAAGCCGAGCACCGGCCCGAATGCCGGGTCCTCGCGGGTCACGATGGTGCAGGGCACACCGGCCGGCGCCATCGCCTGCACGATCATGCCGGTACCCGCGTCGCGCGGGTGCTGGGCGAGCATGGAGAGGTACGCCGCCCGCAGCCCACGCTCGTTCTCGATGTTCATGCGCACCCCGCCGAGGTCGGCCCGGTGCTGCAGCGCCTCCGCCGTGGTCTTGAGCACCACCGGATAGCCGATGTCGGCAGCGATGGCGACCGCCTCGTCTTCGCTCGTGGCCTCGAAGCTGGGCCAGAGCTCGATGCCGTAGGCGCCGAGGAGGTCGATCGCCTCGTCCTGGGAGAGCCTGACGGTGTCGGCGTCGTCCACTCCCTTGCGCAGCAGGATCTCGCCGGTCACGGGCTCCAGTTCGGCGGTATCGTCCATCGCGGCCTGCGGCGCCGCCACTGGCAGCGGGGCGGTCTCGCCCACCTTGGCGGCGATCAAGTCCTCGGCCCGTTCGAAGTCCACGCCATCCGGCGGCGGCTCAGCTCCGACGGGGGCCGACAGCCATTGCGCGTGCTGCACGGCCAGCGACAGCGCCGCAACCGCGGCGGCAGGTTCGCCATACACCGGCACCGAACCAGGCCCGGGAGCGCCAGAGGCGCCCGGGTTGCTCACCAGCGACGACCGGCCTGTCAGTCCGGTCTCGTGCGGGAGCACGGCCAATACCGGTTTGGACGAATCCACCGCGACATCCCGGAGCACTTCGGCGACTCCCGTCAGGTCGGTGCGCACGGGCGGCACGTGGATGACCACCACTGCATCCACGTCCTCCGCCGCGAGGGCATCGCCGAGGACTGCACCGACGTCGTCCGCGCCGGCGTCCCAGTGCACCCGGTACGGCCTCGGCACGGTGTGCATCCCGGCCGCCTCGACCAGGTCCATCGTGTGCAGCAGGAGCGCCGTGGAGTTGCTCACGAGCGCGACGTGGCGCCCGCGCGGGATCGGCTGCATGGCCATCAGGGCTGCGGCGTCGAGCAGGCCGCCGATCGTCGAGGTCTGCAAGACCCCGCACTGAGCGAGCAAATCGTCCACAACGGGATCGGGCAGGTGGGCGTCGAAACCGGCGCTGCGACCTGACAACACCGCCAGCACGGGCTTGCGGCGCGAGAGCCGCCGCACGATGCGGGCGAACTTGCGCGGGTTTCCCAGCCCCTGCAGGTAAAGCAGCACGACTCCGGTCGACTCGTCAGATTCCCAGTACTGCAGCAGATCGTTGCCCGACACATCGACGCGCATGCCCGGCGAGATGAAGGTGGACAGGCCCAACTTGCGCAGGGCCATCTCCTCCAAGAAAGTCGCGCCCAGCGTGCCCGACTCGCAGAAGAAGCCGATCCGACCGCGGTCCGGCACGACCTCGGCCAGACTGGCGTTGAGACTCACCCTCGGGTCCGTGTTGATCATGCCGAGGGCCTCGGGCCCCACCACGCGCATGCCGCATTCGTGAGCGCCCCGCACGAGTTCGGCACGCCGCTGGGCACCCCCCGCGTCGTAGTCGGAGAAGCCCGACGAGATCACCTCAATCGCCCGCACGCCGGCCGCGGCACAGTCCGCCACGATTTCGCCAACCGAATCGATGGGAGCGGTGACGATGGCCAGGTCGATGGGTCCGGGCGCGCGCTCGACCGAGGGGTAGGCCGGCACGCCCGCGACCTCGTCCAACTCTGGGTGCACGGCGTACAGCGACCCCTGGAAACCCTGCGCCAGGATGTTGCGCACGACCAGCTGACCGATCGACTCCGGCCGCCGGCTCACGCCGATCACTACCACCTTGCGGGGGAACAGCAGCGCCGCGACGGAGCGCTGCTCGGCGGCGCGCTCGCGGGCGATCATCACCGCCGATTCCTTCTCGGTCGGCTCGATGTCGAAGCCGAGCGAGACCACGCCCTCCTCCATGTGCTGGGCGACGTTGTAACCAGCCTCGGTGAAGGTACCGATCATGCGCGCGTTCGAGGGGAGCACCTCGGCGACGAAGCGCTCGATGCCCTGCTCACGGGCAGCCGCCGCGAGCTGCTCGAGCAGGACCGAACCCAACCCCCGGCCCTGGTGCTCGTCGCGGATGGTGAAGGCGACCTCGGCTTCCGTGTCGTTGACCCGGTCATACCGGCCGACGCCGACGATCACGCCGCCCTGCGTGGCCACCAGCGCCAACCGATCCGCATAGTCGACATTGGTGAACCGCTGCAGGTCGGCCTCGCTGAGCTCGGGATAGGGGGCGAAGAAGCGGAAGTAGACCGTCCGCGAGGACAGCGACCGATGGAACTCGTCCAGCCCCGGTGCGTCGGCAGGCGTGATGGGCCGAATGTGGCAGGGCCTGCCGTCGCGCAGCAGCACGTCGGCTTCCAGGTGCTCGGGGTAGTCGGCGGGGCGCTGCACGGTGTGCAATCTATCGCGCGGCGGGGACACGACGGCGGGTGTGGAACGACGCCGATCCACCAGCGGCGATAATCCCCTCATGGCCTCCCCCACCGACACCGAGCCGGACTTCGCCGAGCGCATCGTCGATATCGACGTCGGGCAGGAGATGCGCGGCTCCTTTCTGGAGTACGCCTACTCGGTGATCTACTCCCGGGCCCTCCCGGACGCGCGCGACGGGATGAAGCCCGTGCAGCGGCGCATCCTGTACCAGTCGGCCGAGATGGGCCTGCGGCCCGACCGTGGGCACGTCAAGAGCGCCCGCGTCGTCGGCGAGGTCATGGGTCGGCTGCACCCCCACGGCGAGGGCGCCATCTACGACGCCCTGGTGCGCATGGCCCAGCCGTTCTCGCTGCGACTGCCGTTCATCGACGGCCACGGCAACTTCGGCAGCCTCGACGACGGCCCCGCCGCGATGCGCTACACCGAGTGCCGACTTGCCCAGGCGGCCATGCCGATGGTGGCCGACATCCACGAGGACACCGTCGATTTCGCCCCCAACTACGATGGTCGCGAGTTCGAGCCGACGGTGCTGCCGGCGGCGATCCCGTCGCTGCTGGTCAACGGCACCACCGGCATCGCCGTGGGCATGGCGACGAACATCCCGCCGCACAACCTGGGCGAGGTCATCGCCGCGGCACGGCACCTGCTCAAGCACCCGAAGGCGACGACCGAATCCCTCATGCGGTTCGTGCCCGGACCGGATCTGCCCGGCGGTGGCCGGATCACCGGCCTGGACGGCATTCGCGAGGCCTATGCGACCGGGCGCGGCACCTTCAAGATGCGGGCGACGACGACCGTCGAGCAAGTGTCTGCCAGGCGCCGCGCCATCGTCGTGACCGAGCTGCCCTACAACGTCGGCGTCGAGCGCGTCATCCAGCGCATCAAGGACCTGCACACGGCGAAGAAGATCGCCGGCATCTCAGGTCTGACCGACCTGACCGACGGTGACAAGGGCCTGCGGCTGCAGATCGAGCTCAAGAGCGGGATCAATCCCGACGCGCTGCTCGCCGAGTTGTACCGGCTCACCCCGATGGAGGAGCAGTTCAGCGTCAACGCCGTCGCTCTGGTGGAGGGCGCGCCGCGGACGCTGGGCCTGCGCGAGATGCTGGCCGTGTTCCTGGACCACCGGCGCGAGATCGTGCGCCGGCGCAGCGAGTTCCGCCGGCGCAAGGCAAACGAACGGCTGCACCTGGTCGAGGGCCTGCTCATCGCGATCCTGGATATCGACGAGGTCATCGCGGTGATCCGCAGCAGCGACGACGCTGCCTCCGCCCGAACCCGACTCATGACGATCTTCGACCTGTCCGAGGCCCAGGGCAACTACATCCTGGACATGCCGCTGCGCCGGCTCACCAAGTTCTCCCGGCTCGAACTGGAGGCCGAGCGCGACGAACTCAACACCACGATCGCCAGCCTCACCGAGATCCTGGACGACGACTCGGTGCTCACCAGGACGGTGTCCGACGAACTCGCCGATGTGGCCGCGGCACATGCCACCCCGCGCCGGACCGTGCTGCTGGAAGCTCCGGCCACCAAGCCATCGCCGGGCGACCAGCTGTCGATGGAGCTCGAGGACGCGCCGTGCGTCGTGCTGCTCGACGCGACCGGGATGGTCGCGCGGATGCCGGTGGCCTCCACGGCCCCCACCGGGCGTCGCGGACCTCACTCGGCGGTAGCCGCCGCGGTGGAGTCCACGACCAGGGCCGAGCTCGGACTCGTCACGTCTGGTGGGCGCGTCGTCCGGCTGCCGGTGGTGGACCTGCCGGCCCTGCCCGCCACGGCCGGTCATCCGAGCTTGGTCGGCGGTGCCGAGGTGGCGGAGTTCGCCGGCT
>JBIRBF010000133.1:0-7854 GCA_044326505.1 Candidatus Nanopelagicales bacterium | reverse complement strand
GCCGCGGCCTGAGTTTGTGGGCCTAAGAACCAAGTGAGTCCCTCTCCGGCGGGTCTAGCGTGAAGGTGAAGCGCGTGGCCGGCGGCCAGCGTGGCAGGACCCCGTCAACCGCCGGCCAGGCCGGCAATGCCTACGCCCGCGGCCCGCACGCCGCCGACCCCGGCATGCGTATCTACGACAGGCGCGAGTCCGTCGGACCGCTCAGGGCCGGTCAGTCCCGCAAGGTGATCCTGGTGCCGCAACGGGACGATGACCACGTTCGAGGGTTCTGGTGCCACTCAGTACCCGATCGACATCGCCGGGTACTACTACCGCCCGTCCTGACCGCCCCAGCCACCTCGGAAACGCCGTTGCCCGCCCAGGACGAGCCTGGACGGGCAACGATCGGCACCCAACCGAGTCACCGGTCAGCACGTGCTGGTCGGGGTGGCGGGATTTGAACCCACGGCCTCTTCGTCCCGAACGAAGCGCGCTACCAAGCTGCGCCACACCCCGGCGCGATCCCTGCAACTCACCGCTGCAGCAACCACGTCATCCTAGCGTTGGGCCACGCCGGTGTGACAGCGGGGCCGCGCGGCTGATCAGCGCCCCGTGAACTCCGCGGCGAGCAGCTCCGCGATCTGTGCGGTGTTCAGGGCGGCACCCTTGCGAAGGTTGTCGCCGCACACGAACAGGTCGAGCGCGAAGGGGTCGTCGATGGCCTTACGGATGCGCCCCACGTAGGTCGGGTCGGTGCCGACGGCGTCCGCCGGGGTGGGGAACTGCAGCGTCGCCGGGTCATCCACGACAACGACGCCATCTGCTGCGCGCAGCAGGTCGCGGGCCTCGTCGGCATCCACCTCCGTGGCGAACCGTGCATGGATCGCCAGCGAGTGGGTGGTGATGACGGGGACCCGCACACAGGTGGCGAACACCGGCAGATCCGGCAGCCCGAGGATCTTGCGCGACTCGTTGCGTACCTTGAGCTCCTCGGACGAGTAGCCGGCGTCCTTCAGCGAGCCGGCCCAGGGGACGACGTTGAGGGCCAGGGGCGCCGGGAACGGTCCGAGGTCGCCCACAGCTGCGCGGACGTCGCCGGGCTCAGTGCCGAGGTCCGTTCCGGAGACCTCGCTGATCTGCTCGCGCAGGGTGTCGATGCCTGCCTGCCCTGCGCCGGAGGCTGCCTGGTAGCTGGCCACCACGATGTGCTCGAGGCCGAAGCGCCGGTGCAGCGCTCCCAGCACGACGATCATCGACAACGTCGTGCAGTTGGGGTTGGAGATGATCCCGCGGGGCCGGTCGGCGGCCATGGAGGGGTTGACCTCCGGGACGACCAGCGGCACATCGTCATCCATCCGGAAGGCTCCGGAGTTGTCCACGGCCACGGCACCGCGTTCGGCCGCGATCGGCGCCCACTCGGCGCTCACCTCGTCGGGCACGTCGAACATCGCCACGTCAACGCCGTCGAAGACCTCCGGCGCCAGCGCGATGACCTCGGTCTCCTCGCCGCGGACAATCAGCTTCTTGCCGGCCGAGCGGGGCGAGGCGACCAGGCGAATCTCGCCCCAGACGTCCTCTCGCTCGCTCAACAGGTCGAGCATCACCGAGCCGACGGCCCCGGTTGCGCCGACCACTGCCAGCGTGGGCTTGCGGGTGTCGCTCACGGAGGTCACCTTCCTGTACCGGCGTAGACGGTGGCGTCGCTGTCGGCGTCGAGGCCGAAGGCGGTGTGCAGCGCCGCAACCGCACGAGGTGCGTCGTCTGCCCGGCAGACGACCGAGATGCGGATCTCGGAGGTACTGATGAGCTCCACGTTGATGCCCGCGTCCGCGAGGGCGCTGAAGTAGGAGGCGGACACCCCGGGGTTGCCCCGCATCCCTGCCCCGACCAGCGAGATCTTGGCGACCTCCGGGTCGAACCTGATGCCCGTGTAGCCGATCCGCTCGCGCACGTCCTCCAGGGCCGCGGTGGCGCGGTCGGCGTCGGCCGCGGGCAGCGTCACTGTAATGTCCGTGAGCCCCTCGGTGGACACGTTCTGAACGATCATGTCGAGGTTCGCGCCGGTTGCGGCGAGCGCCTCGAAGATGGCCGCGGCCTGGCCCGGGCGGTCGGGCACCCCGGTGACAGTCAGCTTGCCCTCGGAGAGGTCGCACGCGACCCCGGAGATGATGGGCCCTTCCATCTCGCCCCTTTCGACGATTGCGGCGACGCCCTCGGCGGACGTCACCCAGGTGCCCTCGTTCGAGCTGAACGAGGACCGGACATGGATCGGCAGCCGGGTGCGGCGGGCGTACTCGACGCAGCGCAGGTGCAGAACTTTGGCGCCGGCGGCGGCGAGTTCGAGCATCTCCTCGTAGGTCACCGCGTGCAGCTTGCTGGCACGGGGGACCATGCGCGGATCGGTCGTGAAGACGCCGTCCACATCGGTGTAGATCTCGCAGACCTCGGCGCCGAGCGCAGCGGCCAGCGCCACGGCGGTGGTGTCGGAGCCGCCCCGGCCCAAGGTGGTGACGTCCTTGGTGTCCGGCGACACCCCCTGGAACCCGGCGAGCACGGGGATGGCGCCCTCGTCGATGGCGCGCCGCAGCCGCCACGGCGTGACATCGATGATCTGCGCGCTGCCGTGCGAGGACGTCGTGAGCATGCCCGCCTGTGACCCGGTGTACGAGCGGGCCTCTTCGCCCTCGTCGTGGATGGCCATGGCGAGCAGTGCCATCGAGATCCGCTCACCGGCTGTGAGGAGCATGTCGAGCTCCCGCTCGGCGGGATCGTCTGAGACTCCGGCGGCGAGGTCGAGCAAGTCGTCGGTGGTGTCGCCCATGGCCGACACCACCACCGCCACGTCGTAGCCGGCCCGCTTGGTCTCGACGATCCTCCGCGCGACGCGTTTGATGCTGGCGGCGTCGGCGACGGACGAGCCGCCGAACTTCTGCACGACGAGGGGCACGACGGAACTCCGATGGTGGGGCGGCTAGTCGGGCGCAAGTCTACCTGCCCGCGGCCGGGGGGCCGGGGAGGCGACAGCCCGGCGCTACAGCGCCCGACGACCCGCGAACGCGCGGCCGAGCGTGACCTCGTCGGCGTACTCGAGGTCGCCGCCCACCGGCAGGCCCGACGCGAGGCGGGTGACGCTGACGCCCAGCGGCGTGAGCAGGCGCCCCAAGTAGGTGGCCGTGGCCTCGCCTTCCAGGTTCGGATCGGTCGCGATGATGACCTCGGTCACCGAGCCGTCGGCCAAGCGAGCGAGCAGCCCGGCGATGCGCAGGTCGTCGGGACCCACACCGTCGATCGGGCTGATGGCGCCGCCCAGCACGTGGTAGCGCCCGCGGAACTCACGCGTCTTCTCGATCGCGACGACGTCCTTGGGCTCCTCGACGACGCAGATGAGCGCAGCATCCCGGCGGGCATCCGTGCAGATGCGGCAGGTGTCCTGCTGGCTGATGTTGCCGCAGATCTCGCAGAACTTGACGGTGCGGGTGACCTCGAGCATGACCGCGGCCAGCCGCTCCACATCGGTCGGCTCGGAGCCGAGCAAGTGGAAAGCGATGCGCTGGGCGCTCTTGGGCCCGATGCCCGGCAAACGGCCGAGCTCTTCGATCAGGTCCTGCAGGACTCCTTCGTACACGGCCCGCTACTCCTCGAACTCGTCGATCTTGCGGCCGCCCAGGGCGGCTTCGATCAGGGCCTCGCCGGTCAGCCCGGCCATGACGTCGGTCGAGTCGGCGAGCGCCTCGTCCTCTTCGGTGTACGGCGGTGGTTCGGCATCGGCGGCGGTTGGGGCGACGGCCGCAGGCGGGGCCGTCTCGGCGGGTGCAGCTGGACCGGCAGTCTGGGGCTGCCGAGGTGCGGCGGGTGCCCCGCCCGGGTTCGCCTGCGCTTTGCCTGCCGCCGGCGCCCCGGCGGCCGCGCGGCCCGGGTCGTGGACCAGGTCGAGGCGCAACTGATGCCGCAGGACTTCGAGCATCGCCTCAGAGACGATCTCCGGGTAGGCAGCACGATTGAAGTGCGCGACCGCGCCAGCGTCGCCGACTGCCGCCACCACTACTGCGCCTTCGACGGACAGGGGCACCGATTGCGAGAAGGTCAACCAGGCCACGCGGCTGCGGCCCTTCACGTTGTCCACGACCGCCGGCCATAGCGCGCGCACCTGCTCGAGGCTGGGGCCGTCCGTCGCCGGGGCAACGGCCGCGGGCGGAGGGGCTACGTCGCGCTCGACGGTCTTCGCGGCGGACTTAGCGGCGGGGGCCTCAGGCTGCGCGGCAGGCACCGGTTGGGCCGCATCGGGGGCGGAGGCCGGGGCCAGGTCTGAGATGCGACGCGGTGCGCGCCGCCCGGAGCCAGAGCGGGCGGCAGGGGTAGCTGGAGCCGGGACGGGGGGAGCAGTGGCGCCTGCGGCGGCCACGGCTGCCGCAGGCTGCTCGACCGCGGCTGGCTCCTCAACCCGCCCGGGGCGCGTCAGGTCGGCGCCCCGCGGCCCAGACGCCCCGCCGGTCGTGGCGGGAGCTGGATGCGCAGCAGGACCGAACGCGCCGAACTCGGTGGTGCGCCGCTCGACGCGGTCAAGCCGCGCGAGCAGGTCGAGGTCCACCGATCCGGTCGGCGGCAACGCGAGCTTGGCGCACAGGATCTCCAGCGCCAGCCTGGGCGACGTGGCCCCGCGCAACGATGACAACCCGTCGTTCATGAGCTCGGCGGCGCGGGTCAGCTCTGCCGTGCCCAGGGACTCGGACTGCCGCAGCAGGTCGGCGAACTGGTCCTCGGGCACATCCACGACCCCGCGCTCACGGGCATCCGGCATCGCCTTGAGCACGATCAGGTCGCGCAGTCGGTCCAGGATGTCGGTGGCGAAACGGCGCGGCTCGTGGCCGGACTCGATGACCTCGTCCACGACCGCGAACAACCCGCCAGCGTCGCCCTGGGCGAGTGCGTTCACGACCGCGTCGAGCACACGGGAATCAGTCACGCCCACGAGCTCGACGGCGTCGGCGTACGTGATCCCCTCCGTCTCGGCGCTGGCGACCAGCTGGCCGAGCAGCGACAGCGAGTCCCGCACGCTGCCCTCGGCGGCCCGGGCCACCAGGCTGAGCGCCGCCGGGTCGGCGGGAACCTCCTCGGCCTCGCAGATGGCGGCCAGGTGGCTGCGCAGGACGGTGAGCGGCACGAGCCGGAAGGCGTAGTGGTGCGTGCGGGAACGGATCGTTCCCAGGATCTTCTCGGGCTCGGTGGTCGCGAAGACGAAGCGCAGATGCGCCGGCGGCTCCTCGATCAGCTTGAGCAGGGCGTTGCCGGCGTCCTTGGTCAGCTGGTGCGCCTCGTCGATGATGTAGACGGTGTACCGGCTGTTGACCGGGGCGAACACGGCGTTCTCGCGCAGCTCCCGAGCGTTCTCGACCGAGCGATGGGTGGCCGCGTCGATCTCAACCACATCGATGCTGCCGGGTCCGTTGGGGGCCAGGTCGATGCACGGCTGGCACTCACCACACGGGTCGTCGGTGGGTCCCTGCACGCAGTTGAGGCTGCGCGCCAGGATGCGCGCGCTCGAGGTCTTGCCGCACCCGCGCGGGCCGGAGAAGAGGTAAGCGTGGTGCACGCGGTCGTTGCGCAGCGCCCGGATCAGCGGACCGGTGACCTGGTCCTGGCCGACCACCTCCGTGAACCGGCCGGGGCGGTACTTGCGGTAGAGCGCGAGCGACACGCAGACACCCTAACCGTGGGTCCGGACAGAAGACAGAGCCGAGCGTCCGCGGTGGACGAACGTGCGCCCTCGTGAGTGAAAAAGGACCCCCCGCGCACCCGATGGAGCCCGGATACCCTTGCTGCCTTCCGGCCCTGGGGGGGTTTACGGGACATCGCCGCGCGAGGGGCTGTGACCAGTGTACGCACGCAGCGTCGGGCTGGCGTAAGGTCTCCCACGGAGGATTCGCCTAGTGGCCTATGGCGCTCGCTTGGAAAGCGGGTTGGGTTCACGCCCTCGCGGGTTCGAATCCCGCATCCTCCGCGGGTTGCGCGCCCGCCGCCGGACACTCGGACCAGAGAACGTCATGCGGCGGGCGCGCGCCGCTATCGGGGGCTCGGACACCGCGACCGTAAAGTTTGGGCCATGACCGACTCAAACGATCCCGCATCGACGGCCCCGGGTTCGCCCGTACCGCCTGCTTCGCCTCCACCCGGCGGGCGGTCTGCCGGCGGGTCCTCCTCCGGCGGGTCCAGTGGCAGTGGCTCCGGTGGGCGACGGGTGTCGCTCCCCGTGCTGATACTGCTGACTTTGGTGGGCATGGGTGTCTTGTTCGGCGTCGGCTTCGGCCTTGGCCAGCTGCTGCTGTCCGGTGACTCCTCAACGGCGTCCGGCGGCGGCACTGCGTCCGCCGCAGCGAGCCCCTCGGCTCAGCCCTGTGTGACGGTCCAGGCCACGCCCTCGTCGATCCCGACCAGCGACATCACCGTCGACGTGCTCAACTCGGGCGCCGCGGCGGGTTCCGCCAAGACCGCAGCCGAGCAGCTCGGGGCGGCCGGTTTCGTGATCGGCAACGTGGCCAACGGGCAGAGCAGCCAGACCGGCAGCCCCGCGCTGGTGCGCTATGGCCCCGGAGGCGTGGACAAGGCCCGGACCGTGGCCGCGTGGGTGAATGGCGACGCGGCGATGGAGGAAGACGCGACCCTGGGTGGCAGCGTGCAACTGGTGCTATTGCCGGCCTACTCGGGCATCGCCGGGAGCGAGGCCGCGCAGGCCAAGCTGTCCCAGCCCGTTCCGGTCGCCAGCGGCCCCGGCTGCGCGCCCAGCGCTCAGCCCGCGGCGAGCGCACCCGCAGCTAGCCAGCAGCCCGCGGCCGAAGCCAGCAGCGGAGCAGGCGACCAAAGTGCGACGACCTCCGGCCAGAGCGCAGGCGCTGACTCCGGCCAAGGCACGCAGACCAACCAGTAGCGCGCTCGGCCAGGCGCCAAACACCGCGGCGGTGCCCGCCCCTCGGCTTCGGCCGACCCGGGCGGGCAGCGTCGTTTTCGGGCGCTACTCTTGTGCGCGGTGGCGTGTCCGAGCGGCCAAAGGAGCACGCCTCGAAAGCGTGTGTGGGGGCAACTCCACCGTGGGTTCGAATCCCACCGCCACCGCCAGCAGGTCGTCGCTGAGGGGAGCACGTTCTCCTCAGCGACCGGCCGCGTTACCGCCGGGCCGTGCGCTCGAGGAATGGGACCAGCCGCTTGATGAACGTGTTCTTGCGCGGTGAGGCACTCAGCGGATCGATGTGAGCGAAGGTGCGGGAACGATCCACCGTGGTCACGTGCCGATCGGGAACGCCTGCAGCGCGTGCCAACTCCCGAGTGGCCTCGCCGACTCGACCGCCGCCCAACTGCGCGTCGAACGCGAACATGGGGATTGCCACCCGGTGGCCCATCGTCGCCTTCACACCCAAGACGCGCTGAGCGGGATTCGCGACTCCGTTGTTCACCGATCGACCGTCCAGACTCAGCCGGGACGGGTGGTACCACGACGTCCCGTCCACGCCCCCACGGGCGGCAAAGACGCTTGCCGCGCGGCTGGCGCTGCCGAGCTCGCCGTCGACCCAGCCGCGCGGATCACCTGAGGTGGCCAGCGAACCGATGTGGCTGTGCACCAGCGACAGGAAGTCCGGCGAGGTATCGCTGTCCACGCTGTATCCGTAGGTCGCCAGGTTCGTCGCTGGTACCGGTGGCTTGAGTGCCCCCGGGACGAGCGGAAAGCCTTGCAGCGCGGACGGCTGGTCCGGATCGATCGTTGCGGTCGTGGATCCCAACGCGTTGAAGACCCCCGATGCCCACGGCAGCCCCAAGCCCAGCAGGTCGGCGAAGGGAGATCCGGATCGCAGGTCAGCCAGACTGTTGCGGGCCTCAGCAGCGGTG
>JBIRBF010000056.1:0-14485 GCA_044326505.1 Candidatus Nanopelagicales bacterium | reverse complement strand
GCGGCTGCCGGGGCCGCGGTCTTGGTGCTGTACCGCTTCGACCTGCGCTGAGTGCCCTGGGGTGCCCCCGACCGTTAACCTGGGGTGGGGGGCACGCCTGCCGGAGGAGAATCGCTCATGACCGACTGGGGACGTTCGACCGCGCTCATCACTGGGGCCGGGCAGGGGATGGGGCGAGGGCTCGCGCTGTCAGCACTGGCTCGGGGCGGCGACGTGGTGGCCTGGGACGTCGATGCCTCGCTGCTGGAGGCGCTGGCGGCCGACGCCAGCAACCTGCCTGGGTCGTTGCGCACGGAATGCGTGGATGTCAGTGACCGCGACCTGGTGAACTCCGCAGCCAGACAGGCCGGTGCTATCGACATCCTGGTGAACAATGCCGGCATCACGAGCCACGACCACCTGCTCCACGAGGACCCAGCGGCCATCGAGCGGGTGATGGGCGTCAATTCCCTGGCGCTCTTCTGGACCACCCAGGCCCTGCTCGACCAGTTCGTGGACCGCGACAGCGGGCACATCGTCACGGTGGCGTCTGCCGCCGGTTTCGTGCCACTGGCCGGAGCGGTCGCCTATACGGCGAGCAAGCACGCGGCAGTCGGCTTTCACCGTGCGCTCCGACAGGAGTTGCGCGCCGCCGCGCCGAACGTGCAGACCACGCTGGTGGCTCCGTTCTTCGTCGGCACGGGAATGTTCGACGGGGTGGGCAGCAGGTTCCCCTGGCTGCTGCCCATCGTCGACGAGTCCGACGCTGTGAATCACATCGTGACCGCCGTCGAGCGCGACCGCACCAACGTGACGATGCCGCCGATGGCGAAGCTCGCCTCCCTCTTCGGCGTGCTGCCGACGGGGTTCGCGGACGTGCTGCTCGACCAGCTGGGCATCAACGCATCGATGTCGACCTTCCGCGGCCGGGCGGATCGTACGGCTGATCGACGTTGAGTCTGCGTAGGCGGGTCGCGCCCTTGCTAGCGTGAAGTCCGTGACAGCCACCAAGAGCGCGAGGCTAGTCGTGCCCGTGCTGGTGGCCGCAGTGCTCGCGTCGGGTGCGCTCGCCGCGTGCTCGACCGGCGGTAGCGCGGGTGCCTCGCAGTCGGCTTCCGGCTCGGCGTCGGTGTCTGCTTCGGGCTCGGCGTCCGCGAGCGCACGCCCCGCGCCGACCGCCACGGGTGAGCCGGTGAAGGGCGCTGACCTCACAGCCCTGCTTGCGAATCGCACCTTCTCTGGGGAGTACGACGGCGCGCCGTACAGCGAGTACTACGACGCCGACGGCACCCTGCGCGGTCGAGAACAGGCGGGTGCCACGACCGGCACCTGGAAGGTGGAGGGCGAGACTGTGTGCTTCACGTACACCAGCAGGGCGACACCCACGACGGACTGCTACACCGCCAACCGGGTCGGCGACACAGTGCTCTGGTACGAGAATGGCAAGTACAGCCATTCGGCGACCTTCGTGATGGGCAATCCCAACAAGTACTAGCCCGGCAGCCGCACAGACACCGACCCCAGCTGCGCCCGCGCGTTGAGCGTGCCGCTGCCGGCGCCGGCAGTTGCGCCGGTCGCCGTCGCGTCGGTGCCGTCCGCTGCGGTGATCGTCGCCGAGCCGGCGGACGTCGTCGCGCTCACCGTCACGTCGGAACCCTGGAGCACGTTGATCCTGGCCGACCCGAGTTCCACATCGATCCGCGACGGTCCGACGAACAGCCAATCCACCTCGGCCGAACCGCTGGACACGGACAGTTGCAGCGGTCCTGAGCCGGGCCCCAGTTTCGCCGAACCCGCCTCGATACCCACCGACACCGCCGCACGCACGCCGGTGACCTCGAGCGAGCCGGCGACGGCCAGCACTTCCAGCGGCAGGAAAGGGTTGACCCGCACCGCGAGCACCGAGCCCGCTCGCCCGCCCGCGTCGAGCCAGCGCATGAACGTCGATCGGGGCGCTTGCGGGGCGTCCTTGTCGTCGGACAGGTCCGACACGATGCGCAGGGTCGTTCCGTCGCGCTCGATGCGGTGCGGGCCGACGGCCACCGCGTCGGGCACGGACTCGTCGGCGACGATGGTCAGTCGTACGGCGCTGCCTTTCACGAGCAGCCTCTCCGCGGGGACCGGGTTCCCTGAGCCCTGCTCCGATTGCGCGTCGCCGCCGTCCCGCGCCGAATCCGGGGCCGCGGATTCGCTGAGGAGTCGCTCGGCCTCCTCGGGCGAGAGCGAGCCGTCGGCCACTTGGTCAAGGATTGATCGTATGTCGCCGGTCATGCGTTCATGCAACGCTAGCGACGGCCGAATATCAACCCCGCCCGCGCCCGCCCGCCGCGCGCGAGGGCTCAGATCGCGTAATCGTCGAAGTCCCAGACCCCATCTGGCCGGTAGATCTGCGCCCCGGGATCGTTACCCGAGGCCTCTTCCAGCGTCGCGACCCGGCGCAGCAGCGAACGCACCGCGAAAGCCACCGGATCGGGATCAGAACCTGCGGCAACCGGATCGTGCTCGTTGCCGGGATCGACCTCTGCGTGGGGCGCGAGGACTTGCCCGGGAACCCCCACCACGGTCGAGTTGGGCGCCACCGACTTCACCAGCACGGCGTTCGCCCCGATGCGGCTGTCCGCACCGATGTCGATCGGTCCGAGGACCTTCGCCCCCGCTCCGATGATCACCCGGTCGCCGACCGTCGGGTGCCGCTTGACCCGATCCAGGCTGAGTCCGCCGAGCGTGACGCCGTGGTAGACCGTCACATCCGCGCCCACCTCGGCCGTCTCGCCGATGACGACGCCGGCGGCGTGATCGATGAACAGCCGCGGCCCGATCTGTGCCCCCGGGTGGATCTCGACCCCGGTGGCGAACCTGGCGGCCTGCGACATGGCGCGGGCGCCGAACTTCGCGCCGTGCGTCCAGAGCGTGTGGCTCACTCGGTGCGCCCACACCGCGTGCAGACCCGGGTAGAGCAGCACCACTTCGATCGGCGTGCGCGCGGCGGGATCGCGCTCCAGGACTGCGGTCACGTCCTGCCTCATACTGCGCAGCGCCGAGCGCAGGCCCACGATCAGTCCGCCAGTCCGGCGAACAGCGCGGTGGACAGGTAGCGCTCGCCGAAGGAGGGGATGATCACGACGATCCGCTTGCCCTTGTTCGCCGGCCGACACGCGACCTCCTTGGCCGCCCACAGGGCGGCACCGGACGAGATCCCCACCAGCAGGCCCTCCTCGCGCGCGGCGGCTCGGGCGGTCTCGAGGGCGTCGTCGTTGCTGACCCGGATGACCTCGTCGTACACGTCGGTGTCCAGGATGGGCGGCACGAAGCCCGCGCCGATGCCTTGGATCGGGTGTGGGCCCTTGGCGCCGCCGGACAGCACGGGAGAGGCGTCGGGCTCGACGGCGATCACCTGCAGGGCCGGGTTGCGCTCCTTGAGCACTTGACCCACCCCGGTGATGGTCCCGCCGGTACCGACGCCGGAGACCAGGATGTCGACCTTGCCGTCGGTGTCCGCCCAAATCTCCTCAGCGGTTGTTTCGCGGTGGATCTGCGGGTTCGCCGGGTTCGCGAACTGCTGCAGGATCAGGTAGTTGTCGTTGTCGGCGGCGAGCTTCTCGGCGGCCGCGATGGCCCCGCCCATGCCCTCTGGCCCAGGGGTGAGCACCAACTCGGCCCCGAACGCGCGCAGCAGCATCCGGCGCTCGACGCTCATGGTCTCCGGCATGGTGAGCACGATGGGGATCCCGCGAGCCGCACAGACCATGGCCAGGGCGATGCCGGTGTTGCCGCTGGTGGGCTCCACCAGGACCGTGTCCGGTCCGATCTGGCCGGAGGCCTGCGCAGCGTCGATCATCGCCACGCCGATGCGGTCCTTCACGCTGGCGGCCGGGTTGAAGAACTCGAGCTTGGCCACGACCTCGGCACACGAGTCGTCGACGAGCGTGTTGACCCGCACGAGGGGGGTTCCGCCGATGAGCTCAGTGATGTCCTGTGCGATGCGCATGGGGGACAGTCTGCCGTGCGTGGCGCCCCTTCGGCCATGGGGTGACGATTCGCGCAGCGCGAACAGCGGCAATTCCGCCGCTGCTGGGCCAAGATAGTGCCGTGTCCGAGCCCAACTCCACCGAGCCAACGGTCGTCCGGTCGCGTCGTTACCGGTCCTGGCTGGATCACCTCGACCGAAGCCTGTGGTGGCAACTGCGCCAGGAGCTGCACTCCGTCTTCCGGCCGCCATTCGAAGTCATCGGGATCGTGCTGGTCAACGTCGCACTCGTGCTCGGAATGTGGTTCCTGCTGGGGCCGGACACCGTGGCCAGGTACTCGTCGCTCATCTTCCTGCCGGTGGCGACCACCAGCTGGGCCTACGCCGATGTGCCTGCCACCAACCTGTTCGGTTCCCATTCCGGCCAGGTGCTGTCATTCATCGACGACCCGGCCAAGATCAAGCGGGTCATCACAGTGCAGAACATTGCGCTGTGGCTCGTGGTGTCTCCGGCCATGATGCTCTTCTCGCTGGCGCTCATCCCGTCCCAGGACGAGCCGATGATGTCGGTGGCTGTGGGAATCGCGGTGCTGCTGGTCCCGTTCGCCTACCTGGGCCTGGCATCGATCATGGCGCCGCTGCTGCCGTTCCACCCATTGCCCTGGCGTGAGCGGCTGGCTCGGCGCGACACGTGGCTGCGCTACGGCCTCGCTCTGGGCATCGCCTACTTCGCCCTCACCGGCCCGGCCATCATCCTGGCCGGTATCCCCGCTTGGATCCTGCTGCACTTCTTCGGCGGTGAGCCAGAGATCTACCTAATCGGCGCGCTGGTGTCGATCCCCTGGAGTTTCGTGCTGTGGCGGCTGGGGCTGGCCATCGCGGTGCGGGTGACGATGCGCCGGCGGCAGTGGCTCGAGGCGTTCCTGGCCGACCCGGCGCGCGGCTGAGCGGTCGCCTCAGCGGCTGTGCCGGGCGACCCACTGCGCCAGGCCGTCGCGGCGCACCTTGCCGTTGCTCGTGAGCGGCAGCTCGGCCACCGCCGCGATGCGCTTGGGCCGCCGGTACGCGGCGAGGTTGTGGCGCGCCCAGTCGCGCACGGCGTCAGGGGCTGCCTCTCCGACGATCGCCGCGACCACCCGATCCCCCCAGACGGGATCGGGCTCGCCGAAGACCGCGGCGTCCCGAACGCCCGGGCAGCGCCGCAGCTCGGCCTCCACCTCGGCGGGGTAGACGTTCACACCGCCGGTGACAATCAGGTCCGTGCGCCGGCCGTGCAGATACAAGTAGCCATCGTCGTCGAGCCGGCCGAGGTCGCCCACGGTGAACGCACCGCCGCCGTCGTCGCGGCGCCAGGCCGCGGCGGTCTTGGCGGGATCTCCGAAGTACTCGAACCTGGCAAAGTCCGGCGCCGAGCACCAGATGACACCAGCACCCGGAGCAGGGTCGGCGCTGGGCTCGGATGAATTGGCAGATCCCCCGGACACTGCCGAGATCGACAGTGTCCGGCCGGTGCGGGCCCGGCCCAGCGTCCCCGGCCTTTCCTCCCACTCTGCCCCGGTGCAGGCGGTGAACTGGCCCTCCGTTGAGCCCAGGAACTCCCACACGTGGGCCACGCCGGCCCAGTCGTGGATCCGGCGCTTGAGGTCCGGCGGGCAGGACGAGCCAGCGTGCACCAGCATGCGGTAGGACGATGGCGGGACCCCGCCGGGAAGGTCGAGCAGTCGCTGCAGATGAGTGGGGACAGCCATCGCGACGGTGGGGCGGAACTCGGTTACGGCCGCGGCGATGCGCTCGGCGTCGAACGCACCCGTGTAGACCACGCTGGCGCCGCGCAGGAAGGCGAGCATGCTGAATCGCAACGGCGCGGAGTGCGCCAGTGGACCGTGGTTGAGCACGACGTCGCCGGCTTCGATCCGCCACTGGTCGTGCTCATCGGCCCAGTAACTGGCCGCGGCGGACTCGTCCACGGGCCCGCTCCAGACGCCCTTCGAGCGTCCAGTGGTGCCGGAGGTGAAGTGCATCGGCCTACCCAGCGGCATGTCGGCCAGCTCCGGCAGACGGGTGCCGGCGGCACCCTGGGAAGCGTCGGTCAAAGCCAGCAGCTCGGCGGAATCGGCGAGCACCAGCCGGCATTCCGCGTCGTCGAGGTAGCCCTGCCGCTCGGTCGGCGCCAGCAGCGTGTTCACCATCACCGGCAGGGCACCCATGCGGAGGGCGCCGAAGGCCGTGCAGGCCACCGCCGCTTGTACGGCGGCCGCGTGCGATGGCGAGGTAGTAGCGTCCGGCGCCACGATGCCAACTCGATCGCCCGCGGCCACTCCGCGGCTCGCCATCGCGGTGGCGGCAGCTGTCGAGCGCGTGTGAGCCGCCGCCGCGGTCAGCTGGAAGGCGGTCATGACGGCGCCGGGGGCCTTGCGACGGCCGCCACAAGTAGTGCGGCCACGTCGCCGCGGACTTGGTCCGGGTCGTCGGCGCCGCCGCACAGCCAGCGCCCAGCCGTGCGCTGCCAGCCGTCGAGCACGTCGGCGTGACCCAGGTCAGCGATCACTACGTGGTGGGCCGCCGGCAGCGCCGCCGCGAACGTCTGGTGGTTGACCGCGCTCGGTGCGCAGCGCCCGCCCCGGCCAGCTCCCACGATGGTTGCTGGGCAGCCGAACCTGACCGGCTCGGCGGCGGCGCGGGGACCGCCTCCCTCGCGCCCGGCGCCGTCCACCGGGTCGATCAGGAAGAGCCCTGCCACCCGGTCAGGAGCGAGGTTGGCCGCCCGCCATGCGACCTGGCCGCCGCGCGAGTGCCCGGCCAGCCACACCGGCTGCCTGTGGGACAGACGGTCAACGAGCTTGAGGACATCGCTGGCCTCCTGGGCCGGCGAGTAGTTGCCGGTGAGGGCCGTCAGGCTGTGCCCGTTGGCCATCTCGACGGACGCTCCGGCCTGCTGCAGGGGTCCCAGCAGGGTGGAATAGGCCCGCGGTGGCGTCATGAATCCGGGGATGAACAGCAGCACACTCGCAGCGTAGGCGGCGCGCCTCAGCCGTGGCCTACCTCCTAGGGTCTGGGAATGGCCCTGACGATCAGACCTGCGCAGCCAGCCGATGTCGGAGTCCTGCACGGATTGATCTGCGAGTTGGCCGAGTACGAGCGCGAGCCGGAGGCGGTCGAGGGCGGACCCGAGGATCTGGCTCGCGCGCTCTTCGGCGGCGCGGACGCCCCCGGCGGCTCACCGGCGCTCTACGGGCATGTCGCCGAGCTGGACGGCGAAATCGTGGGGATGGCCCTGTGGTTCCTGAACTACTCGACTTGGCGAGGTCGCCACGGGATCTACCTGGAGGACCTGTTCGTGCGCCCAAGTCGCCGCGGCGCCGGCGTCGGCCGGCGTTTGCTCGAGACCCTGGCACAGATCTGCGTCGATCGCGGCTACGGACGGCTGGAGTGGCAGGTACTGGACTGGAACGCGCCGGCAATTGACTTCTATCGCGGCGTACAGGCATTCCCGATGGACGACTGGACGGTCTATCGCCTCACCGGTGATGCGCTGGCCGGACTGGGTGCGCACTCGTCGAGGACGTCCGAGTAGCCCGGGAGCGGTGCCGGTCACACGGTCGCGGTGGCGGGTGCGTGGCGGTGATTCCGCGCAAGCACAATGGTGGGCGATCCATCGGAGGGAGTCCCGTGTACGCGCAATCCGACACCACCGTCAAACGCAGCAGGCCCGGCGCGAGCGGCGTCGTGCTCGACGGAGTGGAGCGCTGGACGGGTCTTGCGCTGGGCCTGCTCGAGGTGGTCACGAGCTACTCGCAGGCCACGTTGGCTGGAGCCGAGGCCGAGGCACAGCCCAGTTCGAGCGGCCGCAACGCGGACGCGGCTGCGACCGGTCCGCTGCTCGCTGCCGACGTGCTGAAGGTGCTGCCGGGAGCCTGTGCCGCGCTCGCGCTGCGCCTGCAGTCGGCTGCCTTCGACGCGGTGAGCGCCGGGGAGGCCCAGGTGGCGAGGTGGCTCGATCGCCTCGGCGCAGTGCAGATCACCTCCCCTTTGGCCGCTCGGTTGCAGGGTGTCCTGGCCGAACTCGACGCCGAGTTCAAGGCGGCCCAGGCCGAGCGCGCCGTAGTCGCGTCGTCGTTCCTGGCTGAGGCCGGGCCGCGCACGCTGGACGAATTGCTGGCCCGCATCGACATGGCGGCGCTGCTCGAGCGGGTGGATCTGGACGAGGTGATCGAGGGCGTGGACATCGATCGGGTCGTGGCTCGAGTGGACGTGAACGACATGATGAGCGGCGCAATCCAGGACATCCAGGTGACGGGTCTGCTGCGTGATGGAACAGGCGTGATCGCAACGTCTACTGTGGGGGCATTGCGCACCCAGATCGAGGGCGTCGCGCGAACGTTGGGCCGCGGGTCGGCCGGCAACGGCGGGGAGGCCTAGGAAGATGGCGACATCAGCCACGGTGATCGTTCGAGGTCGCGCGTCCCGCGAGGTCGAACCGGACTACGCGGTCATCAGCACGGCCATCGAGGCCACCGCCGCCGAGCAGCACGATGCCATGCGGCAGGTTGCGCGAATCGCCGATGACCTGCGCGACGGCATCGGCGCGACGCCTGGCGTGCGCACCTTCCTGCTTCCCCAGGTGCGGGTGCAGCGCAACCAGCGCTGGGACGAGCGGCGGCAGACGAGCATTCCCACGGACTGGACTGCCTCGGTCTCGGGCAACGTCGAATGCGCCCGGGAGGCCGCGGGGGCGCTGGTTGCGCTCATCGGCGGCGCCGGCGCGCAGGTCATGTGGGTGTCGTGGGAGGTCGATCGGGCCAACCCGAACCATCGGGAGGTGCGCCGGGAAGCAGTGGCAGATGCCGTGCAGGCTGCGGAGGACTTCGCGGCTGCGGTCGGACGCGACCTCGGGCCGCTGCTGTCGCTTGCCGACGAGGGGCTGTCGTCGGGTTCGCGCGACGACTCAGGGCCCATGCTTATGCGGGCCGCGGCTACGGCCGGCGGCCCCCAAATCGACCTTGACCCGCAGCCGCAAGTCCTGAGCGCGGCGGTCGAGGCGACATTCGCACTCGCCGAGTAGTCGCGGGATGCGTGGCGCCCGCTAGGCTGTGCCGGTGCGCCAGATCGGGTCCGTCGTCTTCTGGCTCTTCGTCGTCGTCACGTCGCTGCTGCTGTTCCCCATCGCGGTCCTCATCTGGCTGGTCACCGTCCTGTTCGACCGGCGGCTCGTGCTGCTGCATCGGTTCACGTGCTTCTGGGCCTCGCTCTACACCTGGTTCAACCCGGCATGGCCGGTGACGGTCACCGGGCGCGAGAACATAGTCCCGGGCGAGACGTACATGATCGTCGCGAATCACCTGTCGCTGCTCGACATCCTGGTGATCTTTCGGCTGTTCAAGGACTTCAAGTGGGTGTCCAAGATTGAGGTGTTCCGGGTGCCGGTGATCGGCTGGAACATGAGCCTGAACCGATACGTCCCGCTGCGTCGCGGCGATCGCGAGAGCGTGCTGCAGATGCTCGAGGCGTGCCGTGGCCACCTGGAAGAGGGCTCGTCGATCGTGATGTTCCCGGAGGGTACGCGCTCGGCGGATGGACAGCTCAAGCCGTTCAAGCCAGGCGCCTTCCAGCTCGCGCGGGAGTGCGAGGTGGCGGTGGTTCCCATGGTCATTCGGGGGACCCACGACGCACTGCCCAAGCGCGGCTTCGTGCTGCAGGGGCGGCATCGGATCGTGTTGACGGTGCTGCCGCCGGTGCCGGTGGACGTGGTGCAGTCGATGACTGCCGACGAGCTCAACGATCACGTCCGCGACCTGATCTCGGCCGAACTCGACCGCACTGCGTGACACGCGGCGGCCGCGGCGTTAGGCCAGGTGCGCCAGCTCAGGTGATAAGCGAGAAGCCGATGGCGAAGATCAACACGGTGATCCCCAGCGCCAAGAGCGGCGAGGCGATGATGAGGATCAGCGTGATGATGCGCCAGACGCGAACGGCACGGCTCTCGCCGCGCAGCAGCACAGCCGCCACGAGCGGGGCGGTGGAGAGGAACATCGCTGCCAGGCCGTAGCCGACGATGGCCGAACTGGCCACGTCGGCGCAGCCCGCGGCGCCCGAGTCGCAGGCGAAGGCAGCCATGAGCAGCACCATGGTGCCGAGCCCGGCGTCGATGAGGATCACGACGACCCACACGAGCGCGTGCACCCACCAGGGGATGGGCCGGCGCGGGACCGACGGGTGCTGCTCGACGTACACCTCGGGCGGCTGCGGCTGAGTCATGGGGGAAATGTAGTGCGCAATCACGGGTGCCCTGTGGAAAGCGGGCGCTGCGGGTCCCTTGCCGAGGCCGCGTTGGTGATTCTCGGTCAGCGCCGGAGGCCGCCTGTGGACAGATCCACCGGCCCGCGCCGGCACCTCCCTTAGCGTCGAGTCGATCGGTCGGAATCGGCCGGTTGACGCAAGGGGGGTCTGATGTCCGGAAACTTGTCCCAGCAGCGGGGTGCTCGGTGGCGCGGTGGCGCCCGAGGGGGCCTCGTGCTCGTGTTGGCGCTGTGGGTGTTGGCCATGACGGTCTTCGGGGATTCCCCCGCTGCGGGGGTGCCTGCGTCCGGTGCGGTCTCGGTGTCCCCGGCGGCGCCCGGCGTGGGTGGTCCGCTGAGTGTCGCTGTCGATCCATCCACGGCCCCACCGCGGGCGAAGGTGGCAGTCACCTCGAAGGTGGCCAACACGTCCGGCGCATCGGAGGCGGTGAGCCTGACGACCGACATTCCCACGGGCAGCGCCTTGACCGGCGCAGTCCAGGGTCCGCCGGGGTGGCAGCTGGAGTACTCGGTCGACGGTGGGGCGACGTGGAGCGGTACCGCCCCATCCGACCCCGCCACCGTGACCAACGTCCGCGCCGCCGGCGACCTGCCCGCTCAGGCTGGGACGTCCGCGGCGCTGAGCCCGATGACTCCCGTTGGCGCCGTCCAGGTGTCGGGGGCCGGAGACGGGTACAACGTCCAGTTCTCGAGCACCCACATGTGGGCTGCGAATCACCATGAGCGACCCGGCAAGGGAACCTGGTTGCGGTGCTTCGACCGCGCGTCCGGCCAGCCGTGCGGGGCTCCTTTCCCGCAGACGGGTACGGCGTTCATCGCCGCCGCCGCTGGCACGCCCTTCGGCCAGGGCGCCGATGAGTTCGGCACGCCCAACAGTTCCGTGGCGTTTATCAACCAGTCCAAGGGCCGCATCTATGTGCCAGTGCAGCGGGGAGGTACCAGCGGTCCACAGTCCGTGGGCTGGCTGTGCGGGGACATCGTCGCGATGGTGTCGTGCGGTTTCGTCGAGGCCGGGCAGGAGCAGCCGGCGCAAGACCTCACGAGCGCCGCTTACTTCCCGTCGTTCAACCCGGCCGAGCCCTGGCACGCGACCGCGGACGGAGCTCTGTTGTACGCGGCAGGGCGCAGCGGCAAGGTCTACTGCCTCGATGCCGCAACAGGCACCCTCTGTCCGAACAACGGCAAGGCCAACCTGCCGACGGGCTTGGAGGCCTCCATCACCTCGTTCGTCTTCGTCACCGCGACGGCGGCCACCAGTTCGGCACCGACTCCGGGCTTCATCTGGACCACGGCCAACTCCGGGCCCGGCACGGGCGTCCTGCAGTGCGTCGACCCGGCGACGGGCGCGTCCTGCTTCGGCGCGCCGAGCCTGACTCTGCCCAACCCGTTCCCGGGTTCGGCGGCGGTCAGCTACAGCCAGGCGGTGCCGATGTACTCCGCAACGGGTGCGCTGGAGGCGGCCTGCGTCATGGCGCAGGAGCTGTACCGGCCGTCGGTATGGCTCTGCTTCGACACAGCGGGTGCGCGCAACAGCGGCTGGGAGGCCAAGCTGACGGCGGTGACCCCAGCGCACTCGGCGCACTTCGGCGCCCGGGCGATGCAGAAGGCCGGTGGTGGGGCGTTGGAGCCCTGGTCCCTGATGACCCTGTCCAAGCAGCTCGGCACGAAGCTGTATCTGCCGTGGATCACCTATCCGAAGGCGTCCGCCGACCCCACGGCCGATGGCGTCAACAGCGTCGGCTGCTTTGATTTCGCCACCTCGGCGTCCTGCGCGGGATACACGGCCCAGGAGCGCCCCTACTCCGAGAACATGATCTACACGGTCGAGCAGTCCGATGTGAACGCCGACTGCCTGTGGTGGTTGGGGAACGTGGGTCGGCTGCAGGCATTCTCCGGCAGTACGGGGGCCCTCGGCTGTCAGCCGCTGTCGCAGACCGAGCTGGTGGTGGGGCCGCAGTCGTGCGCGCCGTTGGACGGGGCGCATTACACGGCGCTTCGGGTGCAGGGGCTGCCCAGCGGCGTCACCGCCTCGGTGGCCATCCGGGGCGCTAATGGCGCCTTGCTGCCGCAGGGATCGGGGGTGGTGCTGACAAACGGTTCATCGGTGGATCTGTCGGCGCTGCCGGTGAGCGGGGCGACGGCTCACCTCACAGCGACCCTGACCGCCACTGCCGGGAGTGTCGTGGACCTCGGGGGCGCGACGATGACGATCGGGTGGGACGCGGACTTCGCGGCCATGTGCCTGAGCATCGTTCCCGCGGCCGACTGCACTGCGCCGGCCGTTCTTCGAGTCGCGTCGCACGCGTTGGTGGCGCCGGCGGGCGGGTCACCGGTGACGGTGGAGGCGACCGCCGGGGTGACTGTCCCCAGAGCGGACGCCGATTGCCGGCTGGCGCTCGTCAAGACGATCGACGGCAAGGTGGCGCCTGCACCCCCGGGCGTCGAGTTGCCGGCGGGCAGCAAAGTCCATTACGGCTTCGACGTTTCGACGCCGGGGACGTTTGAGCTCGGTCGGCCCGATCTGACCGATGACCGTGCCACACCGACTGACACAAGTGACGACTTCCACCCCGACTACGTCAGCGGCGACGCCAATGGCAATGGTCGGCTCGATCCTGGCGAGACGTGGAAATACGAGTACGCCAGTGTTGCTGGTGCGGTCGGTCCGGTGGTCAACACGGCTACGGCAACGGCGCCCGGCGCCACGAACAACCCGGTCCACGCCACGGCGGCGTACACCCCTCAGCCACCGGCGATCGGCATCGTCAAGAAGATCAACGGTGCGGGCACCTTCGACCCTGACGGGACCCCGCACCGGGTGCAGGTGGCACCGGGGGCCGCGACCGACGTGACGTTCGAGGTGACCAACACCGGTGCGACCGACTTGGGCGGCGTGACGGTGGTCGACGCGCCCTTGACCGAGGGCGACGCCGTGCTCCAGGTGACGTGCCCGCACGACACCCTCGCTCCGGGGGCGAGCATGGTCTGCAAGGCGGCGGGACAGGCGGTCATCGGTTCGCATGACGACGAGGCGACGACGGTGGGCACCCCGGTCGGACCTGATGGCAGGGCGCTGGTCGGCCCCGATGGCACGCCGCTGCCGCGTGTGACGGCGTCGTCGAAGGCGGGCTACGAGGCGCACCCGGATGCTCTGTCGCTGGTGAAGAAGACCAATGGCCAGTCAGGCGTCGTCGATGTGCCGCGCGACGCTGCCGTCACCTGGACCTACGTGGTGACCAACACCGGACCGAGGCGCATCACGGACGTCGTCGTGACCGACGACAAGGAGCCCAAGGTGACCTGTCCCGAGCCGGCGGAGCTTGACCCGGGTGCGTCGATGGAGTGCTCTGCCAAGGGCAGCGCGACCGTCGCCGACTACCGCAACAAGGCCACGGCGGCCGGGCGCAATCCAGACGGCAAGCCGGTCCTGTCCCCGGAGGTTGAGGGCGGCTACCGGACGCCGACGCCGAGCCCGAGCGGATCGCCGACGCCGAGCCCGAGCGGATCGCCGACGCCGAGCCCGAGCGGATCGCCGACACCCCCTCAGTCCAGCGCGCCCGCCGCTCCGACCGCGAGTCGAGCCGTGGAGCCGCAACCCGGCCAGGCCGTGATCGCCCAACCGGGTTCGCAGCAGACTGTGGTGGCGCAGGCGGAACCGCAGGGCACGGTCACGGCTTCGGCGCCTGCCAAGACCGGCGGCACGCTGGCGCAGACCGGCGGAACCATCATCAAGATGCTGCTCGTGGGGCTCCTCGTACTAGCACTCGGAGCGCTGCTGCGATCGGCTCGCCGGTGACGGCTAGCGCCTCAGCGGCCGGTGAAGGTGCCCGAGATCGTGAAGGGACTTGTCCCAGCCGAGTTGACCGCGGCGACCGCGACTCGATAGGTGACGCCCCTGCGCGTGGCCAACCGGGCGCTGAGGGTGGTGCCGGAGACGTTGACCACGGTCACGGCCGTCGAATTCACCTGCCGCAGCTCGACCCGGTAGCCGGTCACGGTGGAGCCCGCCGGGGCCTTCCATGTGGTGTTGACGTAGCCGCTCTTGGTCGAGACCGTCACGCCGGTGGGGGCAGTCGGTGCCGTGATGGTGGTACCGAGGGTCGCCCGGAGGCCGCCGAGGGCCGGTGCTGGGCTGCCGTCGGGGTAGACGAGGCCGTATTGGGCTTCGGCGGGGTTGGTGGAGTCGGCGCGGTCCTTGTACCAGTAGAGGCGGGTGACGGTGGGGTAGGTGGTGCGGACGAGG
>JBIRBF010000162.1:0-6369 GCA_044326505.1 Candidatus Nanopelagicales bacterium | reverse complement strand
GCGGTGCCCGCCGGGGCAGCGGTGCCCGCCGGGGCCGCGGGGCCCGCCGGGGCCGCCTGCCCGGGCAGGGGAGGTGGCACGGAGTATCGGGGGTGCGGTGCGTAGCCCGGGGGCGGGCCGTAGGCGGAAGCCGGCGCCAGGCCGGCCGGTGACGGCGCAAGTGCTGCATTGGTACCGGGCCGGGGCTGGAATCCGGCCGGTTGCGCCATTGCGGCCGGGGGTGGCTGGAATCCCGGTGGCGGCATCGGGATGGGAGGTGCCATCGGTTGGGCCATCGGCTGGCCCACGGGCTGGCCGGGTGTCGGACCCGGCCAGGCCGACGGCATCGGGGCCCCGCTGGGTGGCGGCATCGAACTCAGCGGATCCATCGCCGGCGAAACCGGGTCCGGCGCCGCCTCTGGTTCTTCCGGGACGACCGGCTCCGAGTCATCTTCGGCTGCGTCCCAGGCATCGCCCGCCAGCCCCTGCCCGTCCTCGTCGGCCTCGTGCACGTGCCAACGTCCCTCAGCGTCGGGCGCCGCCACCAGCGATGCGTCGGTATCGCTCTCCGGCGCGGCTCCCCTGTCCCACTCCTGGTACTCGAGCTCGGCCGGTGCCGCCGCAGCAGGTTCCGGGTCCACGGCCGGTGCCGGGGCCGGACGCGTCGCCAGAACCCTGATCCGCACATAGTCGGCCCACCACTGCCCCTCGGGGTCCAGTAGGGACGGCGCGAGCAGTTCCCCGGTGCGGGCGAAGATCTTGTCCCGCGTCTCGACTCCGATACCGAGCACGTTCATCAGTCCGCCCCGGAAGGTGCGCAGCCAGGATTCCAGGCCGGCAGGCAGGGGTGTCGGCCTCGGCACGATCTCGCACGTGACGTTCTGGAATCCCGCCGCCAGCAGGATGGCCGAGTACTGCCGCGCCGTCGGGTAGAACTGGTCCTGCGGCAGGGTCCGATAGCCGGCCTCACCCAGCGCCACCCGCAGGGCAACCCGGATGGCCGCGATGTTGCCGAAGCCGCCGAATTCCAGGGCGATCCGACCTCCCGGGCGCAATGCCCGGAACATCGCCCGCGCGGCCCCTGGCGCGTCGAGCACCCAATGCAGGACGGCGTTGCTGAAGACCGCGTCGAACTCCGAGTCGAACTGCATGGTGAGCACGTCGCCGTGCAACACGTCGAGGTTGCGCGTGCGGGCGTGCGCCACGAGGGCCTCTGAGGCGTCGATGCCTACGACCTGGGCGCCGAGGTCCTGCAGCTGAGCGGTGAGCGAACCATCGCCGCAACCCACGTCAAGCACCCTCTCGCCAGGCTGGACTGCGAGGCTCTGCAGGATGAAGGATCCGTTCGCAGGCACGAACGAACCGACCGTCGTGTAGTCGGCAGCATCCCACTGGCTGGTCGGATTCACCCCCGCAGCGCCGGCCGTTCCAACGGGCGGGGCGGGGGGTTCGAAGGCCATGTCCTCATGGTTGCGCGTCCGGGCCCAGCCGCGCGACCCCATTGCACCTACTGGGCGCGCGGATTAGCCAAGCCGAGGCTAGGTCGAACTCTTCTTTCCGGTCAGGCTCAGGTAGATCATCACCACGATGACGGCCACGATGACCTCGATGGCGAGCTTGATCCAGTCGATGCCGCTCGTGTCGCCCACGCCCAGCCACGTCGCGATCACGCCGCCGACCAATGCGCCGACCGCACCGATGACGATGGTCATGAAGACGCTGACGTTCTGCTTGCCGGGCATCACCAATCGGGCCAGCGGTCCGATGATGCACCCCGCGATCAAAGCCCCGATGATCGTCCACACCCACTGCATAGCTACCTCCAAAGTTGGTCAACTGCGGCACACCTTGGCATAGCCGGGCTGGCCGTTGCTGCCAGTTGCCGCAAAGGGGCGTCTATGCGGTGTGCTCGGTCCAGTTCCGCCCGTCCCAGTAGCGCTGGCCGCCGGTCGCCGCCGGGTCCGGATACCAGCCTGCAGGCGGCAGTTGCTGCACCGGCGCCAGCGCTGAGGCAGGCGGGGTCTGCTGGGCGGTGCCGACCTCCGGGGCAGGCGGGGTGCCCGGGGCCATCGGGGTGCCCGGGGACGGCGGGGTTCGGCGGCGCCGGACGATCGTGGCGATCAGCAGGGCCGCACCCACCAGCGACACCAGGATCCCCAGCCCGAGGACCATCACCCATGGCAGCGCGCCAGACAGGACGACGGCCAGGCTCGGCCCGATCACGACTTCCGTCGGGTCGGTTGATCGCAGGCTGACCGTGTACCGCCCCGGCTCTGCGATCGTGAAGCGGGCGACTGCCTCGTACACCACCTGGCCGCGGGTGAGCGTCTCCGTCGTGCCCGCGTCCCGCACCATCACCGGACCCTGGGCCCCGGTGACCGAGACGGTCTGGGGCGACAGGGCCACGGCAGTGCCGTCGGCCTTCTGATAGACCGAGTAGGAGCCAGCCTCGAAGTCAGTCACGACCTCGGTAGGCGCCGATATCGCCTCGGTGCCGAGCAGGTCCACGATCGCAAGGCCTGCGCGCACACCACCGACGGCGGCCAGTAGGACCAGCACGAGGCCCGCGACCAGCGTCGCGATGCCGCCGATGAGCAGGCCTCGCCCGGAGCTGGAGCGCACCGTCGTCGGCTCGGCCGCCGGTGCCATCGCCTGACCCACCCGATCCTCCCGCCAGACCGCGCCGCCTGACCGACGCCCGATGTCGCAGTGAGCATAGCCTGAGGGGACTATGGAGATATTCGACGAAATCGCCGCCGAGCGGCTCCTGACCGCCGACTTCCTGGCAACGCTCGATGCCGAGCAGACGGCGACCGAGAGCCTCTGCCAGGGCTGGACAGTGCACGATGTCGGCGCGCACCTGCTGATGCCGCTCATCACCCCGACGCCCAAGGTCATCCTCGCCATGGTCGGCCACGGCTTCAACTGGGATGGTGCCAACAAGTCGCTGACCAAGGGCGTGGCCGCGCTGAGCACCGCCGACATCGCCACCGGTCTGCGCAAACACGCGGACGGACGATTCACCCCGCCGGGAGCCGGCCCCGAGGCACCCCTGACGGACCTCCTCATCCACGGCCAGGACATGCGCCGACCACTCGGGATCACCCGCGAGATCCCCCCGCCGCGCCTGCGGGTGGCGCTGGACTACCTCACCTCGGGCAAGGCGCGCGGTGTCGTTCCCGCCGACCGGCTGGCGGACCTCAGCTTCGCCGCGGACGACCTCGACTGGGCAGCGGGCGAGGGCCCGGCAGTCACAGGCACCGGCGAAGCGCTGCTCCTGGCGATCGCCGGTCGACCGGCCGCACTCTCGGACTTGTCCGGCGAGGGCTTCGAGGAGTTCGCCGCCCGGATCCTTCCGATCGAGCACTGAGGACGGGATGCGCTGCTTCGAGATCGAGCCGCGTCCGGGCGCGCTCGGCGTCACCCTGACCTGCTACCTGCTCGACGACTCCCCCGAGTTCCAGACCGGACGGCTTCGCCCTGCCGTGATGGTGCTGCCTGGCGGCGGCTACCTAGGTACCTCGGACCGCGAGGCTGAGGCGGTCGCCCTGCGGTGGGCTGCCCACGGCTACCACAGCTTCGTGCTTCGGTACTCGGTCCGCCACCCCGGCCCCCTGGGCGACGGCCCGCCCACCGGGCCGGTCAACCACGGCTCGGCCTTCCCCGGGCCGCTCCAGGATCTGGCCGCCGCCCTGGCCGCAGTCCGAACCCATGCCGAGGAATGGCTCGTCGATCCCGCGCGCATCGTCCTGTGCGGCTTCTCGGCCGGGGGCCACCTGGCGGCGATGCTCGGGGCCACCTGGCACGACGCAGAGACGGCGAAGATCACTGGGGTGCCGGCCGAAGACCTGCGCGTGGCCGCGCTCGTCCTTGGCTACCCCGTCACGGACTACCCCGACGGCAAGGCCGCGATGCTAGCCGCCGGAGTCAGCACCCGCCGACAGCACTGGTACGAGGCCAACCGGGCGCTCTTCGCAGTCGACGATCCCGACGATGCGGCTCTCGTGCGGCTCAGCCCGGCACGCAGGGTGACGTCGGCGATGCCGCCGACGTTCGTGTGGCACACCGCCGCCGATGCGCTGGTGCCGGTGTCCCAGTCGCTGCTGCTGTCGGCTGCGCTGGCTAGGGCCGGCGTCCACCAGGAGCTCCACGTGTTCTCCGACGGACCACACGGGCTAGCGCTGGCCGACGAGGTCACGGCCGGACGCAGCGATCAAATTGAGCCACGGGCCGCCTCATGGTTCGAACTGGCGGCCGGCTGGGTCGCCGAAGTGCTCAGCGACGTCAGCTGACGGTCGCGGTCTCGATGCTGATGGGCAGCGCCGGCGGTCCGTCCATCGCGCCCCCCTGCACTCCAGCCGCGGCGACTTTTTCCACCACGTCCATCCCCGAGGTCACCTTGCCCCACACCGTGTAGTCGGGCGGGAGCGTGGTGTCTTTGTAGACGATGAAGAACTGCGAACCGTTGGTGTTGGGACCGGAGTTGGCCATGGCAACCGTGCCCGCCGGGTAGTTATTCACGGCGCCGGCTGGCAGGTTCTCGTCGGGGATCTGGTAGCCCGGTCCCCCCTTGCCGGTGCCCTTCGGGTCGCCGCACTGCAGCACGAAGAGCCCCTGTGTGGTGAGCCGGTGGCAGTTAGTGCCGTTGAAGTAGCCCTTGCCGGCGAGGTAGGCCATCGAGGCGTCCGTGATCGGCGCCTGGGGATCCAGGGCGATGGTGATGTCGCCCTGGTTAGTCGTGAGCTTCATCGACGCACCGTCCGGAACCGCCGGGAACGACGGCCGTGCGGGCGCGGACACGCTGGCACTGGCCTCTCTGGCCGGCGCGGAGGTCGTCGAACTCGGGCTGCTCGACGTGGAGGTGGTTGCGGAACCGCACGCGGTCAATGCCAGCCCGGCGGCCGCCGCGACGACTGCAGTGCCCAGCTGGTGTCGAGGGCGTGATCGCATCTGCCAACTCCATTCGATGTGGTGCTCGAATGGATGACGCTACCTGTCCGCCCAACCGGTGCCCGAGCGACCCGCCGAGGTCCGTAGTCGCCTTATCCTTGAGCGGTGGACGCCTCAGCCCTGCTGCTCACGGGAATCGGACTCGCGTCCGCGGCCGGCCTCAACGCGTATATCCCGCTCTTGATCGCCGGACTGCTGGCCCACTTCGACGTCTTCACCCTTTCCGAGCCATACGACCTGCTCGCCACGACCCCGGCGCTGGTGATCCTGGCCATCCTGCTTGCGATCGAGCTCCTCGCCGACAAGATCCCTGCGGTCGACTCCGTCAACGACGTGGTGCAGACCCTCATGCGTCCCGCGTCAGGCGCGGTGCTGTTCGCCGCGGCCTTCGGCGCGGACAGCACCTGGACCCAGGCTGCGGCGCTGATCGCGGGCATGGTGACGGCGGGCACCGTGCACACAGCCGAGGCTGCGGCACGGCCGGTGGTCAACGTGAGCACCGGCGGCGTGGGCGCCCCCGTTGTCAGCACAATCGAGGACATCGCCTCAGTTGCGCTGACGCTCGCGGCGATATTCGTCCCCGTCCTCGTGCTGGTCCTACTGGCGCTGCTGATCTGGTTCGGCTGGCGCCTGCGCCAGCGCTGGCGGCGCCGGCGGCTGGCCACCGGTACGGCGGCGCCCTCCGAAATCACCGAGGCCGAGCTCTAGAGTCGCGCAGCGCTAGCCGCAGGTGAGGGTTTTGGTGCGTGGACGCTCACTGATGGTGATCACGCAAGTGCCGTCGTCGGCGTACATGCTCAGCGACGTTCCACCGGCCGTGTCGTGCAGATCGAACGACACGCCCGACTTCGAGGCCGTCTGCAGCACTTGCGGATCAACGGCCCGACCGGCGAGCTGATCCCCGAGCCCAGTCCCCGCGCCGCAGTCCAGCGAACGGAAGACGAACTCGCCCACCGCGACCAGCCCGAGATCGTCGTTGTCGAGCTGCTCGGTCGCTGTCACGCAGCCGGACTCATCGGGGCGAGGCGGAACAGTCGGCGACGCGGCTACCGTCTGCGGGGCGCTGGCAGCGACCCCGCTGGTCGCGGACGAAGGACTCTGACTAGGTTCGGCAGGAGCCGCGCGCAGCAGGCTGCAACCGGCGAGCAGCGCCCCTGCGGCAACCACCGGGACGGCGGCAGCCGAGCGTAGGCGACGCCCGGCGGGTCCGGAACCCACGACGGATCGCTCGTCCATATCCCTCCTCACCCGGGCACACGATAGGCGCACGATTCACCTGAGGCGCGCTTGCGCACCGGCATCGAGCGATCGCCTAGGGTGGTAACCATGCTCACTTCTGCCACTGCTCGGGTAGCCGTGCTGCTGCTTGGCGGCGCGCTGGTGATGACCGCGTGCGGAACGTCCGGCGGCACCGCGGAGAGCTCCAGCGCCGCGGCCTCG
>JBIRBF010000270.1:0-1516 GCA_044326505.1 Candidatus Nanopelagicales bacterium | reverse complement strand
GTGCTTGCAGACGAGGCAGAGCGTGGGCTGGTGGGTGTGGTACCCCCACAGTTCTGGGTCATGCTCGAACGCCCCGAGACAGCCGGTACCGGTGTCCCCCGGGTACCCGCACGGGCTGGCCGGGTCCGGGGTGGGGGCTCGGCACGGTTCCGGGGCGTCATCCCACAGGCAACGGATGCAGCCACCCGGCACGTCTCCGGGAAACACGATGCCCTTCGCCTCGGCCTCGACATGCCGCCACGCGGCTGCGGTGGTGGTCATCGGTGTCCACCGGGGCACTCGTCCCCGACGTGGTGGGTGCGTCCGTCCGGTGCGGCGGAGGCGAAGGTGTGGCGGGTCAGCCGGTCATCGTCTGGCGTTGCGAAGTCATGCCGAACGTCGATCATCGGCATTCCGCACCCCCGGAACGCGCACCGCTCCGGCTCGGCATCCGGTGCGATGGGCTGGGCGTCATCGCGGACGGTGCGGCACTTCGAGCAGATGGACTCCGTGCCCTCCGTCTCGTTGCCGTCGTAGTAGTGCCAGTCGTGCTCGCACGGTGCGGCGAACGGGGCGTAGACGGCCGGGCATGACGGGCCGTGCATCCCGCAATGCGCGAGGTCCGGGCGTGTCCAGTCCTCACGGGCACAGGGCGTGCAGCGGCAATGGCGACCGTGTGTCAGCCGAGGCTCGGCCTCCGGTGCGGGCGGATTGAGCGCGTCCCAGAAGTCCTTGGACGCTCCGTAGAACCCATCCGGTGCCGTGCTGGGCTTCTCCGGTGCGGCGGGCTGGGCGGGCCGGGGCTTGCAGGTGCAAACGTCGTCAGACCGAGACAGGCACGTCGTAGAATGCGGCTCCGGTGCGGCGGGCTGGGCGGCGAGGGCGGCCCACCCTCCCTCGTTGTCGTGATGCCCGCCATCGTGACCGGCCGGTAGCGTGCATCGGATGGGAGCATCGCCACACGTCACTGGTGCGGCGGGCTGGGCGGCGAGGGCGGCACGGGGGACGTCGATGTCCCATGACCGCTCGCCGTTCCAGATGTGCAGTCGGTGGAGCGTGTCCGTGTCGTATCGGCTGGCCGTGTATCGGCCCATGTCCACCGGGACGGCGACCATCTGCTCGCGTTGGGGCACCAACGCCTCCTCATACCCTGCGGTGTGCCCCTCCGACCACGCCATCGCCCGGTCGTGGGCGCTGCCGGTGTTGACGTAGGCGACCTCGACCTCGGCGGCGCGGGTGGCGTCGGCACGGACGGCGGCGATGAGGGCGTCGGCATCCGTGCGGCACTCGTCCATCCACGACTGGCAAGCCCCGTCGTGCTCGTCGGGGCGGCAATGTTCTGAACCGTGGCAGGCGTACTTGGTCAGCAGCGCGTCCCGCAGCGCCGTCACGTCAGCCGGATCGGTGGTGGTCACTTCTGGGCCTCCAGTGCGGTGAGGGCATCGCGGAGTTCCCGTCGGCGCTGGTCGGTCCGGTCCGTCATGCCCTCGTATGCCCCGAGGAACAGCGCAGCCGCGTCGGCCACCGCGAGCAGGGC
>JBIRBF010000246.1:0-2474 GCA_044326505.1 Candidatus Nanopelagicales bacterium | reverse complement strand
GGATGCGGACGGACCGCCACGGTTCGGGGGTGGCGTGGGCGGTGCCGGCGTTGACGAACATGGCGATGAACGCCATGACCGCGTTGGCGACGATCACCCACCGCTCGAGGTCGTTCATGCGGGCGGCTCCACGACGTACACACGCTCCTTGGTGATGAGGCCGAACAACAGGTCTCCGTTCGGATAGGTGCCGCTGCCGGTCACACCGAGCTGTCGCCAGATCGGTGCGGCGTCTCCGGCGATGGCAGAGTCGGTCTCGATGTGCATCCCGAAGCAACCGGTCTCGGCAATCATCCAGCCGTAGTCGCGGAGTGCGACGGCGAAGATGCGGGCGGTCTCACGGAGCTGGCCGGTGTACCCACGCGAGTTCAGCCACGTCCCGATCTCGGCGTCGGTGATCCGGATGGCGAACCGCATCCCCTCGGGGATCGTCTTCGCACGCTCAACATCGTTGACGACCTGCTTCGTCGGGCAACCGACATCAGGGTTGGTGCGCTCGAGCTTCGTCGCCGGTGGCAGGTAGTACCCGCACGACACCCCCGCTCCCGGGGCGGCCGCGCCTCGGGTTGGTGTGCACGCCGGCCCGAACATCGTCGACGTGATCGTCATCTCCAAGGCGTGGCGGATCGCCCCTGACCGCACCTCGGCGGCTCGCACCGTCAGTGCGAGCTTCGGCATCCCGGCGCCACGGCCGTCGATGCGGACGCTGTCGTCGGCGGTGAACAGGCCTTCGTGGCGTTGCACCCCGGTCGTGCACAGGTGCAGCGGGTTCGTCGGATCGAACCCGGCGCGCCTGTTGGGGCCGAGCCCGAACGGTTCGACACAGTTCCACGAGAGCTGCCCATACCCGCCGAGCACCCACGCCGTCCCCGTCGCGTCGTCGACGATCGACAGCAGATTGTCGGTGCCGGTGCCGGCGGTCCACTTCGGGTTCCACGGGATCGCCACACCCACATCGGTCGTGTACAGCGCTTGCGCCCACGTCGCCTGGTAGATGACGGCGATGGTGGTGGCGTCGGCCTTGCGGTAGGTGGGGATCGACCAGTCACCGAACGCGACGTTGACCGACCCCGGTTTGTCGCCACCACCGCCGTGGTCCCACCATCGCTGGGCGTACGGCTGGAGGGTCTTCGATGGGCCATAGACGGCGGCCGGCTGGTTCCACGACGTCTGTTCGGCGAAGTAGCGGCGCACCCCGAGGACCGGCGCGAGCGGGACCGTGCTCGTGCTGGTGGTCGTTGTCATCGGTGCCGGTGCCGGCTGCGGCGGGGTCGTGACGATCTTCACGCCGAGCGCGAGCAGCAGCAGAGCGATCAGCCCGCCTCCGACCTTCTGCTGCGGGGTAGCTCGTGTAGCCATCATCCTCCTATCCGAGATGGAAACCGGGACCGCGCGGTCCGAGCGACAGGCCGAAGCCCCACGTGCCAGTGGCTTGGAACGTAACGATGACGAGACCGTCGCCTGACCGGGCGCCGGCGGCGTCCACCAGGACCGTTCCCGCGGTCAACCCGCTACCACCACCACCGCCACCACCGGCGCAGCGTCCCTCGTTGAGCGCCCCGGATACTCCACCCGCTTTGCCGCCTTGACCGCCACCGCCACCGTACGAGCCACCACCGCCACCACCGCCACCACCGTTGCCGCCAAAGTTGCCACCCGAACCGCCGCCGCCACCGCCATTGGGATTTGCGCCGTTGGTCCCGCCGGGTCCGCCGCTCGGGGTGGATCCACCTGCGCCGCCTGAGCTGGTTGTCGCCCCGTCACCGCCGTCGCCTGGGATGCCCGGCAGGGTAGGTGCACCACCGTTGGAACCGGCTGAAGTCGTCGAACCGCCGCCATCACCGCCAATACCGCCGCTACCGCCGGGATCAGGAACTCCTCCAGTGAACCCGCCCGAGTCCCCACCAGCCCCACCGCCGCCACCAGCGACGACGAGCGCGGTACCGCCACGGAAGACGAATGACCCGCCGCCACCTGAGCCGCCACCAGTGGAGGCATTGCCGCCGAAGCCGTACCCTCCAGCCACAACGGTGGCCGACGCCGTGGTGGCCGCGATCCCTTGGGATCCTCGGCCGCCGGGGTCGATGTCGAGCGTCTCGCCCGGGGTAACTGGGACGCTGCATTTGACGTAGCCGCCCAGCCCTCCGGCAACGCCTGAGTGGTTCTCACCGCCCTCGGCGCCCCAGACCTCCATGAGGATCTCGACAACACCGGCAGGGACAAGGAACGGTGTTGATGATCCCGTGTACGCAAACTCGATGACTGTCAACGCTCAGTCCTGGTACCGGGCGCCGACGGGACTGTGTCGGGGTTCCGCCAGAACACGCGCCAGCTCTTGGGCTTCTCCGGCGCCTCGTAGATCGGCCATGACCCGTGGCCCATCGTCGTGCCGATCCCGGTGATCGGGCCGGCGCCACGCGTCCACTGGTCGACGTTGCCGTGATTCAGGAACGCCCGTGCTGGATCGGTCACGG
>JBIRBF010000203.1:0-4544 GCA_044326505.1 Candidatus Nanopelagicales bacterium | reverse complement strand
CGGGACGCGGGCGTTGCAGGTTGACGCCAGGACTCGGCGCACGCGCATGGTCGGGCGGCACGGACCGGCCGCAGGCGACGCTGCCGTCGTCACCCCGCCGCTGCCGGCGGGGAGCTCCTGGGTCGGTCTGGTGGCCTGGTCCGTGCGGTCGAGTCGGCGTTCGGTGTGGATGCTGGTGCTGTTCGCCTGCATCGGTGGGGCGGCCGGACTGCTGCTGCCGCTGACCACGAAGGCGCTGTTCACCTCGGCCGTGCCATGGGGGGATGTTGCCAAGGCGGCCCAGATCCTGACGATCTTCGCGGTCGCCAGTCTGGGCGCGGCGGTGCTGTTCTTCGCCCGCAACCTCATGGTCATCAGGCTGCGCGACATCTCCGACGCGACGCTCTCGCCCGGGTTGGTCGCGCGCACCCTGGCGCTGCCGGCCCGATTCTTCCGCGAACGCTCGGCCGGGGATGTCCTCAACCGTGTGCTCTCCGTGGAAGAGGCCCGGGCGCTGATCGACGATGGAGTGCCCTCGCTAATCCTCACCTCTGCCTTCGGGGTCGCGAACCTGGCCTTCCTGTTGGGCGTGGACGTCATGCTCGGACTGTGGTTGACGCTGGTCGTGGCGGTCGTCGTCACCCTGTCTATCTACGTCCAGGTGCGCGCCCGGGCGTCGCTCAAGCTGCGGCTGGCCACGCGCAGCCAGTCCGACGGGATGCTGTTGTCGATGGCGCAGTCGATCGTGCCCATCCGCGTTGCCGGGGCCGAGGCACGGGCGCTGGGACGCTGGGCCGAGTTCCAGGCGCGCACGATCGATGCGTTCGAGGTGCGCATGCGTCGCCTCGACCAAGGACACCCGATCGACACGCTCGGTCCGCTGGTCGTCAACGTGGTGCTTGTCGCCGCCGTCGTGGCGATCGGACCGTCGTTCAACTCCGACGACTTCATGCCGGTGTACGCCGCGGTGATCCAACTCACGGTCGCGATGACGGTGTTCAGCGAGAACATCGTGCGGCTCTGGGAGGTGGGTCCGGTGCTGTCCCGGGCACTGCCGATCGTCGATGCCGAGGTCGAACGGCCGGGTGCGCGCCGGCGCCCGGGTCGGTTGTCCGGTGCCCTCGCCCTCACCGATGTGGTGTTCGGCTACGACCCTGACAGTCCGCCGCTCATCGACGGCTTGTCGCTCGCCGTGGAACCGGGGGAGTTCGTCGCCATCGTGGGCGGGTCAGGCAGCGGCAAGTCCACGCTCATGCGGCTGATGCTGGGTTTCGAGGTACCGTCCTCCGGCGTTGTGTCCTATGACGGGCAGGACCTGGCCGGACTCGACGTGGTGGCCGTTCGACGCCAGCTGGGGACTGTCCTGCAGTCCTCAAAGCCCTTCGGCAGCACCTTCCGCGAGTGCGTCTGCGGTCCGCTGGAGATTCCCGATGACGATCTGTGGCGAGTGCTCGAGCACTCAGGGCTTGCCGCCGAGGTGCGCGAGCGGCCGCTCGGCCTCGAGGCGCCGGTGGTCGCAGGCGGAGGGGCGATCTCGGGTGGCCAGCGGCAACGACTCATGATCGCGCGGGCGCTGGCGAGCCGTCCGCGGCTGGTGCTGCTCGACGAGGCCACGAGTGCCTTGGACAATCTGACCCAGGACATAGTCATGCGCACGATCCTCGACATGGACGTCACGCGGATCGCGATCGCACACCGGCTCAGCACGGTGGAACGGGCCGATCGCGTCATCGTCCTGGCCTCGGGCAGCATCGTGGAGGAGGGCACGCCCGCCGAGTTGCTGCGCAGCGGGGGCCACTTCTCCCGACTGGCTGCGCGCCAGGAGATCTAGGGTGGGACGTGTGACGAGGCCCCCCACTCCGCCGCTGCAGGTGCCGCCGGGGCACCACTACTCGCCCCTTCCGTCGGGCGCGGATATCGCACGGGCGCCCGCCACAGTCGGGCCAGGGCCGCGCGAGATTCCCGGCGTGGACGTGCACGACGAGGCGCAATGGCGCCTGCTGCACCAACTCCTCCCGCTCTACCCGGCTACGTCGACCTGGCTCACCGCCGGAGCCGGCGGGCACTTCACACTCGACAACACCTGGTTCACCGGGTCGGACGCGGTCTTCTACGCACTGATGCTCCAGCACGTGCGCCCCCGACGGGTGGTGGAGGTCGGCGCCGGGTACACCTCAGCGCTGGCCTACGACGTCGTGCAACGGTTCTGGTCGTCGAATTCGGTCGACGAGGTGGACTTCACCTTCATCGATCCTGCGGCCGAGCGGGTGCGGGAGTTGCTCCCGCCCGACGTGCTCGCCGGGCGGCTGCGCGAGCAACAGGTGCAGGACACCCCGAACGACGTCTTCGACGCCCTGAGTGCAGGCGACATCCTCATGATCGACAGTAGCCACGTACTCAAAGCTGGGTCCGACGTCCACCATCTGCTGTTGCAGGTCGTGCCGGGTCTGGCGCCCGGAGTATGGGTGCACCTGCACGACGTCTTCCACCCCTTCGAGTACCCGGCAGGGTGGCTTGCGCACGGCACTGCGCTGAACGAGGCCTACGCCGTGCGAGCGCTGCTGCAGGGCAACTCCTCGCTCCGGGTGATGCTGTGGAACCACTACCTGCAGCGCTTCGCGCCGGACTGGTTCGCCCGACACATGCCGCTGTGCCTTTCGGCTCCTTTTGCCACCGGTGGGATCTGGTTGCGCACCGAAGAGGTTGCGTGACGCCTGCCGCGGATCTGGCGAGCCGGGTGGCTTCCCTGCTCCAGGCCGCGCTGGCGAACGGGGAGGTGGGCCGGGAGGTGTCGTATTGCGTTCTCGATGTCGCCGCTGACGAGGTGCTCGCCGCCCACCTGGCAGATGTCCCCCGCCGTATGGCCTCGGTTACGAAGCTCATCACCGCCGTCGCGGCCCTGATGCAGTTCGGTCCGGAGCATCGCTTCCGCACCGGCGTCGAACTGCACGGTGACGCCGACGCCGGATTTGACGTGATTGTGCGAGGCGGGGGCGATCCGGACCTGGGCGCCGCTGCGATTGCCCGAGCGGCTGACGCGGTCGTTGCCAGGGTGGCGGTCGCGGCGCGCAACAGCCCCGCTCCTGAGGTCTCGGTGCGGGTGGATCCAACGCTGTTTGCCCTGCCTGCTCCGGCACCTGGGATGGCGCCTGAATGGGATCCGCGGGAGCTGATGCCGGTCGTCCCCACCACTCTGCACGAGTACTACGGGGCGGCCCCGGATGAGGCCCTGGGGAGGGCCTTCGCAGCAGCGCTCGGCGCCCGGGGCCTGAACGCGGCCTGGGCACCGGCGGCGTCTTCGGGTGGTCGTTCCGATCGCGCCGTGGATCCTCGATGTCAGGCCGCGGTGCTGGAGTCTGCGCCGGTCGTCGCTCTGGTGGAGCACATGCTGGCGATCAGTCACAACAGCTACGCCGAGGTGCTGGCCCGCAACGTTGCCGTGGCCCAGGGGCTCCCCGGTGATTGGGCGGGCACCTCCGCCGTGTTGGCAGGGACCCTCACCGCCCTCGGCCTCGACTGGTCTGGCCTCGGGGGCATCCGCTTCGTGGACGGGAGCGGATTGGCGCCTGAAGGCAGGTTGCGCGCCGATGCCGTGGCGCAGGTGCTGCGACTCGTTGCCGACCCTCCGCCGGAGCACGCCGCATCGCTTGCGTGCCTATACCCGGGGGGTGCGCTGCCGCTCGTCGACGTGGCAGGGTTGCAGGTGCCCACGTTCGGATGGTTCGTCGACCTGCCGAGGGGGCGGCCCATCTGGGGCAAGACAGGGTCGGTTTCCGGGGTGGCGGCTTTCGCCGGCCTCACGCGCGGCGCGGAGGGACGGATGCGCTCGTTCTCGGTGGTGGCCAACGATGCGCCGGAGAATGGTGGCCTTTGGGTCGGTCGCCCCTTCATCGCCCGGCTCGCTGCCGCGGTGCGCGACCTCTGAGCGCAGTTCGGTGGCCCCGGAGGCCAGGAGTGTGAAGATCATCGAGGTAGAGCGACGCCAGACGCGACCGTCTACCTCGATGATCATGGGCGACGCGCCCCCGGCTACGGCGTGACGATCGGAAACCAGAACTCGAAGTCGTCCAGGTTGGTCAGCAGCGCCCCGATGATGGTGGCGTCGCCGTCGAAGCTCACCGCGCCCGAGGCTGCCAACGCGGCCATGTCGCCGCCGATCAACATCGTGTCCAGGGCCTGGCGAGTCATCCGGATCGTCGCGTCAGCCGTGCCGAGGGCGCCCTCGGAATTGTGCAGGGTCCCGTTGCTCAACTCGAGGGTGCTGGCGTCGTCGTCCACGTACAGGTGGATCGTGCCCGCCACATCGGCGATCTTGGAGCCGTTCAGGCGCACCGCCAGTGCGTCCAGGAACAGGTCCGGAGTGATGGACGTGACCATGCCGGGCTGAGCCGCGCTCGGCGCCGAGACCGCGCGGATGCCGTTGCGCAGCTCTGTGGCGCCAGCCAGGTAGAAGTTGCGCCAGGGCCCGGACTCCGCATGGTAGGCCAGCTGGTCATAGGTGTCTGCGAGCAGATTCTTGGCCTCGGAGTTGTCCGGGTAGGCGAACACCAGGTTGTTCAGCGCCT
>JBIRBF010000081.1:0-11675 GCA_044326505.1 Candidatus Nanopelagicales bacterium | reverse complement strand
CCCATGTCGCGCCAGCCATCATAATCGGCGCGATGGCCGCGAATATACATGGTGCCGTTGATCGAGGAGCAGCCGCCGAGCACCCGGCCGCGCGGGATCGGCTGGGAGCGGCCGTCCATGTGCGGATCGGGCTCGCTCTGGTTGCCCCAGATGCCGTAGGGCTCGCGCACGCTCAGTGCGTGCCTAGAGCACTGCAGCATCACCGGGCACGTGGCGCAGATCGCCTTTGCCGCCGCGACCCTGCGCTCGCGTGCGGCGCCTCGCTCACCCTCGGGGTGGAAGAAGAGGTTGGGGTCTTCGCCCCGGCAGGCAGCGCGTAGCTGCCAATCCCAGAAGTCGGCATTGCGGCCGGGGAGTCGGGAAAGCTCTGCCATGGCGCACCTCCAGGTGTCAGGTTGTTGAAAGAGAGACTACCAATCGCGCCAAACATTGTGCAAGGGGTGTCCTTGAATGTGACATGAACAGTTGATGGCGCGTCCGTCCGGCGAGGCGTGAGGTGCCCCCACCACTGGCCGGTGGCTGGAGCCCAACTGGCGCGATGGCAATACTGTGGCAAGACTGTGCCGGTGACCGACGCCGGGGACTCTTCGCCATCGGCGCCCAATGCGTCGGCGTCCAAAGCGTCAGCGTCGGCGGCCCCGGCTAAACAGCCGACCGGCCAGCCTCCTGGCCTCACCGTCGCGGCGGTGGCGCGCCGGCTGGGTGTTGCCCCCGCCACGCTGCGCACCTGGGACCGGCGCTATGGACTCGGCCCGGGGACCCGGATCCCGGGAGCGCACCGCCGCTACAGCGCAACCGATGTCGATCGGCTTCGGGTGATGCAGCAACTGGTGCGTTCGGGGGTGAGCGTGGCCGATGCGGCGGACGAGGCTCGGTCCTGGATCGCGGGACCACTGGACGCGGATTCGGCTGGGCAGCAGGGGCCAACGACCGGGGCACAGGCGAGGGCGTCGGCCGGCGGAGAGGCGGCGCGGCTGGTCCGCGGCCTTACCGCGGCCAGCGCCGCTATGGACTCCGTTCTCTGCTCGGAGTTGCTCCGCGCGTCGCTGGCCGAGCGAGGCACCGATTGGACTTGGGACTCGGTCCTGCGGCCAGTGCTCGCGAGCCTCGGGCGCAGCTGGGAACGAACCGGGGAGGGCGTCGAGATCGAACACCTGCTCAGCAACGTGGCACGGACGGAGCTCGCCGGCCACGCCTCTGCACTCCTCGGCGCGCGTGGCGACGGCGGCGACGGGGCGGGGAGTCCCTCGGGGGGCGGGCTTGGTGCACCGGTGATCTGCGCGTGCGCGCCGGAGGAGCCACACGATCTGCCCATGTACGCCCTCGCCGCGGCGCTGGCAGAACGTGGTCGCACGGCGCTTGTGCTGGGTGCCCGCACGCCCACGTCGGCCCTGGCAGCCGCCATTCGACGCACTGGTCCGCAAGCGGCGGTCGTGTGGGCCTATCTGCCTCTCGCCGACCCCGACGCCGCCCTCGCGATTCCCCACATTCGGCCCATGCCCCGGCTCGTCCGCGCCGGCCCTGGATGGCCCGTCGAGAGCGCCGACCGGGCTACGTTGGCCACAGACCTTCCTGGAGCGGTCACGCAGGTGCTGCGACCCGCGTAGCATGCCCATCGTGGCCGACCGGAGGTTGCTCGACGCGGGTGAGCGCGCTGCGTTCCATGGGCGCCCCGCCGATGGCATTGCCCCGTTGCAGCAGTTCCTGCGCTCGAGCTACGCCGCCACAGCCGACCGAGTGGAAGCCCGGTGGTTACTTGGCGTATGCCAGACGGCCGCAGGTCAGTTCGGCACGGCGGCGGCCCAACTGCAGGCGCTGCTGCAGGTCGCCCCGGACGCAGACCTCAACACTCGGCACTTCGCCGCAGCCGCCGCAGGCACGCTGGCTTCCATCCACCGCCAGGTGGGTCGGCACGCAGAGGCCAGCGAGTTCGACGACTGGGCTGCCCAGGTCGCCCCCGGCGATGCGCAGATCCAGTTCGACGCCGCCCTCGGCCAGGCTGCCGACTCGGTGGGACTCGGCGATCGCGACACCGCGCTGGCCTTCGTGACGCACGCCCGCTCGCTGTGCTCCGACGAGCCTCGCTGGTGGCGCGAGCGGGTGCGCCTCGGGTGGGTCCAGAGCGAAGTCGCGCTGATGCTCGACCGGCCGGCCGACGCCGTGGCGGCGCTCAACCGCTCGGTGCAGGAGTCGGAGCGGGTCGGCGCACCCCGGCACGTTGCCAAGAGTCTGCTGTTCCTCGGAGTGGCGATGCAGGCGGTCGGCGATCCGGCTGCTTTGGCAACCCTGGGCAGGAGTGCCCTGCTCTCGGAGTCATTGGGGGCCTGGCCATTGGTCTGGGTGACGCGCGGGCTGCTGGCGACGTGGCTGCAGGCGACCGACCCGGAGGAGGCCGAGCGCTGCCGCCGATCGGCGGAGCACGCGGTGCGCCTGATCGCCTCCGATCTGCCGCAGAACATCGTGGGTGAGTGGACCATGCGCCCAGACGTTGCGCCGCTGCTGCGGGGCGGCTGAGGCGTGGACGTGGACCGGTACGTGCAGAGACGAGGAGCCGGACTTTGTTGACAGTCATGGTCTGTGACGACGACGCGATGACGCGGGAGTCGATGCGCCGCACGGTGGCCGAGCAGTCCGGCGTCGCGCGCGTGATCACCGCGGGCAGCGGCGAGGAGGCGCTGGCCCGCTACGAGGTCGATCGCCCGGACCTGGTCCTCATGGATGTCCGCATGCCCGGCATCGGCGGAGTCGAGGCCCTTCGTCGGCTTCGGGCGCAGCACTCCGATGCGGTGGTGGTGATGCTCACGACGGCCGGCGATCCTGATGCGGTTGGTATGGCGATCGAGGACGGTGCTCGTGGATACCTGGCCAAAGACGCCAGCGCCGAGGAGCTCGCGGCGACTATCGCGCTCGTGCTCGGCGCCTCAGCGCCGCCCAGCCATGCACCGCAGTTCGGTGACCGGCCCGAGCTCAGCGAACGTGAGGTGCAGGTGCTTGAGGGCATGTCGCGCGGCCTGTCCAACAGCGCGATCGGCCACGAGCTCTACCTTTCCGAAGACACCGTCAAGACCCATGCCCGGCGCCTCTACCGCAAACTCGGCGCCGCCGATCGGGCGGAGGCCGTTGCGAGCGGTTTCCGGTGGGGCCTGCTGGAGTAGCTCCCTCGGTCGGCCGCCGTCGTCGCCGCTCGCTGGCACCACGAGTAATCTTCCGTCATGAGCGCTGAGGGCAAGTTCGGACTGCTGGGACTGACCTACGACGATGTCCTGCTGCTTCCCGCAGAGTCGGACGTGATCCCCAGCGAGGTCGACACGTCGGCAAAACTGACGCGCCGGATCACGCTCCAGGCGCCCCTGGTCTCGAGCGCCATGGACACCGTGACCGAGGCCCGCATGGCCATTGCGATGGCCCGGGTCGGCGGCGCCGGAGTGCTGCACCGCAACCTGTCCATCGCCGACCAGGCGACTCAGGTGGACATGGTCAAGCGCTCCGAGGCGGGAATGGTGTCATCCCCGGTCACGTGTCGGCCTGACATGACCCTGGCGGAGGTCAACGCCCTGTGCGCCCAATACCGCATCAGCGGCCTCCCGGTGGTGGACGACGAGGGCCGCCTGCTCGGCATCGTCACCAACCGCGACATGCGCTTCGAGAATGACTACACCGTCCACGTGGGTGATGTCATGACCCCCATGCCCTTGGTCACGGCCCCCGTAGGTATTGCGCCCGGCGACGCCCTGGACCTGCTGCGCGCGCACAAGATCGAGAAGCTGCCGCTGGTGGACGCCGACGGCCGGCTCGAGGGCCTCATCACGGTCAAGGACTTCGTTAAGCGCGAGCAGTTCCCGCACGCGACCAAGGACGCCGACGGCCGGCTCGTCGTCGGGGCTGCCGTGGGGGTCGGTGAGGACGCCTACGAGCGCGCCATGACCCTGGTCGAGGCGGATGTGGACTTCCTGGTCGTCGATACCGCCCACGGGCACTCCCGCGCGGTGCTCGAGATGGTGGCTCGGATCAAGGCCGCCGCGGATGTGGAGGTGGTGGGCGGCAACGTCGCCACCCGGGAGGGCGCCCAGGCCCTGATCGACGCCGGTGCGGATGGTGTCAAGGTCGGAGTCGGGCCGGGATCGATCTGCACCACCAGGATCGTCGCCGGGGTGGGGGTGCCGCAGGTGACGGCCATCAACGAGGCAGGTAAGGCCTGTCGTCCATCGGGCGTGCCGCTCATCGGAGACGGCGGCCTGCAGCACTCCGGCGACATCGCCAAGGCGCTGGTGGCCGGCGCCGACACCGTGATGCTCGGCTCGCTGCTGGCCGGTTGCGACGAGGCCCCCGGCGACATCGTGTTCGTCAATGGCAAGCAGTACAAGCAGTACCGCGGCATGGGCTCCCTGGGCGCCATGCAGTCGCGCGGCCAGAGCGTGTCGTACTCCAAGGACCGGTACTTCCAGGACGACGTGCTCAGCGACGACAAGTTGGTGCCGGAGGGGATCGAGGGACAGGTGCCCTACCGCGGCCGCTTGGCCGTCGTCGCGCATCAACTCGTCGGCGGTCTGCGGGCATCGATGGGCTACGCCGGGGCGGCCTCGGTGGCGCACCTGCAGGAGCACGGCCGATTCGTGCGCATCACGGCTGCCGGGCTGCGCGAGAGCCATCCGCACGACATCCAGATCACGGTCGAGGCGCCCAACTACCGCGGCAACTGAGGCCGGTCGGCGTAGGCTTCCCCGCGTGACAGACGTGGAGATCGGACCGAACAAGCGCGGCCAAGTCGCCTACTCGCTCGACGACGTCGCCATCGCGCCGAGCCGGCGTACGCGCGATCCGCGCGAGTGCTCGACGGCGTGGCGGCTCGATGCCTATTCGTTCGACCTCCCGGTGGTGGCCGCCCCGTCGGACTCGGTCGTGTCGCCCGCCACGGCCGCCGAGATCAGCCGGCTCGGCGCGCTCGCGGTGCTCAACCTCGAGGGACTCTGGACACGCTTCCCCGATCCCGAAGCGCATCTGCGAGACCTGGGTCGAATGGCTCCCGGCGCCGCTTTGGCGCGCATGCAGCAGCTGTACAGCGAGCCGATCTCCGGCGAGCTCATGGGCACGCGGATCCGACAGCTGCGCGACCTTGGCATCACCGTCGCCGGCGCTCTGTCGCCGCAGTTGGCCGAGCAGTACGCCGGAGTGGTGACCGACGCCGGTATGGACGTGTTCGTCATCCGCGGCACCACCGTGAGCGCGGAACACGTCACCAGCAGCGGCGCGCCCTTGAACCTTAAGCGGTTCATCTACGAACTCGAGGTCCCGGTGGTCGTGGGCGGTGTGGTCACCAAGGCGGCCGCCCTGCACCTGATGCGGGCCGGCGCGGCCGGGGTGCTGGTGGGCTTCGGTGGCGGCGCCGCGCACACCACCCACCAGGTGCTGGGCGTGCGGGTGCCAATGGCCACCGCCATCGCCGAGGTGGCCGCTGCCAGGACCGCGTATCTGGACGAGTCCGGCGGGCGGTACGTGCACGTAATCGCGGACGGCGGCATGGGCCGCACCGGCGATATCGTCAAGGCCGTGGCTTGCGGTGCGGACGCGGTGATGGTGGGCTCCATGCTCGCTCGGGCTGACGAGGCGCCGGGGGCGGGGCGGCACTGGGGCATGGAGGCGGTTCACCCGACGCTTCCTCGCGGCGAGATCGTCGAGCTTGGCACAAGCGGCACCCTGGCCGAGATTCTGGTGGGGCCCTCGACGGTCGCCAGCGGTCTGATGAACATCGCCGGCGCCCTTCGGCGGGCGGTCGCCACCTGCGGCTACGCGGACCTCAAGGAGTTCCAGCGGGTGGACGTCGTGGTCGGCGGCAGCGCCCGATAATCTCGCGGGAATGAGGGACGCGTGAGGGACGATCGACTCAACGACGACAGTCGCGCGCAAGGTCTGGCGGCGCTGCGTGGCACGACGGCCGAGCGACCGCTGGACGTCCTGATCATCGGCGGCGGGGTGGTGGGGGCCGGAGCGGCGCTGGACGCTGCGGCGCGGGGCTTGACGGTGGCGCTGGTGGAGCGCCGCGACCTTGCTTCCGGAACGTCGAGCCGTTCGAGCCGACTGGCCCACGGCGGGCTGCGCTACCTCGAGCAGATGGAGTTCTCGCTCGTGCACGAGGCGCTCACCGAGCGCGGACTGCTACTCGACCGGCTGGCGCCCCACCTGGTGCATCCGGTGCCCTTCCTGCTGCCGGTCACCCGGCGCGGCTGGGAGCGGCCCTACATGGGCGCCGGGGTGGCCCTGTACGACCTGCTCAGCCGCGTGGGCGCCTACGGCGGCACGATGCCTCGGCCGCGCTCGCTGTCCCGCGAGAAGGTCTTTGGCCTGTCCCCGGGGCTCAAGCCGGATGCCTACGTCAGCGCGGTGCGGTTCCACGATGCCCAGATCGACGATGCCCGCCACACCGTGGCGACCGCCCGCACGGCAGCCGCCCACGGCGCCCACATCGTCACGGACGCCGAGGCCGTGGGCTTCCTGGAATCCGACGGGCGCGTCCGCGGCGCGAAGGTGCGCGACCTTTCGGCGGGCACCACGTTCGACGTCCATGCCCGCGTCGTGGCAAGCGCCGCGGGAGTCTGGAGCGACGATGTCGTCGCCCTGCTCGGCGACGAGTCCGGCTACGGCGCGCGCGTCCGCCAGAGCAAGGGCGTGCACCTGATCGTTCCCCGTTCGGTATTCCCGTCGGCGACGGCGCTCATCGCGCGGACCGCCGCGAGCGTGCTGTTCCTGCTGCCCTGGGGCAACAACTGGCTGATCGGTACTACCGATACCGACTATGGCGGTGACTACGCCGAGCCGGGCGCCACCGATGAGGATGTGGCCTACCTGATCGATCAGGCCAACAAGTGGCTCGCCACACCGATGACCGCGCGCGACGTCATCGGCGTCTACGCCGGTCTGCGCCCGCTGCTCGAACTCGACGCGGGGGCGTCCTCGGCCACCACGGCGATATCACGCGAGCATGCGGTGCTCAGCCCGCGTCCTGGGCTGGTGCTGATCGCTGGCGGCAAGTACACGACGTACCGCGTGATGGCCGCCGATGTCATCGATGCCGCCGTCGCCGATCGCGCTGCCCTGGTGGACGACGAGGTGCCGGCCAGCACTACCGCCGAGATCCCCCTGGTGGGGGCCGCCGGGTTCGCCCGCCGTTGGGCGGACCGGGACTCCCTGGCCCGAGAGCTCGATGTGGCCCCACCGGTCATGACCGGGCTACTGCACCGCCACGGCGACCGCATCGACGACGTGCTGGAACTGCTCTACGAGCACCCCGCGCTGGCCCGGACGCTCAACGGCGAGTTGTCCTACCTGCAGGCGGAGGCCGTCCTGGCCGTGCGCAACGAGGGCGCTAGGTCGCTGTCGGACATCCTCGTGCGACGCACGCGCACAGCCATGGAGTCCCGTGATGGGGGCCGCAGTGCCGCCGAGGGACTGCAGGAGGTGCTGGCGTGCCAGTTCGGCTGGGGCCCGGACAAATTCGCGGCTGACCTGGACGAACTCATGACGCGGGAGCGTGTCGTGATGCCACCGATGCTGGCCGGCTCCGCCTGAGCACGACCCGAAGATCCGCCGCCGCCCGGGACGTGACGTGGGGCCATTGACGGCTTACCCTGCCCACATGACCGCTGAAGTGGACACCGCCCCCGAGACCAGCACCCCCCTTGCCGACACAGTGATGTCGGCGGAACTCGTCCGCCTGCTGCGGTCGCGGGTGATTGCCTCCGGCGGGGGTGGCGTGAGCGTGGGCACGGCACCTTTCGACGCCTCGCCGCTGCCTGCCGTGCCGGTGTCGTCGGAGGCCGACGTGGACGAGGCGTTCCGCATCGCCAGGCATCACCAGGCCGCTTGGGCCGCCACCCCGATCAAGGAGCGGTGTCGGGTTCTGCTGCGCTTCCACGACCTGGTCTACGCCCGACGTGCGCAGGGTCTCGACATCGTCCAGCTCGAAACCGGCAAGGCCCGGGGATCGGCGGCGGAGGAGCTCGGCGACGTCCTCATCACGGCCCGCTACTACGCCCGCACGGCCGAGAAGGCCCTGGCGAGCAACAGGCGCCGTGGAGCCATCCCGGTGTTGACCGCGGCCAAGGTGCACCACGTGCCCATGGGCGTGGTGGGCTTCATCTCGCCGTGGAACTACCCGCTCACGCTGGCGATCACCGATGCCATCGCCGCCCTCGTGGCCGGCAACGCGGTGGTGCTCAAGCCCGACGCTCAGACGATGTTCACCGCTTTGTGGGTGGTGGAGCAGATGCTTGAGGCGGGGCTGCCGGAGGGTGTGCTGAAGGTCGTCAGCGGTGAGGGGTCCGAGATCGGACCGATGGTGATCGACCGTGCCGACTACGTGATGTTCACCGGGTCCACCGCCGTCGGGCGGCAGGTGGCGGCTCGCTGCGGTGAGCGCTTGATCGGGTGCTCCATGGAGCTGGGCGGCAAGAACGCCATGATCGTTGACCCCGATGTGAACGTCGAACGTGCAGCCAAGATCGCCGTGGCGGCCAGCTTCTCCAACACGGGGCAGTTGTGCATCTCGATGGAGCGCATCTATATCCACACCGATGTGTTCGACGAGTTCGTGTCCGCGTTCGTGCGGCGCACGAATGCGTTGAACCTGCAGGCGGGAATCGGCTGGGGCGCAGACGTGGGGTCGCTGATTTCGGCAAAGCAGTTGGTCCGTGTTGCCGAACATGTCGACGATGCAGTGGCACAAGGTGCCAGGGTGCTCTCCGGCGGCAAGGCGCGCCCCGACGTCGGACCCTTCTTCTACGAGCCCACCATCCTCGCCGATGTCACCCGCGACATGATCCTGAGTTTCACAGAGACCTTCGGGCCCGTGGTGAGCGTCTACCGCGTGGACTCGGTGGATGAGGCGATCGAGCGGGCTAACAACACCGAGTACGGCCTCAACGCATCGGTGTTGGTGGGCTCGCTCAAGCGTGGGCGCGAGATCGCCCGTGAGCTGCATGCCGGAACGGTCAACATCAACGAGGGCTACGGGGCAGCCTGGGCGAGCGTCGATGCGCCCATGGGCGGTTTCCGGGCCTCGGGGCTCGGGCGCCGGCATGGCAAGGAGGGCCTGCTCAAATACACCGAGATCAAGAACGTGGCGGCCCAGCGGATTCAAGGCTTCACTCGGCCGGACGGGATCTCGGACAAAATGTGGGGCGAAGGTTTGATCACGTCCGTCGCGATTATGCGTCGACTCGGTATGAAGTAGAGAGGCTTGCGCAGATGCAGAACGAAGGTCATTACGACGTCGTCATCGTCGGTTCCGGGTTCGGCGGTTCGGTAGCGGCCCTGCGGCTGGTCGAGAAGGGCTACCGCGTCGCGGTACTCGAGGCCGGGCGTCGGTTTACCGACGGAGACTTCCCGAAGACCTCCTGGCGGCTGCGCAAGTTCCTCTGGGCACCCGCGCTGGGGCTCACGGGCATCCAGCGCATCCACCTGCTGAGCAACGTCATGGTGCTCGCCGGGGCGGGTGTGGGCGGCGGCTCGCTGGTCTATGCCAACACGCTCTACGTGCCCAAGAAGCCCTTCTTCGAGGACAAGCACTGGCGACACATCACAGACTGGTTCGACGAGCTCTCGCCCTACTACGACCAGGCCACGCGCATGCTGGGCGTCGTGCAGAACCCGACCATGACGCCGGCCGACCGTGCCATGAAGCAAGTCGCAGACGAGATGGGTGTGGGCGACACCTTCACCCTCACCCCGGTCGGGGTGTTCTTCGGCCAAGGCGCCGGGGTGACCAGCGAGGACCCGTACTTCGGCGGCGTCGGTCCGGAGCGCAACGGCTGCATCGAGTGCGGTGAATGCATGACCGGCTGCCGCCACAACGCCAAGAACACGCTGCCCAAGAACTACCTCGGACTAGCCGAGCAGGCCGGGGCCGAGGTATTTCCGCTGACCATGGTGACCAGCGTCAACCCCGGCGCGGATGGTGGCCCGTGGCGGGTGGTGACCAAGCGCACCGGCCGCCCCGGACCGCGGCGTGAGTTCACCGCCGACCAGGTCATCATCGCCGCCGGCACGTACAGCACCCAGAAGCTGCTGCACCGGATGAAGGTCACCGGTGTGCTGCCTAAGATCTCCGACCGGCTGGGCTACCTCTCGCGCACCAACTCCGAGTCGCTCGTCGGCGCCGTCGGGGCCACCACCGGCGAGGACTACACCGAAGGCGTGGCGATCACATCGAGCTTCCACCCGGAGCCGCACACGCACATCGAGCCGTGCCGCTACGGCAAGGGCTCCAACTCCATGGGCATGCTCCAGACCGTCCTCACCGACGAGGAGCCCGGAGTGCCCCGGTGGAAGACGTGGCTCAAGACGATGGCCAAGGACCCCAAGTCCGCGATCAAGGGCGCCAACGTGCGCAAATGGTCCGAGCGAGGCGTGATCGCGCTCGTGATGCAGAACTTGGACAACTCGGTGACCGTGTCGGGCAAGAAGACCCTCACCGGTCGGATCAAGTTGACCAGCAAGCAGGGCGAGGGCGAGCCCAACCCCACCTACATTCCGGTCGCCAACGAGGCCGTGCGCAGGTTGGCCAAGGTCATCGGCGGTATTCCGGGCGGCAACATCGGCGAGCCGCTGAACGCGCCCATGACGGCGCACTTCGTGGGTGGTGCGGTGATCTCCGAAACGCCCGACCGGGGTGTCATCGATCCCTACCAGCGCGTGCATGGATACCCGACGCTGCACGTGGTGGATGGTGCTGCCATCACGGCGAACCTGGGAGTGAACCCGTCGCTGACGATTACCGCGCAGGCCGAGCGGGCGCTGGCTATGTGGCCCAACAAGGGTGAGGCCGATCCGCGCCCGACCCAGGGTCAGGACTACCGGCGGCTGCCCGCTGTGCAGCCCCGGCGACCCGTAGTACCGGCTGATGCGCCAGCTGCCTGGCGGCTGCCAGTGGCCCTCGGGATGCCGAAGGTGCGGAGCTAACCCAGCGACAGGCCCGCGACCCCGGCACAGCCGTCCGCGGACGCGTTTGCGCCACGTGAGGTTGTCTGCGCCACGTCCACGTGGCGCAGACCGCCCCAGGTGGCGCAAACGGCCGGGGGACCCTCATGCAGTTGGGCAGCCACCCATCGATCAGCACCGTGAAGGTCAACCCCGAGCGCTCGCTAGAGTCTCGTGCTATGGCTGACTCCCTCCAGCGCCCCGTCCTCGTCGTCGATTTCGGTGCGCAGTACGCCCAGCTCATCGCCCGGCGCGTCCGCGAGGCTTCGGTGTACTCCGAGATCGTCCCGCACACCATGGCGGTGCACGAGATGCTGGCCAAGCAGCCGGCCGCCATCGTGCTGTCCGGCGGGCCCGCCAGCGTGTACGCCGAAGGAGCGCCGGCGGTGGACCCGGCACTTTTCGAGGCCGGTGTTCCAGTGTTGGGCATCTGCTACGGCTTCCAGGCGATGGCCGACGCCCTCGGCGGGCAGGTTGATCGCACTGGTTCGCGTGAATACGGCGCGACTGAGCTGACCGTCGGCGACCCCGGCGCCTTGTTCGCCGACCTGCCGGCGCAGCAGCAGGTGTGGATGTCGCATGGCGATGCAGTCACGCGCGCGCCAGCTGGCTTCACCGTCACCGCCGTCACCGCGGGCGCACCCGTGGCCGCCTTCGAGGATTCCGAGCGCAGGCTGGCCGGTGTGCAGTTCCACCCCGAGGTG
>JBIRBF010000025.1:0-20586 GCA_044326505.1 Candidatus Nanopelagicales bacterium | reverse complement strand
CTCGCGGCGGTCGGTGCCATCAGCACGGCAGTCGTACTTCCAGCCATCGACCACAGTCACATGGACCAGTTCGCCGCCGGCGCCGAGGAGTGGCTGGCCGAACCGGGCCGCTCCGGAATGGTGCGCCGAGAGTTGCCGGTGGAGTTCCCGGCGCTGGTCGCCGAGTTGGTGGCCGAGGGAATCGACGGGTTGTTCTGCTTGCTGGCCGATGGGCCGGACACGTACGCGGCGCTGCGGGCGGCGGGCGCCGAACCCGGCCGCGACGTGCACGTGGTCGTGCTCTCCGACGGCCCCGTCGAGGCACTGCTCGATCCACCAATGACAACGCTGGAACTGTTGCCCGACGAGGCCGCAGCCGGCGTCATGGCTGCTGCCCGGAAGGTCCTGGGCGGCGGTCGTGGGGAAGTCGTGCTGCCGTACGCCCTGGTGGTGCGCGACTGACGTTGGCGCGACTGGCGGGCGCGCGCACGTTGGTGAGCGATTCAGCCTGCGGGTCGGGCCGTAACGCTCACCTGCGTGCGCGTCACTGCGGTGCGACGATCGTCGACGGCCCGTCGCGGTCCGGGCGCACGACATGGATGCGGTGACTGATGGTCTGCTTCATCTCTGTCACATGGCTGATCACCCCGACCATCCGGTCGCCCCGGGTGAGTCCGGTCAGCACGTCCATCACCGCATCGAGGGTTTCGGCGTCGAGGCTGCCGAAGCCCTCATCCACGAATAGCGTTCCCAGCTGCACCCCGCCGGCCTCGGCCTGGACGACGTCGGCCAGTCCCAGCGCCAGCGCCAGCGAGGTGTAGAAGGTCTCGCCGCCCGAGAGCGTCTTGACGTCGCGCTGCTGCTCCGTGCGTTCGTCGAAGACGCGCAGGCCGAGGCCGCGGGTGGCTTTGCGGCCGTCCTTGGCCGTGACGTCGGCGCGCAGGTGGTAGCGGCCGTCGGACATCTTGTGCAGCCGCTCATTGGCGGCCGCCAGCACGTCCTTGAAGCGGCGCAGGATGACGTAGCGCGACAGCGGCACCGGGTTCTTGTCCCCGCCGCCGTGCACGATGTCCGCCATCCTCACGATCGGTCGCGCCAGGCTGGCCGCCCGCACCATCGCGTCCGCCGCCGTGCGAAGGTCCTCAAGGCGCGCCCGGGCGTCCTGGCAGCTCTGCTCGGCAGCCTGGTGCTGGGCGACGGCCGTCTGCATCGCGGCGTGCGCCGCGTCAGCCGTAGCCGCCGGGCCGTCCACGTCGACCTCGGTCGCCTCGTCCACGGCGGCGAGGTCCTCGGCCAGGCGCGAGTCGACCTCGATCGTGCGCTTGGCGTGCTGCGTCACATCGGCCTCGGCGGACGCGCGGTCGGGGTCCGACAGCAGGGCCTGGTCCAGGTCCTTCGCGAAGGCGAATCCGCCCCGGCTCAAGGCCTCGTCAAAGGACTCGCGCGCCGTGGCCGCGGAGCTCTGGGCCGTTTGCCGTGCGGCCCAGGCGGTACGCCAGGCCTCGACCTTGGTGCGGCGCTCCGACAGCGATGCGGCCAAGACGCTGACCGACGCCGCGTCGCCCCGCGCGGTCGCCACCTCGTTCTCGTCTTTGGTGAGCTGCGCGGCATCGCCGTCCAGCTGGGCCCGCGATGCGGAGCGCTCCACCTGCAACTGTTGGATGGTCGTCTGTAGTTGCGCGTGGCGCTCGCGGGTCTCTGCCAGGTCGGCCTGTACCTGCGCAGCCTTGGCGCCGGCGGCCCGCGCTGCCTCGATGGCACGGGTTGCCGCCGTCCTGTCGACCTCCCACTCGTCCACGCTGCGACCCTTCGCCGAGCCGGCCGCCGCGGCCCGCTCCGAACGAACAGTCGCGAGGTGCGTCGTGGCGGCCTCCACGCCGGACCTGGCGCGATCCACCTGGGCGCGAGCAGCGTCCAGGGCTGCCCGCGACGAGTCGGCGTCCGCCGGGGCGGCAGGCGCTGGGTGCTCGGTGCTGCCGCACACCGTGCAGGGCTGACCGGCCACGAGCGCCTCGACCAGGATGCCGGCCAGGTTGGCGTGGAAGTTCTGCTCGATCACGTGGGCTGCGGCGGTCACCTCGCGCAGCCTCTCGCCTGCCTGCCCCAGGGCGGTCTCCGCGTCCTCCTGTGCGAGTGCCGCGGTGGCCTCGCGGTGAGCCGCAGCCAGCCCCTCGTCGGCGACAGCCAGCGCCGCTTCGTGCTTGGCCGAATCCGCCGCCGCAAGGCGCGCCTCGGCCAGCAGAGCCTCCAGGTCGGTGATGCGCTGCGGTAGCGCATCTGACTGATCCGCGGCCTCGCGCTGTCGGTCGACCAGCTCGTCGATCCGAGCGGCGGCCGCCTCGAGCGTGGCCTTGCGCCCTGCGAGTTCGGCCTCGAGCCGGACCAGCCGGGTGAGCTGGGCGAGCTCGGCGGTCAGCTGGTTCACCGCGTCCTGCGCCGCGTCATCCTGCGCCGCCTCGTCCGGTGAGCCAGGCGCCGTCAGGGTGTCGGCGTCGACCGGATGCAGGCTGGCGCGGCACTGGGAAAGGGCACGATCGGCGGACGTCAATTGCGCATCGCGGGTCTGCCAGGCAAGACGAGCCGGCTGGATCGCGGTGGCCCGTGCGTGGCGGTCGAGCGCGCGCTGGAGCTCGGCGATCGCGGGCGCGCGATCCTGAAGCCGCCCCCGTTCGGCCAGCAGGGTGCGCTTGTCCTGCACGGCCTTCGCTGCCTGCTGCGCCGCCGTGGCCGCATCCCTCGCTGCGCTCGCGGTCGTGGTGGCCGACTGCCGCGTCGCCGAGGCGTCGCGGGCGAGCGTCGTGAGTTCGGACACGCGCTCGTCGGCGTCTGCGACGGCGGCGTCAGGGGTTTCGCGGGCGTAGTCGCGCCATTCGTCCTGCGTCAGGTCGAGGTGGGCCGCGTCGTGAAACCGAGTGGCTTCGCGCTCCAGGACGTCCTCAGCTGCGTTGCGCTGCTGCCGGGCCTGTTTGCTCAGCTCCTGCAGCTTGCGGTCCACGACCTCGTACTTGGAGGTCTGGAACACCTGCATGAGGATCTTCGTTCGCTCCTCGTCGCCGGCGCGCAGGAAGGTGGCGAACTGGCCCTGGGCCAACACGATCGTCGACATGAACTGGCTTCGATCGAGCTGGATCAGGCGGCGCAGCTCGCTCGATCCTTCGGAGACGGCGTGGGAGACCAGTTCGCCCTCGGTCGACGTCTCGTTGGTCAACCGCTCGAGGCGCAGCGTGGTGTTCTGCGACGCCTCCCGGCCGTTGCGGTTGACGTAGTCGTATGCCGGTTCGCGCCGCACCCGGAACGTCCCGCGCTCAACGGTGAACACGAGTTCCACGAATGGACGCTCGGCCTTCGCGAAACCTGCCGGGAGGAAGTCCGACACCATTCGGTCCTTGGCCGCGGCGTCGGCCGGTTCGCCGTAAAGGGCGAAGACGATGGCGTCGATGATCGTGGACTTGCCGCTTCCGGTGTCGCCGTCGATGAGCAGCAGCCGCCGGCCCTCGGCGTCGAACTCGACGGTGAACTCGTCCCTGAACGGGCCCACACCCCGCAGCGTCAACTGGTGCAGTCGCACGTCAGACCCCCGTTCCGAAGACCTCGTCGGCCACCTCTGTGAGCACCGCGAGCTCGTCGGCGTCGATGGGGCCACTGGACACCTCGGACACGAACTCCTTCATGATCGTCAGCGGGGCGGCCTGGGCGCTCACGCTGCCGCCGAGGCCGCTGGCCGACTCCGCACCGCCGCCCTCTGGCTCGTGCCGATGGGATAGCAGGTGGGGGAAGGCCCGCAGCAGCCGTGTACGCATGTCCTCCGGCCGGCGCTGATCGGTGATGGTGACATCCACCCAGTTGTCGACGTGGTCGGCGAACGGACCGGCCGGCGGGTCCTCGGCCGCGCGCAGGAAGTCGTCCATCTGGCCGCGCAGCTGGGCCATACCGCGTGGCTGAGGCAGTGCGATGCGCTCGGTGGTCACGGTCGCGTCGGCCGCCAGTTCGACCAGCGTGACGCTCTTGACGTGGTCACGCTCCGAGAACGAGAAGCGCAGCGGCGAACCCGAGTACTCCAGCACGGTGCCAGACGCGGTGGGCGTGCGCGTCTGCGCCCCGTGCAGGTGGCCGAGGGCGACGTAGGACACACCGTCGAAGGTGCTGGTCGGCACCACGTCCAGGCCGCCGGCGGTGATGTCGCGCTCGGACTCGCTGCCGAACTCCGATGTGGGGTCGCCGGGTGGGTCCGAGGTGGCGCCCCTCGCCTGGTCCGGCTCAGCGCCTGCCGCGGGCTCGACGCGGGCCGCGTCCACCACGAAGGCGTGCGCCACGACCACCGATCGCACGCCCCCCCGCCGATCCAGGTCGGCGCGCACCCGCGCCATCACGTACTCGGTTGCGGCGGCTTGGCTGCGAGCAACGTCGAGGTCGTCCTCGCGCCGGGCGAACTGGCGCACCTCTTCGGCGTCGAGGTAGGGCAGGGGATAGATCGCGACATCGCCGTGTTCGTCGCGCAGCAGCACCGGGCTGTCGGCCTCGGCCAGTGCGGCGCGCACGTGCAGCCGGTCGGTGAACAGCCCGGCGCCGAAGCCGAGGCGCACCGCCGAGTCGTGGTTGCCCGGTGTCACCACGACGGGCACCTGCTGGCACAGGGTGGACAGGGCCCGCCCCAGCAGCTTGACGGCGTCAGTGTGGGGGATCGCGCGGTCGTAGACGTCGCCGGCGATGATGACCAGTTCGACGTCGCGCTCTTCGACGATCTGGGCGATCCGGTCGATGGCGGTGCGGTGGGCATCGTCGAGGGCGATGCCCTTGAGCGTGCGACCCAGATGCCAATCCGACGTGTGCAGGATGCGCATCGATCCCCTCCCCAGGTTGCGCTCGCTACCGCCGCGATCGGCGGCGGGCTAGGTTTGGGGTGAGCATATGTGGGGAATGTGATGGGCATGGTGTCGCGCGGGCAGATGACTGGTGGTGGCGGCGGCCGGCGCGCGGCATTTGTGGTCGGGGCCTCCGTGGTCGCGGCCGTTCTGGGGTTGATGCTCCTGATCGGGCTGGCGCGGGCGAGCGACTCTGGACCGGCCCAGCCGGTGGCAGCCGCCTCCTCTTCGAGTGCGGCTGAGTCAGCGCGCGGGGACGGGGCCACACCCGATGCGGTGACACCAGCGGGTTCGGCCCCTGCCGTGGATGCCGCTGTTACCCCCGCTCCGGCGGTGCCGCCAGCCGACGTGCCCACCGCCCCGGCTGTACCGGCGGCACCGGTCGTCCCCAGCCCCGTCAAACCCTCGCCGGTGGCCACGCCCGCGCCGCAGACGGGTCAGTCGGTGGCCGTCGTGGATGTCGTGGACGGCGACACAATCGTCACCAGCGCCGGCCGCATCCGCATGATCGGAATCGACACCCCGGAAGTCGGCGACTGCAACTACCGTGCGGCGGGCGATGAGCTGCAGGGCGCGATCTCGGCGCACGGCAACCAGGTGGTGCTGGTGCCGGGCGCCCAGGACGACGTCGACAAATACGGTCGACTGCTGCGCTACGTCCAGACCACCGATGGCGCCGACCTGAACCTGCACATGATCTCCACCGGACTGGCGATCGCCCGATACGACTCCCGGGACGGCTACGGCTTCCATCCCCGAGAGTCGGCCTACATCGCCGCGGACTACTCGTCCGACGCGAGTGCCTGCGCCCTGAGCCCGACCCCCACTCCTACCCCCACACCCACCGTGGCGCAGCAGCAGCCGCTGCTGGGCGCCGAGGCCGCGCTGGACCCGAAGTTCAGCAGTTGCGCGGCGGCGAAACGCGCCGGCTTCGGCCCCTATCTGGCGGGCGTGAACCCGGAGTACTCCTGGTACAAGGACGCCGACGGTGACGGTCGGGTCTGCGAGTCCTGACGGGTCGGCGCGTGTCGCCCCACGGCCTCACTCGAACGGGGCGGGGTCGCCGGCGCCCAGCCGCACAACCTCGGCCGACCCCCCGGTCAAGTCCACGACGGTGGTCGGCTGAGCCAGGCAGTCGCCCGAGTCGACGACCGCGTCGACGAGCGCGTCGAGCCGCTCCTTGACCTCCCAGCCGCGCGACATCGGCTCGTCGTCGCCGGGCAGCAGCAGCGTGCTCGACATCAGCGGCTCGCCCAGTTCGGACACGAGTGCCTGGGCCACTGCGTCGTCTGGGATCCGCACCCCGACCGTGCGCTTCTTGGGGTGTGCCAACCGCCGCGGCACCTCGCGCGAGGCCGGCAGGATGAACGTGTACGGTCCTGGCGTGACGGACTTGATCGAGCGAAACGCGCGGTTGCTGAGCGACACGAACTGACTCACCTGGGCGATGTCGTGGCACACCAGCGTGTAGTGGTGGTGGGAGTCCAGGTGGCGGATGGCAGCGATCCGCTCAAGACCGTCGGCGTTGCCGATCATCCAGCCGAAGGCGTATCCGGAGTCGGTGGGGTAGGCGACGAGGCCGCCGTCGCGCACGAGTTGGACGACTTGCGCGATTGCGCGCGGCTGCGGATTGGCCGGATGGACGTCGTAGAAGCGTGCCATGCAGCCAGCGTAGGGGAGTCGTTCCGACGCTCAGCCGAGGCTGTCCAGGTGCGCCAGCAGGGTGGCGCGGACGAACTCCGCGCCGGTCCGGCCACGGTAGTTGGCGGCGGTGGAGGGGTCGCCAGCCGCGTCGATCCAGTCCTGGCGCAGCCGCTCGGATTGCCGCCGCCAATCGCTGCGCTCGTGGTTGGTCATCGACTGCCACCAGTCGTTGCCTTGCCGGTAGGCGGCGGCGCCCCACCGCTGTTCGACCCCCTCTCGGTGGTCACTCGGGTCGAAGCCGTCGAGCATGTCCTCGGCCATGCTGTCGGTGTCCTCTCGTAGGGCGCTGATGGTGAGTTCCACGGCGGCGATGCGACGCGCGAGCCGCTGATGCTCTTTGTGGAGCAGGTCAAGGTGGTCGGACAGTGCCGCCGCCAACTCGGGCGACCTGGCTGATCGGCCAATCCCTCGCGTCCATATCGCCGACGGTATGGGTTGACGTAACGTCAAGGTCAAGAGGTGGGCGCAAACGGCCTCGGTGGGCGCAAACGCGCGGCGCGGCGGGCGGGCCAGGCGTCCCCGGCCTGCGAACGGGCAGCGTGCTTCGCAGGTCCGCGGCTAGCATCTGGCGATGGCGAACACCGGTTCCACCAGCCGAAACGCAGCCGCCGACACCCACGACCTGATCCGGGTCCAGGGCGCGCGCGAGAACAACCTCAAGAACATCAGCGTCGAGTTGCCGAAGCGCCGGGTCACCGTATTCACGGGCGTGTCCGGCTCGGGCAAGAGCTCGCTGGTCTTCGCCACGATCGCGGCGGAATCCCAACGGCTGATCAACGAGACCTACAGCGCGTTCCTGCAGGGCTTCATGCCGTCGCTCGCCCGGCCCGACGTCGACGTCCTCGAGGGCCTGACCACGGCGATCCTGGTGGACCAGGAGCGCATGGGGGCCAACTCCCGTTCGACCGTCGGCACGGTGACGGACGCCAACGCGATGCTCCGCGTGCTGTTCAGCAGGATCGGCCAACCCCACGTCGGCCCGCCGCAGGCGTTCTCGTTCAACGTCCCGTCGGTGACAGCCTCGGGCACAATGACGATCGACAAGGGCGGCCAGGACGGCAAGGCCACCACCGTGCGGCGCACGTTCACGCAGACCGGCGGCATGTGCCCGCGGTGCGAGGGCATGGGCCGGGTCACCGACATCGACCTCACGCAGATCTACGACGACTCCAAGTCCCTCAACGAGGGCGCTATCACCATTCCCGGCTATACCGCCGATGGCTGGGCCACCCGCATCATCGGCCAATCCGGCTTCGTCGACCCGGACAAGCCGATCCGCGACTACACGTCGCAGGAGCTGCGGGACTTCCTCTACCACGAGCCGGTCAAGGTCAAGATCGAGAAGATGAACATGACCTTCGAAGGCCTCATCCCGAAGCTTCAGAAGTCGCTGCTGTCCAAGGACCGCGAAGCCATGCAGCCGCACATCCGGGCATTTGTGGACCGGGCGGTCGCGTTCGCCCCGTGCCCGGAGTGCGGCGGCTCCCGGCTGAGCGAGGGCGCGCGGTCGGCGCAGATCAACGGCATCAACATCGCTGACGCTTGCGCGATGCAGATCAGCGACCTCGCCGACTGGGTTGCGCAGGTCGAGGACCCGACGGTGGCCCCACTGCTCGGCGCGCTGCGCCACACGCTGGACTCGTTCGTTGAGATCGGCTTGGGCTACTTGTCGCTGGATCGGTCGTCCGGCACGTTGTCCGGCGGGGAGGCGCAGCGGACCAAGATGATCCGCCACCTGGGCTCGTCGTTGACGGATGTCACGTACGTGTTCGACGAGCCCACCATCGGCCTGCACCCGCACGACATCACCCGCATGAACGAGCTGTTGCTGCGGCTGCGGGACAAGGGGAACACCGTGCTGGTGGTCGAGCACAAGCCGGAAGCGATCTCTATCGCCGACCACGTCGTCGACCTTGGGCCCGGCGCTGGCTCTGCTGGCGGCGAGGTGTGCTTCGAAGGCACGGTTGCCGAGCTGCGGAGCAGCGGCACGCTGACTGGGCGCCACCTTGACGACCGGGCCGCAGTCAAGCCCGAGGTGCGCACGCCGACGGGCGTGCTGCCCATCAGGGGAGCCAACCGGCACAACCTTCGCGACGTGGATGTGGATATCCCGCTTGGCGTGCTCGTCGTGGTCACTGGCGTGGCCGGCTCGGGCAAGAGCTCCCTGATCCACGGCAGCCTGCCGTCGGATGCCGCAGTCGTGTCGATCGATCAGGCCGGGATCAAGGGCTCCAATCGCAGCAATCCCGCCACCTACACGGGCCTGCTGGACCCCATCCGCAAGAAGTTCGCCAAGGACAACGGGGTGAAGCCCGCCCTCTTCAGCGCCAACTCAGAGGGCGCATGCCCCAACTGCAAAGGGGCCGGCGTCATCTACACCGACCTCGGGATCATGGCCAGCGTCGCCACCGCCTGCGAGGTCTGCGAGGGCAAGCGGTTCGATGCCTCGGTGCTCGAGTACCGCGTCGGCGGCAAGGACATCAGTCAAGTTCTGGCGATGCCGGTGTCGGAGGCGCTGGACTTCTTCGCCGCAGGCGATGCCCGAACGCCCGCGGCGCACACGATCCTCCTGCGCCTGGCCGATGTGGGCCTCGGCTACCTGAGCCTGGGCCAGCCGCTCACAACTCTGTCCGGCGGTGAGCGCCAGCGACTGAAACTGGCCACCCACCTGGGCGAGAAGGGCGGCATCTATGTGCTGGACGAGCCGACCACCGGTTTGCACCTGGCCGATGTCGAACAACTGCTCGGGCTCCTCGACCGGCTCGTCGACGGCGGTAAGTCGGTGATCGTCATCGAGCACCACCAGGCGGTGATGGCGCGGGCGGACTGGATCATCGACTTGGGGCCCGGCGCTGGTCACGACGGCGGCCGCATCGTCTTCGAAGGCACACCCGCGGACCTTGTCGCGGCGCGCTCGACTCTCACCGGCGAGCACCTCGCGGCCTATGTGGGCGACGCGGCAGGCCAGTAGCGGTACGGCCCTCCGCGCCGGCGCCGCCAACGGAGGTAACTCGCGAAGGGCGCCCGCGCGGTTCGACTCGTGCCGCCAAGGGTGGTGTCATGTCCTCCATGGACCACCACGAATATGCCGAGCACGATGCGACAGCCCTGGCCGAGTTGATCCGCACCGGTCAGGTGAGCGCCGACGAGGTGCTCGACGCGGCCATCGCGCGGGCGAACGCGGTCGACAAGGCACTCAATGCCATCGTCGTCCGGCGGGACGATGCGGCGAGGGCAGAGGCCGACGCGGCGACTTCCGCGGGCGGACCGTTCGCGGGCGTTCCGTTCCTGGTCAAGGACCTCGACGGCATGCTGCACGGCGAGCCATACACCGCGTCGAGTCGCTCGCTGAAGGACTACCGGGCGTCCTTGGACTCCGAGTTGTTCGCCCGCTACAAGCGGTCTGGGCTGGTGATCTTCGGCAAGACCAACACTCCCGAGTTCGGGATCATGGGCGTCACCGAGTCCGAGTTGCGCGGCCCCTGCCACAACCCGTGGGACCTGCAACGGACCCCGGGCGGGTCCTCCGGTGGATCGGCTGCCGCGGTGGCGGCGCGCATCGTTCCGATGGCGCACGCTGGCGACGGTGGCGGGTCGATCCGGATTCCCTCGTCGTCCTGCGGCATCTTCGGCCTCAAACCGACGCGCGGACGGATGCCCATGGGGCCGCTGGTAGGTCAGGGCTGGGACGGTCTGGTGGCGCCACACGTCGTGAGCATCTCGGTGCGCGACAGCGCGGCGGTGCTGGATGCCACCCACGGGGTGGACGTCGGCGCCCCCTACGCCGAGCCACCCGCCCCGGCCTCGTTCGCGGCTGCGGCGGCCAGCGAGCCGGGCAAGTTGCGCATCGGCTACAGCCTCGCCGCGCAGCTGGCCGACAAGCAGTCACCGGAGAACGTCGCAGCCGTGCTCGACGCCGTGGAACTGCTGGCCGAGCTCGGCCACGAACTCGTGGAGGTGGACCTGCCCCTCGATCGGGAGGTCGTGGCGCGGGCCTATCTGTCCATCGTCGCGGCCAGCATCGCCGCGGACGTGCTCGAGACCGGCGCGCTGAGCGGTCGGAAGGTGTCGTCGGACGACTTCGAAGCCGCCACGTGGTTCCTCCGCCAGGTCGGCGATGTGCTCAGCGCCCGCGAGCTGGAGGAGGCGCAGCGCACCGCTGCGCGGCTCGGCCGCACGATCGCACGGTTCTATGACGACCATGCGCTCGATGTGCACCTGAGCGCCACCACGGCGGCACCTCCTGTGCTCATCGGCGAGCTGGCCCCTTCTACCGCCGAGCGGGCCGCGCTGGCGACGCTGCGTCGAGCCTCGGTGGGGCCGGTCATGCGGGCGGTGCTGGGGCAGCTGGCGGCCAACTCGTTGGCCAAGACTCCCAACACGCAGGTGTTCAACATGACGGGTCAGCCTGCGATGAGCGTGCCGCTGTTCTGGGACGAGCGCGATCTGCCCATCGGAGTGCAGTTCGCCGGCCGCTTCGGCGACGAGGCAACGCTGTTCAGCCTCGCCGCACAACTGGAGCGGGTGCGCCCGTGGCGCGATCGGATTCCGGCGATCTGACGCCCGTGCGGCGTGGCATTCCGGGACTCAGCCCGCGGGTTACCGCACCACCACGACCGGGCAGTGTGCGTGGGTGGCGCACTGCTCGCTGACCGACCCCAGCAGTAGCCGCTTGAACCCGCCCCGGCCGCGGCTGCCGACGACGATCATCGCGGCTCCGTCGCGCTCGGCGGTGTCCATGAGCGCCGCAGCCGGGTTGCCCATGACATCGCTCATCTCGACGTGTGGCAGTGTGCGTCCCGCGGTGCCCGCCTCAACGGCCGATTTGAGGCTGGCGCGGACGGCGGCCGCCTGTTCAGCCTCGTCCCACGTCACCTCGACGGCGGGGCCCGGCCAGGCCGTCCCGCCGGCCATGTAGTCCCACGCCCACACGGCGTGCAGCCGCGCATGGCGCAACTCGGCCTCGTGAACCGCCCACTCAAGCGCCCGCGCGCTGGCTTCTGAACCGTCGACGCCGACGACGATCGTGCCGGTGGTGTCGCTGTCCTTGTCCATGACAGCCTCCTCAGATTGGTCCCACTGCCACAGTACGTCGCTGCGTGGTCGCGCCTGCAGGGTCATCGGACTCGTGTGCCGGCCACGGGCATGATCATCAGGACTTCGTGTCGCCCTGGCGTACCTCAAGTCCTGACGATCATGGAGGTGGCTGCGTGGCGATTGGGGTCCCGTCGCAGCCCGGTCGCGGCTACGCTCACCTTCGTGCGTGAATTCAAGACGATTGTTGTGTTCGTCGTGGCCGTCGTGCTCGTGGCAGTCATCGCTGGCGTCGGGTACTTGGTGTGGGGCAAGTGGGAGAACGACAAGCGGCAGAGCGCCTTGGCGAGCTTCTACCAGACTCCCTCGCCGCTGCCGGCCGGCAAGCCTGGCGACGTGCTCAAGAGCGAGCCGATCACCTCCGGCTTCACCCTGCCCGCCGGAACCCAGGCCCAGCGGATCATGTACCTGACCCAGGGGCCCAACGGCGAGCCGCGGGTGAGCTCGGGCATGGTCTTCACCCCGGCTGGTGCTCCGCCGGAAGGCGGGCGGAAGGTCGTGTCGTGGGCCCACCCGACGGTCGGGATGGGGGATTCCTGCGCGCCCTCCCGCACGGCCAACCACGACCTGTTGACATGGCTGCCCGGCATGCTCAACCTCGGCTGGGTGGTCACCGCGACGGACTATGCCGGACTTGGTACGGACGGCACGGAGCTCTATCTGGTGGGCAAGTCCGAGGCCTACGACGTCATCAACGCTGTCCGGGCGGCTCAGCGGCTGCCCGGGACCGGCGCGGGCTCGGACTACGCGGTGTACGGGCACTCGCAAGGCGGCCACGCGGCGATGTGGACCGGAGCGGTGGCGCCGCAGTATGCCCCCGAACTGACGTTGGTGGGGGTGGCTGGCGCCGCTCCGGCAGCAGCCCTGAGCGACCTGGTCGATGAGCTCTGGAACACCAACACATCCTGGGTCATCGGCGCGGAGGTCTTCGAGTCGTTCCCGCTGGTCTACCCCAACCTCTCGCTCGACGCGGTCGGCACGCCGGATGCGGTCAAGGGCTACAAAGAGGTCGCTGAGAAGTGCCTGATCGACGGCATCCTGGATGGTGAGGTGCGGGGGTTCTTCGACGAGAAGTTCTTCTCGAAGAACCCCAACGACGATCCCTCCTGGCGCACGGCCATCGCGGAGCAGTCCGCGCCCCCGCTGAATGCGACCATGCCGGCGCTGGTGATCGAGAGCGTGAACGACGGCGTGGTCGTCCCGCTGAGCATCGTGGCCATGCAGAAGGAATGGTGCGCGGCTGGATCGAACCTGGCAGTGCAGTGGCTCGGGCCGCTGCGCGGCACTCCTGAGACGCTCAACCTGCAGACACACATGTACGAGGGGTCTATTGGCGGCGCGTTGGCCACCGGGTGGATCGGCGACCGCTTCGCCGGCCGGCCGGCGGTGCCGAACTGCGAGCAGCCGGCCCCACTGGCGTTGACGTCGACCGACTGACGCCGCTTCAGTGAATGACCCGCGAGGGGGTTGCCCGGCGTTCGGCGACCACTGCCTCGATGGCTGATGCCACCTCGGTCGGCGGCTCGTGCTCCCAGAAGCGCATCACGGTCCATTCGGCGGCGAGCAAGCGACCGTTCGTGTCAGCGTCGCGGGCTCGGTTGCCGGCGATCTTGGATGACCAGTACTCGGCATTGGTCTTGGGAAGCGAACCGTGCTCGGGGCAGCCGTGCCAGTAGCAGCCGTCGATGAACACCGCGATGTGCCAGCGGGTGAACACTATGTCGGCCTTGCGCCGCCGGTCGAAAGGCAGCGAGTAGTCCACCCGGTAGCGCATGCCGCGGGCGTGCAGCAGGCGGCGGATCGCCAGCTCGGGGGCTGTGTCCCGGCGGCGGTTGCCCTGCATCGAGGCTCGCGTCGCCGCCGTCGCGGCCCATGATCCGGCCGGCAGGGCCGACGATGCGTCAGGCTGCCCGGTCACGCACCGAGGCTAGCCCGGGTCGCGCGGCCGGGTGCCAGACTGGTGAGCGATGAGCGACCACCTGTGGCGTGCCTACGCCCGCACCTGGGTCGAGTTCGTGGATGTCGACGGCTCGGTCTGGGCCATCGAGCCCGTCATCCGGGACGCGGACGACACTGGCCCGGCCGTCGAGGGCTGGCGCGAGGGCGTCGCTGCGATGTGCTTGGCGGAGGTGGCAACAGCCTGGGTTTTGACAGGTCATAACCCAGGCAGCGCGCCCTTGCCGCCGAGCCAGAACCGACAGCGCCACCTGGACTTGGCCGCGGCGGTCGCCGAGGCTGGGCACCGCGGGCACGAGGCCGTCGGCCGGGCGATGGAGGGAGACTGGTCGGAGGACTCGCTGCTGGTCTGCGGCGCGCCGGAGGACCTGGTGCTCGACCTTGCCCGGAGGTTTGACCAGAACGCCGTGTACCGCTGGACCCCGACCAGCTGGTCGATCATTGGCGTGCACCTGGCCGGCAGCCGACATGGGGGCTGGCGGGGGTTCCCATTGGGCTAGAGCCGACGGTCCGGTGGGGGTGATACTGGGGGCGATGGTGTGCTTTCGGGGCGGCACTCGGGGCTGGGGGAGGATGCGTGGATCGCGCGGGCGGTTATGCGAGGCGCAGGCTCGGCCTTGCGCCGATGTCGGTGTCGGTGTCGGCGTCGGCGTCGGCAACAGCCTCGCCGCCCGTTGGGCCTGCCTCGTCGGCAACGGCAAACACGGCCGCAGCGGCCGAGACACCAGCACCCGGTGCCCCAGCGGTCGCTCAGCTCGCAGATCAAACCGGCACCGGCAGTGGTCCGCAGGACGATCCGGTTACCTCCTGGGCGCTGGCCGACTGCACGGTATCGACCGTCCAGACCGCCGACGGCGTCTACGCCCGAAGCAGGTGAGGCTGCACTGGCGCGATACAGCGGCTCGACCGTTGACGGCTCCGGTTGCCCGAATGACTACGCCCTTGTGGGCGCGACGGGATCCTGGCGCGTGTGCAGGGAAGCCGACGTCATCAGCGATGGGTTCGCCATGAACATCGCCGAGGCGGTGAAAGGCCCCGGCGCGTACTCGGGCGTCGCGAGCCCCAACGGCGGCGAGTACTACTTCAGTTGCGACTGGCGGGTGTTCGGCGCGGGTCAGGCGACGGCGCGCTTGTTGGTCTGCGGCCTGCCGCCGACCGACATCACTGGTGGCGGGCTGGTGGCTCTGGCGCCGTCCTGATCCGCGCGTTCGCGCTCAACTCCGCGCCGATCGCCGGCCACAGTGGCTGCGGGAGGTCGTGCCCCATGCCGGTGAAGCCGACGAACTTGGAGGCAGGGATCGCCCGGGCCAGAGCCATGCCGCCGGACGGGTTGACGAGTGGATCGGCTAGCCCGTGCACGACGACCGTCGGCACTCGGATCGATCCCAGGTCGCGGGTGCGATCGGGCTGGGCGAGCACGGCGCCTAGTTGGCGCAGCACTCCCGCGGGATCCTGGCTGCGCGCCATCGAGCGCCGCGTCATGGTCCTGATCGCATCCTCGTCGAACGGGAAGCCGGGCGAACCGATGCGGCGGAACGTGGCGACGACCATGTCCTCGGCCTCTTCCGGTGTGCGCGGCTGCTGTCGGAAGATCAGCGGTCGCATCGACGACGGCTTTGGCAGGCCCACCCGCCGGGATCCGGTCGACGTCATGATCAACCCGAGCGATGCCACCTGTTCGGGTGCGCGCAGCGCCATCGTCTGGGCGATGAAACCACCCATCGAAGCACCTACGACGTCGGCCTTGCCGAAGCCCAGGGCCGCCATCAGCCGCAGTGCATCATCGGCCATGTCCGCCACGGTGTAGGGCGGGGGAGCCACTCGGGCCAGGACCTTGGCCGGGGCGGGCGGGGCCACGGAGTCGAGGTGGGTGGATAGTCCGGCATCGCGATTGTCGAACCGCACGACGTAGCGGCCCTCGTCGGCCAGCGCGCGGCAAAGCTCGTCCGGCCAGCCGATCATCTGCGTTCCCAGGCCCATCACCAGCAGCATGGGCTGATCCGACGGGTCGCCGAAGGCCTCGTAGGCGAGCGTGATGCCGCCGCCGACCTCCACGTACTCGGTGGCGGGAGTGATCACTGCGTTCATGATCCAACGGTACGGATGGCCGGCGGCGGCTGCTGGTTCAGGGCGGCGGGTCAGCTCTTGACGGTGACCCACATGTCCTTGGCGTCGGGCAGGTCCGTGTTGCGGTGCAGTTCCAGCGTGTGGGCACCGGTCGTGCGGGTGACGGTCTCACCCGCGGCGAGGCCATCGCGGTCGTAACCCTGGACGTGCAGGCTCGGCCAGCCGAACGTGGGGTTCTTCGCGTCCACGGTGACCCGGTCGCTGGAGCCAACCGGGCTCCAGGTGTAGTCGATGGTGGCCACGACGTCCTTGCCGCCCGGCAAGTAGCTGAAGCCCTGCATTGACGTGGTCTGTCCGGGTTCCACCCGAGTCACCTGGGTGGGCACCTCGGACGCGCTGCCGGCGCCCATCCACACGGTCATCGTGGCGCCGGTGTCGTTCTTGACGGTGAGCCGGCTGTCGAGGGTGTTGGCGAACGGGGCGGTTGCGGGGCCCGGCAGGGCTGGCGCAGCGGGCGCGGGGGCAGCGGGCGCCGGGGCAGCGGGCGCCGGGGCAGCGGGCGCGGGCGCTGCGAAGGCGACGCCGACCGGGGCGAGGGCTGCGCCGAGGCCCAGCAGGGTGGCGGCGGTGGCGCGGGTGATTCGGTTGTTCCTCATGGTGACTCCATTCGTTCGACTACGGACTAACTGCTTCCCTTGATGGCTTGAGCGTACCAGGACAATGTCCTAAAACACAAGCCGAATACTCGAATAGCTGTGTCGTGCTCGTCGCGACCCGTCAGCCGCGGTCGGCGCGCGCCTTCACCCGGCGGCCCTTGACGCGGGTCCTGGACAGGGCGCCGATGACCTCTGCGGCGGCGTTCGCGGGGACGTCCACGGTGGTGCCGCGGGCGCCGATGCTGATGGGGCCGATCTGCTTGCCGGAGAGGTCGGTCTCGTTGGCGATCGCGCCGACGACGTCCTTGGCTCGCAGGCCGGCGTCCGCACCGGCGTTGATGAAGATGCGCTGCTTCCCGCTGGCGGGCGGGGCGCTGGCCGCACGTTCGGACGAACGGCCGCTGCTGCGCTTGCCCTCCGCGTAGGCACCCTCGGTCCGCTTGCCGGGTCCTCCCTTGCCCTCGCCGCGTTTGCCGTCCTTGCGGCTGCCTCCCGGGCGGGCCTCAGCCGGGGCGGGGATCTCGTTCTCCCCCTCCTCGCCGGCGGTGGCCAGATGGGCCATCTTCACAGCGGCCAGTGTGACGGTGTCCGGATCGATCTCGGAGCTCAGCTCGGCCACGATCGGCCGGAAGGTGTCCAGGTCGTCGCTCAGGCACAGCTCCGCGAGCGCGGCGCGGGTGGCCGCCAACCGCAACTGGCGCAGCTCGGCGGACGACGGCACCGGCGCGATCTGGATCCGCTGCCCGGTGGCTCGCTCGATGGCCGCGAGCTGGCGGCGCTCGCGTGGCTCCGCGATCGTGATGGCCGTGCCAGTCCGGCCGCCGCGGCCGACCCGGCCGATGCGATGGACGTAGGACTCTGGCGCCGCCGGCACGTCGAAGTTGACCACGTGCGTGAGGTGATCGACATCGAGGCCGCGAGCGGCCACATCGGTCGCGAGGAGCAGCTCCGCGCCTCCGCTGCGCAGCCGTCCCATCACCCGGTCGCGCTGGGTCTGATCCATGCCGCCGTGCAGGCCCTCGGCACGGTAGCCCCGCGCGTTGAGTGTCTCGGCGAGTTGGTCGACCTCGGCACGGGTGCGGCAGAACACCAGGGCGGCCGCGGGCGTGTGGACGTCGAGCAGGCGGCACAGGGCCGCCACCTTGTGCTGGCGCGAGACGATGTAGGCGGTCTGGGCGATCGTGGGCTTCTCGTCCTCGGCGGCGAGGTCGCGGCCGATCTCGATGCGCTGCGGATCGCGCAGGTGCTCCTTGGCGATGCGGCGCATGCGTTTGGGCATCGTGGCCGAGAACATCACTGTCTGGCGCTCGTCCGGCGTCGCGGCGAGGATCGCCTCGAGGTCCTCGGCGAAGCCCATGTCGAGCATCTCGTCGGCCTCGTCGAGTACTGCGATCCGGATGTCCTCGAGGTGCAGGATGTTGCGCTGGATCAGGTCCAGGGCCCGCCCCGGTGTGGCTACCACGATGTCCGCACCGCGCTTAAGGGCGAAGATCTGACGCCCGATGGGCTGCCCGCCGTAGACCGGCAGGGTGCGGATGCCGAACGGCTGGCCGTAGCGGTGGACTGCCTCGGAGACCTGGATGCACAACTCGCGGGTGGGAGCGAGGACGAGGCCCGCAGGGGAGGTCGTAGCCCGCCCCTCGGCACCGCCGGCGGCCGCGATCGAGGCAATCATGGGCAGCGCGAAGGCGGCCGTCTTGCCGGTGCCGGTGGCTGCTTGGCAGAGCAGGTCGTGGCCGGCGAGCATGGCTGGCACCGCGGCGGCCTGGATGGGCGTCGGGGCCTCGTAGCCCAGGTCGGCGACGTGCTCGGCGAGGGCTGTCGGCAGGCCCAGCTGGTCGAAGCCTTCGATGGTGCTCACAGGACGTCCCCGGGCATGTCGAGCACCGTGCGATCGAGTCTGTCGAGCAGATCGAAGAGCGGTCCGGTCTTGGGCAACTCGTAGCGGAAGAAGTAAGCCCCCGCCGCCCGTTTGCCGTCGTAGAAGGCGCCCTCCCTGCCGGCCGCGGCCAGCACCTGCTCGAGCCACAGCCAGGCGACCACCACGTGGCCGGCTGCCTCCAGGTAGGCGCTGGCGTTGGCCAGGGCCAGGGCTGGATCGCGGCTGCCCCAGACGGTCATCGTGGTGGTTGCCAGCCGCCCGGCAGCCGCCATGAGCGCGTCGGCGAATCCCGTCAGATCGGCCGAGCCGAGGGCATCGGGCTGCTCGGCCGCCCGAGTCCGAGCCCGCTCGGCGGTGGCCGTCATCCGGCCGACCAGGGCGCCGAGCCCCGCGCCGCCCTCGGCGATGACCTTGCGGCCCAGCAAGTCCAGGCCTTGGATGCCGTGGGTGCCCTCGTGGATCGGGTTGAGGCGGTTGTCGCGGTAGAACTGCTCGACGTTGTACTCGCGGGTGTACCCGTAGCCGCCATGCACCTGGATGGCCAACGAATTGGCCTCCAGGCACCACTGCGACGGCCAGCTCTTGGCGATCGGGGTGAGCACCTCCAACAGCCGGTGCGCCTCGGCTGCATCGTCGGCCGACTCCGTGCTGACCTCTTCATCCAGCAGGCGCGCGCAGTACAGGCTCAGCGCTAGGCCGCCCTCGACGTAGGCCTTCTGTGCCAGCAGCATCCGGCGGACGTCGGTGTGCTCGATGATGGGGATCTGGGCCGACGTCGGGTCGCGGTCGGTCAGGGGCCGGCCCTGCTCCCGGGTGCGCGCGTAGTCCAGCGCGTGCAGGTACCCGGTGTAACCGAGGGCGACGGCGCCGAGGCCCACCCCCACCCGGGCCTCGTTCATCATGTGGAACATGTAGGACAGGCCGCGGTTCTGCTCGCCGATCAGGTAGCCGACAGCGCCGGGCTCGCCGTCGGGGGTGAACTTGCCTTCGCCGAAGTTGAGCATGGTGTTGGTGGTGCCGCGGTAGCCCATCTTGTGGTTGAGGCCGGCGAGCACGACGTCGTTGCGCTCGCCCCGACTGCCATCCTCGGCCAACATGTACTTGGGCACGATGAACAGCGACAGCCCTTTGACCCCGGGCGGCGAGCCGGGCACGCGCGCCAGCACCAGATGGACGATGTTCTCGCTTAGGTCCTGCTCGCCGCCGGAGATCCACATCTTGTTGCCGAAGACCCGGTAGGTGCCGTCGGGCTGCGGCTCAGCGCGGGTGGTGACGTCGGCCAGCGAGGAGCCCGCCTGCGGCTCAGACAGGCACATGGTGCCGTAGAAGCGGCCCTCGATCATGGGCGTGACCCAGGTATCGATCTGCTCGGGCGTGCCGTGGGCGATGAGCAGGCTGGCGTTGGCCGCCGTAAGGAAGGGATAGGCGGCCGTGCCCACGTTGGCGGCCTGGAACCAAGCGAAGCAGGCCATGGTCAACGTCGCCGGTAGTTGCATGCCCCCCGCGCTGGCCGGCAGTCCGGCGGCGACGAGTCCGGTGTCGGCGAAGACCGCGAGGGCCTCGGCAACCTCCGGGTGCATGATCACGCGCTCGCCGTCGAACTGCGGCTCCTCGGCGTCGTTGCGCTTGTTATGCGGGGCGAAATGGCGGGTCGCCACCGTCTCGCTCAGCTCCATGGCCGCGTCGAAGGTCTCGCGCGAGTGCTCGGCGTAGTGCGGCCGCTCGACGAGTCCCTCGCAGCCCAGCCACTCGTAGAGCAGGAAGTCGAGGTCGGGTCGGGAAAGCAGGAGCGAAGCCATGCACACAGGGTAAGGCGCACCCCGGCGCGCCGACGCCTGGGCTGAGGGCCCACGGGCTTACCGTCGAAGTGTGCTTGACCGTGACTTAGTCCAGGCTGCCCGGGGCGCCGCTCTGGAGGCCGCAGGCGTGGCTCTGGGCGACGACGCCCTGGCCGAGCGCGGGCGCTTGGTCCAGTTCACCCACCTGCGCCGGCGGCAGGTCCGCGTGACCCGACAGACGTTGGCGAAGAAGCGGCCCCTGCGCCGGGCGGCCGCAGCGGATGTGAAGCAGCGGCGGATTCGGCGGCGAATTCGGCGGGTGGCCCCGGCGGCGTCCCCGCCGCCGAGCGCTGCCGAGCCACGTGCGCCGCAGATCGCCCGCTCTGTGGCCAGGGTCCCGCTCGAGTTGGGGCAGAGCGCGTTGAAGGTGCCAGTGAGCATCGGTCAGGCCGCCGTGCGGGTGCCCTGGGCGGTTGTCTCCGCGGCCGCGAAGCCCGCGACAGCGGACGGGAAGGGCAGCCGGCCTTCCGTCAACGACTGAGTGGCGGGGGGGGGGGGGGGGCGGCCCCCCCCCCCGCGGGGGGGGGGGGGGGTGGGGGGGGGGGGGG